>JBKQIH010000001.1:0-14876 GCA_052148445.1 Rhodomicrobium sp.
GGTCGCCGATGGGCGGCAGCTTTCCTTGCAAATAGGACGGCACCGGCATCGCGCCGGACGGCTTCAGGTTACGCAGCGCCGGTATGAGATGCGCAGTGCTCTCGGAGGTATACGGCTCGCCCTGGAAGGCGGCCTGCGGTGCCTCCGCGAAGCCAGCCCCAGCGGCTTGGGCCGCCTGCTTGAACTTGGCTGCTTTTCCGCCTGATTTGGCCGTGCGCGCTTTCCCCATGACACCTATATGCCACCGGCAATCCATTTCGGCTACAGGGAGGCGTTCGATGTGCACGCGAGTTTCGATTTGGCCGAGCCTGAATGGCCTAATTTAGATAGCTAGACGGTAATAGCCGGATGCAGAAAAAGAGTTGGGCGCATCGAAATCCGCGCCATGGAAAACACACGGCTTCCACGTTTGACGGAATCAGCGTCAAGTTTCGCGCAATGCTTAATCATACCGCAATCATAAAGCGCGAAAAGGTTGTCCAGGGACGCAGCTCAATGGGGGCCTTGAGATGAACGGCGAAGACTTGGCGAAGTGCAAAAGCCATATTGGCGAAGCGTTGTCCATTATGGAGCGCGAAGCCGATACACAGCCTGAAGTCCGTCTCTTGATCGCCCTTCGTGAGGCCATGGAGGACATCGAGTGGCTGGAGTCGCAGGGCGAGGGCCATGCCGTGCGCTTGCCGGACGTCAAACATTTTCGCGTCATCGACGGGGGGCTTGCGCGCCGCTAGGATCGCCCGCAGGCTTCTCTTATCATGCCGCCTTCGACGGATCGGCGATACGGCCTTGAAACAGCACGCTTCCCGTCGTCGCGTCGCTTACGAAAAACAAAAACGGCCGGTCCACGGTGAACGGCACGGGCGCAGCTTCCGGAAGCGGAATGGAGCGCACGCCCGTTACCGCGCTTGCCGCGGCAGCCTCGGTCCCTTCCTCCGCAACCTCGATGACGGCGCGATGCCGGATTTGCCCAATCGTGAGGCTGCCTTTCGGGGCGCGCTCCCCGAGTATTCCGCCGAAATCGGCATCGCCGCTGAAGGCGAGCTTCAATCCTAAGCCTGCAAAAATAGCGGAAAGGTCCGCATCCATGCTCGCCTTGAATCGCGGCAAAGTGAGCGCGATGCGGCTCAGCGCTTCGGGCTGGATACTGTAAAGCAGGCTTGCGGTCTCTTCCCCCCGGAGTGCGCTCTCGACCGCGGGCAGGCCGGAGACGCTGTCAGGCAGCACGATCGTCATGCTGAGTGCGTCTTGCGCATAAGGGATGCTGAGCGCGCGGAAGCCGGGGCGCGCGACGAGCTTGTACTTGCCCACCCGGTACATGGCCGGAATCTCGATGCTCTGGCCCGCTGGAAGGTGGAAGCTGCGCGGCTGCGTCGCCGCTTTATTGAAGGGGGCTTGCCAAGCGGCCTTGAAGTAGACTGCGTTCAAAAGCACCAGCACGGCGTCTTTGCCGATGGTATCGAGGATTTTTTCGATTTTGCCGTTCGTTTTATCTTTGACCCAACCGTTCACCATGCCGGGCGTGGCGTTAAGGAAAAGTTCCGCCGCATAGCGCTGTTGCACCAGCGCGCGGTATTCGTCCGAAACTGGGCGGCCCGCCTCTGTGAGCATGAGCGCGTTGGCGTCGAGCAATTGCACATGGGGCAAGCGTGGGCTCGCGGCGCAGCGGCCGTTATCCGGTTGAAAGGGATATTTGCACTTATCGCCATCGGAACCGGTTTCGCAGATCTTGCCGGTCCAGCGGGCACCGTCGGGGCAAAAGCGCGGATCGGAGGTTCTATCGTAGGCTTTTAACGTGGCCGTCACTTCGGCGCAGGCGTCCTCCATTTCCTCCCGGTTGAGGCGAAGATGTAACACCTTCGCGAGTTCCGCTCCAGTTGCCCCGCGCGCGCCCGAAAGTGTCATCGCCATCGCCGTGCCGATGGAATAAGGAGAAAGCACGAGGTTGCCTGGCTTGGAGCCAAGTGCCTCGTAAAGGTCGGCGCCCATGGCCGCAAATGCCGCGCTGAGAACTCGCGAACCGCCCTGTGCCGCGGCCTCGCCTGCGGAAATTGGGCCGGCCGCAAGCAGCATTGCGCTCAACGCGGCACTGCCCTTGAGAAAATCGCGTCTTCCGGCGAGGGGTAGGCGGTTTCTGCGCGAAGGCTGCATGTCCGGTCTCTCACGGCTAAACTAAACGCATCATCGCAAAGCTCAGCCAGCGGTACAAGCCGCACGTTCACCGGCAAGACTTAATAAACCGGCCAAAGGCCAGGGGTGGCCAATTCGACGAGGTGGCCGCCGGGATCGCGGAAATAGAGGCTTGTTCCCCCGCGCGGCCATTCCATGCGTCCCTCGATGGCAATGCCGTGCTCGCGGAGCCGCGCCTCCCAGGGTTCCAACTGATCCGCGGCGATGGCAAAGGCAAAATGCAGGGGACCCGAGCCATCGTGTCCGGGGATCGTCCCGCCCGGCATCGATGAGGGCTGCACCGAGGCACCACGTTGGAAAAGGAGAAGCACGCTGCGTCCGCCGGCATCGTAGGCGGTAAGCCGCCGGTCGGCGAACATGGGCTTGAGCCCCATGACGCCCTGGTAGAATTGTTTCGCGCGCTCCATGTCGTCCACATAGATCGCCGTTTCCAAGATGGCCGTGAGACTTGGCATTCCTCGCTCCGTATCGGCCGCCCCGGCTCCGGCGTGGGGGCTTTTTTACCCTAGGCGAAAAGCCGCAAAGACAGCGGGCTGCCCCCGAGTGTAGCATGCGCCGTAAATTTTGATAAACACCGGCTGCTTCTTTGCCGGGCGGGAGAGAGAGCCGAGCATGGACGGACTGACATTAAGCCAAGCCAACGAGTTCATTCGCATCGCGATGGAGAAAGCCGCGGCCGGGTACAAGCGCCCCATCTGTGTGGCTCTCTGCGATCCAGCGGGATTTCTGATCGCGTTCCAGCGCATGGAGGGCGCTCCCTTGCGCAGCATCGCCATCGCCCAAGGCAAGGCGTACAGCGCCGCGCGGATGGGGGTAAGCACCGATGCGCTGCTGGCGCGCCTTGAACGGGAGAACATTCCAGCGAGCTATTTTTGCGACGACAAGATCACCGCCCTGCCCGGGGGTAGTGTTTTGAAGAGTGCGGGCGGCGCGATTATCGGCGCGGCCGGTATCAGCGGGCTGACCTCGGCTGAGGATCAGGAGATCGCGGACTATCTTGCAAACCTTGCATTGCAGACTGCTGGCTGATCGGACTACACCTTGCGGAAAACGAGCGAGGCGCCGCCGCCAACGAGCGCCGCGATCGATACGGCAAGCAAGCCATAGAACCAGGGGTAGTAGAGCGCCGCGGCCGACAGCTGCTGCTCGATGCCGACCTTCTTGAGGCGAATATTGGCGCTCGTTTCACCAACGGCCTTGCCGTTTTGGATTAGATAGAACTTGGCGCGATAGAGGCCCGCGCCAGCCGCTGCGGGTAAATAAACGCGCGAGCGGAATAGCCGCGTACCGAAGAATTCGATGGCGTTCGTGCTTTGCTCCGCAAACAGCCCGCTCGATTGCTTCAGCCGGATCAGCGCGTCCTGAAATTCTTGAGGCGCTGCGTCCTGCGAGTTCAAGCTGTCTTTCTTCAGCGGAAGATAAAGGGCATCGATCCCGATGCCATGGGCTTTGCGCTCGTCGAGCGGCATGATTTCCGAGAGCGGGCGCGTCGAGAGCACGGCGTAATAGTTCGGAACGCCTTCGAAGGTGAGGCTTTCGGAATTGATCCACAATCCGGCGTGCCGGGCCTTCTTCCACACCGTTACGGGCCGGATCGGCCCGCGGACGGTCACGGCGATATCGAAATCCTTGCCGTTAAGCTTTTCGCGTTCGACCGAGCCGAAGAGCACGATGCTCGACCCGTTGTAGCTCGGCTCGATGTAGAAATAGTTCTGCGATGCCTCGGCCTCAATCGTATCTGGAGGCGCGGCGGAAGCGGGCGCGCCAACGGTGAAGAGGCAAGCGAGGCAGAAAAGGACGAGCGCTTTCATTTACGCCCCGGCCCGGCTTACGCTAAACAGATCGGCGGGTGAGAACAGACCCGCGAGCAGGCGCAAGCCCACCGCCAGCACCAGGATGGCCAATAGCAGCCGGAGCTGTTCGGCGCGAAGCCGCTGGCCGGCCGCCGCCCCGGCTTGGGCGCCGAGAACGCCGCCAACCATCAGCATGACCGCGAGTGCGATATCGACGGTTTGGTTCCACACCGCTTGCAGCACGGTCGTGATGGCGCTGACGAAAATGACCTGAAACAGCGAGGTACCGATGGCAAGGTTGGTCGGCACGCGCAGCACGTAGATTAAGATCGGCACCATGATGAAGCCGCCGCCGACTCCCATGATCCCGGACAGAAGACCGACGAGAACGCCGAGCCCCAGCGGCGGAATCGCGCTGATATAAAGCTTCGAGAGTTTGAACCGCGTCTTGAATGGCAGCACGTGGATCCAGGTCCGGTGGCTCGCGCGGCGCATCGGCATCGCCTTGCCCAGCCGGGCTTTGCGGATTGAGCGCAGGCTCTCGACGAACATCAACCCGCCCACGACGCTCATGAACACGACATAAAGCAGGGAGACGGCGAGATCGAATTGGCCCGCTTCCCTCAGTAGCTTGACGATCTGCACGCCGAGCAGCGCGCCCGCTGCGCCTCCCGCCAGCAAATAAAGCCCGAGCTTGATGTCGACATTCTTGCGCCGGTATTGCGCGATGGTGCCGGTGATCGAGGAGGCGATCAGCGGATTGGCGCCGGTGGCGACGGCGACCGCGCTCGGCACGCCCGCGAATATCAGCATCGGCGTCATCAGGAAGCCGCCGCCGACGCCGAACATGCCGGACAAAAAGCCCACCGCGCCGCCGAGCGCGAGCATAAGGAGCGCGTTTATGGGGAGCTCGGCGATGGGCAAATAGACGTGCATGCGGTCACGGAGGTGGGGTGTGGAGCGCAGTTGGCGCCATTTTTGTACCGCTTGTAGCCGCCTGGGGCGTGCGCGTCACGTGAAAACGCATTAAGCTTTTCGCATGCGTGGGGCAGGGAGGGCCGGCAGTGGCGAGAAATCGATTTAGTCCGTCCACGGTCATGGCCGGGCTTTACCCGCTGCTGTCTGGTTAAACGTGCTTAAGCGATACTCGAAAGAAGCTGGGCGTCATGCCGGAAAGCGCATGCTTGACCCGGCCATCCAGACTGTCCTTAAAAATATCCCACTTTTTTCCCGGATGGCCGCATCGAGTGCGGCCATGACAACAATACTCGCCGCTAACGCCTAGCTACCCAACGGCGGCCGGTTCCACTGGGGCTGGTAACTCCATTGCAGGCTGCCGGCCGAGCGCGAGGACTTTGCGGTCGATGTCGCGGACGAGATATCCGGCGAAGGGCCCAAGATGCAGGTAGAAGGCGATCAAAGCGATTGCCGATTCCAGCGCCCTTGGATTGTGGCGCGCGATGTCGAAGAAGGTCCTCCAGAAGGGCCGGCGCAGCGGCTTGCGGACCGTCATGTACCACATGACCTTCAAGAGGAACGTCAACTCGTGCAAGGCCAGCTTCGCCTCGAACTTAACCTTATGGCGCGGGCGCCTCAATGCGCGGCCAACCGTGCGGACGCGCTTGAAAAACTTCTCCGGCTCATAAACCGTCTCAACGACGCTTTTGTAGTCGAGGAGAATGTCTTGCCGCGGGCGCAGCGTGTGGAAATTGAGGCCGGCGGTACACTGATCGCCCAGATCGTCTTCTTCGGTGACGACAAAAGGCAGCCATCGTCCTTCGGCTTTGAGCCGTCTTGTCAGTTGCGTATCGGGGAGCGCCGTTAACAGTCCGAGCATGGCGACGGGAATGGCCGTATCCTCGATGCACTCGATCATTCCCGGTGCGACGCTGCCTTTTTCGGTGTCGAAGCCGATAATGAAGCCCGCAATCACAACCATGCCGGCGCCGTAGATCTTGTGAACGCTCTCCGCTAGGCTCCGCCGCGTATTCTGCTTCTTTTGCATCGCCACGAGCGTATCTGTGTCCGGGCTCTCGATGCCGGAGAAAATCAAAAAGAAGTTCGCTTCCTTCAGCATATTCAGAAGCTCGGTATCGTCCGCGAGATTCATGGAGGCTTCGGTCGAAAAATAGAACGGATAGCCGCGCTGCGCTTGCCATTGCGCAAGGAGCGGCAAAAATCGCTTGAGCGCACGCTTGTTGCCGATGAGATTGTCGTCGACGAAATCGACGTGGCCGCGATGGCCAAGGTCATAGAGCGTTTGCAGCTCTGCGATCATTTGCCCGTTCGTCTTGGAACGTGGAACCCGGCCATAGAGTTCGATAATGTCGCAAAATTCGCAAAGATATGGGCAGCCCCGGCTGAACTGCACGCCCACGTAGAGATAGTCCTTGAAGTCGATGAGATCGAAGCGCGGGATCGGACTTTGGGCGATGTCGGCGGTAAATCTCTCGGCTTCGAAGACGCCGCTTCGAGCCCCTGAGTTCCAGGCTTCCACGAATTGGCCGATGACGCCTTCCGCCTCACCGAGCACGTGAAAATCCGCTTTGCGGTACCAGTCCGGATCGGACGTCGGGTCGGGACCGCCCACAACCACCGGTTTGCCATGAGCGCGGCAGAGATCGATGACAGCCAGCGTATCGATACGCTGGGGAAGCATTCCGCCCGTCATCACCATGTCCGCCCATTCGATGGAGTCAGGCGGGAGATCCTCCACATTGAGATTGACGAGCCGGATGTTCCATTCGGGCGGAAGGAGTGCTGCTAGCGTCAGCATGCCAAGTGGGGGCGCCGGGGCGCGCACCCGGTACATGTCGCAGGTCGCCTGCAAGCTCCAGAACGAATTTTGATTGAATCGCGGAAAAACCATCAGAACGTTGGGACCGGCCATTACAGTCTCCAGCCGATGCCCGACGCGGCTTGTTTGACACGCAGTCCATTTCCGGGCTGGGCCGCCCTTCCGCTTTGCCAAGATTTAGGATCTCCCGGCCAAGATAGCAATTTCTAATGCCAAGCCCGATCCCTGGCGCCGCACTTCTGTAGTGGCACGGCGCCTCCGCATTTGCGCCGCCCATCCTCGTCAAACCGGAAACGCTAACGGCGTTATCCGGGACCGTTACGAACGCCGGCGCGTACGATCCCGTGTCTGCGCAGCGGTACTGCGCACCGCAGCGCGCACGGGATGACGATGGGCGGGAAGCCCTGCAAAAAAGACGGCGCCCGAAGGCGCCGTCACCCCGCAACTCGTAAGACGGTGCTACTTCAGCGGCTCATACGGCGTGTTGAAGAAATAGTTCACGCCTACCCGGACAGTGTTGAACGCCACATCTGTCGTCTTGCCGCTGAGCGGATATTGGGTCGTTGGCGTTGTATTGATAAGCGTCGGACCAGGACCGGCGGACATCGAACCAAGATCGACAAACTGATACTCTCCCTTCAGAGACCAGCTCGGCGAAATTTTATACTCGACGCCGGCGCCTGCCGCCCAGCCCGTCTGAGTACCGGTGTTCGAAACTTTGCCGTTCAGGTTTAGTCTGTTTGCGCTGCAACCGGCAGTGGTAGTGCAATAATCGGCGTATGAGTATCTCGAGTCGACTCCGCCATAGGCGAAGCCGCCGGTGACATAAATGAGCGTGCCGCCGATATTATAGCCAAGCCGGCCGCGAACCGTGCCAAAATAGTCCACGCTCAGGTCATTCTTGGCCGCGCAAGGTATGGCTACTGCATTGCCTCCGGTGCCGCCGCAGAAATTGCCGGGCGTGGTCGGCGCGATAAACAATGCTTCGGCACCGCTACCCATGATCCCAGAACCCTGAATATCGGCCTCAATGCCGTAGACGAAGTTTCCTAACTGAAAGTTGTAGCCGAGTTGTCCGCCGCCAAAACCGCCCGCTATGGTATCGCCGCCGCTGATATGCGCATAATTCGTTGCGGGAGTGTTGCCGATATTGTAGGCATCCTCTGTAAATCCCACGCCGTTATTGCCGCCATAACCGCCGTTGATACCCAGGTAGAAGCCCGACCAATTGGACGGCAGGGCGACGGCCGCATAGCTCGCTGGGCCCGGACTATAGATATCGGCCGCGTAGGCCGAGGACGCGAGTGCAACTCCGCTGACTGCACTCAACAACACTCTGCGAATCATAACTATTCCCCGTAACAACGTTGACGAAAGGGCCACCGGAGGGGAGTCTCACAAATTCAGGTCTGGTTGTACACGAATCTGAGTCGCGCGCAGGTTGTAAAATTGGCTTTTTTGCGGCAACTGTGCGATAAAATCGGTGCCCGCCGCACAAAAGGAACGGCGCCCGAAGGCGCCGTCATCGAACCTAAGCGGAAGCTGCACCCTATTTCAGAGGCTCGTAGGCTGGAGCCCAGTGATAGTTTATGCCGATGCGCGCAAATTCGTAAGCCGACGATCCCTTTATGCTTGAACTGAGGTCGATATTGCAGATTTGGTCGGCAAAGTTATGGAAGTCGCGCGCCCCAAGATCCATATACATATATTCCGCCTTAAGCGACCAAGCAGGGCTCCATGCGTATTCTACGCCCCCGCCCAAAACGTAACCTACGTCGGTTTCATTCTTGTTGAAAGAAAGGTTACGCCATGCCTGGTGATAATTGTCCCACAGCCCTTGAGAGAACGTGTCCTGGACACCGCCATAGGCAACGCCGCCGGTAAAGTAAACGAGGGTGTGATCCCAAACCGTTAAGCCCAAGCGGCCACGGAATGTACCGAACCAGTCAAGTTGAGTGGAAGCGTGCGCCCTCGTGTTGTTTTCGTTCCAATAGTCGGCGGGATTAATATTAGCAGAGTTGTCCATGCCGACGCCTTGGAAATCGGTCTCTAGACCGTAAACGAGGCGGTCTCGCTGCCAGTTGAAACCAACCTGGCCGCCGCCGAAGCCACCGCTCGGAGTAATATCCCTCTTGTTAGAGAATTCTTTACTGTACCACGAGTCATCGTACTTCCACCAGTCTTGCTCGGTCGAGAAGAGACTGGCGTCGTTACCCCAAATGCCGCCGCCGTTCACGCCCACATACCATCCGGCCCAGCTATAGGGCGGAGGAGCTAAATCCTTCATGCCGCCGGTGCCGATATCTGCAGCATTGGCTGACGCGATCATTGCGATGGCGCCAACTGCACCTAAAACGAATCTGCGAGTCATTGGTTAAATCCCCCGAATTCTTGTCACCGGAAAGGTCCCTCGGTTCCTCAACCAGAAGTGGAGAGATTCGGGGCGGGGCTACACCAACCTGGGGCAATGCAAAGTTGAAACGAAAATGTTTTATGCAACCGGTGCAAAATAGCAACGGCCGGTTTGGGGCGCTTAACCCGGCACAGCCATCGTCGCAAGGCGGAGCTGGCCGCCGTGGCGATCCAGTGCGGCATCGGAGTTTTGGTTTGCTTCGCTTCGCCCGGAACGACGCAAGCAAAAACGGCGCCCGGAGGCGCCGTTTTAGGAAATCGAAGAGCCGGAGACTACTTCAGCGGGATATAGTTGCTGCCAACGAAGTAGTTCACGCCGACGCGGATGGTGTGCACTTCGGTTTGGCCCAACGCTGCGTCGCCAAGACGGCCGGCGCCATTCGGATCGGTCGCGTCGAGGTTAAGATATTGATACTCGACTTTGCCCGACCAGTTCGGAGCGAGCTTGTATTCGACGCCGCCGCCGGCAACCCAGCCGGTCTGCGTTTCGCTGGCAGACCACGGATGGCTGCCGCCATTGCTGTTCTGGACGTCGCCAAAAGCGAAACCGCCCGTGCCATAAACCAGAGCCCTGCCGAAGGCATAACCGACGCGGCCGCGAACGGTGCCGAAGTAATCCATTTCCGACTTGGCGTAGGAGTTGCTGTCCGAGATGCCGGCGCCTTGGAAGTCGGCTTCCACGCCGAAAACGATATTGCCGCGCTGGAAGTTGTAGCCGACCTGGCCGCCGCCGAAGCCGCCCGTCGGGTCGAGGTAGTCGGTGTTTCCGCTCCAGCCATAGCCGCCGTTCAGACCGGCATAGAGGCCGCCCCAATTCACTTCGGCGTAACCTGGGCCGTCTTTATATCCGCCCATGTCGGGCGAGCGATACATGTCAGCTGCGTTTGCAGAGGCAAGGGCCACTGCGCTCGTGAGCGCAAAGCCCAGAATGCCCGAAAGGAGTTTCATTCTCTCAAGTCCCCATCTAGTCGTCTGTGATGTACGAACCACATGTGACGCCGCCAGCCCATGGCAGTGCCTGCCGTCCATCGATGGGGGGATACTAGCCGCCGGGGCCGGCCCGCGCAACCCCGCTCAGCAAGTGCACAAAGTTGGCCAAGAATCGTCGCAGAGACCGGTTAGTATCTAATAATATGGCGCTAGCTCAGAGACTTAACGAGTTGCATAAGCACGGATTCCGCTTTTTGGCGGGTTGCATATGAGCAACAGGTGCTTCGAAAGCGAAAAAGCTTATGCAGTTCCAAAATGAGCAGGATGCCACCTGGCATAGGCGGCTTTTTAGTCCGCAACCCCCCGCCGGTAATATGTCGCAAATTCTACCGGATTTACCGGTTTTACGCGTGAATTCCGCGGCTTTTCCGGTGCCAAGGCGGTACGAATGCATTATTGTGCGTTCCGGTTTTGACGGGATGCTCAACTTTAAGGACGGCAATGGAACGGCGTTATGCGATCTGGGACGTTTTCACTTCCAAGCCACTGAGCGGGAATCCGCTAGGCGTCGTTCTCGACTCCGGGGGCCTATCGGCGGAGCAGATGCAGGCTATCGCGCGCGAGTTCAACCTCTCCGAAACCGCGTTTGTCCTGCCGCCGCGCCTTCCCGCGCACACCGCTTATATCCGCATTTTCACGCCCGTCACCGAGCTGAAATTCGCGGGGCACCCGACAATTGGGGCCGCCATACAGCTCGCGGACGATAGGATTTCGGGTGCGGCGGCCGACTGCGACGCGCTCATCGTTCTAGAGGAAGACATCGGCAGCGTCAGGGTTGGCGTCGTGGGAAGGCGCGGGCAAGCGCCTTACGCCGAGTTCGACGTGCCGAAGCTGCCCGAGCTTTCGGGCGCGCCCGCTCACGAGGATCGCATCGCCGTTGCACTCGGCCTTTCGCCGGGGGAAATCGGCTTCGCCAATCACCGCCCCTCGACCTACGATTGCGGTACGCCCTTCACTTTCGTACCCTTGCGCGATCTTGAGACGATCGCCCGGGCGCAAATCGTAGCCCAGCATTGGGACGAGGCCTTCGGCGGAACGGGCGGCAAGGCCTTTCTTTATTGCCGCGAGACAATCCAGCACGCGGCCGCCTTCCATGCCCGGATGTTTGCGCCGGGCGCAGGCGTACCCGAGGATCCGGCGACGGGATCGGCAGCGGCCGCGTTTTCAGCGGTGCTGCACCGCTTCGACCAGCTGCCCGAAGGCACGTCCGAATTCATCGTTGAGCAAGGGATCGAGATGGGCCGTCCGAGCGAGATCAAGCTTGAGGTCGAGGTGGCTCAACGCAAGGTGAAGCGCGTGCGCATCGGTGGCTTTGCCTGCCTCGTCATGCGCGGCAAGCTTTTCGCCTAAGACGAGCGCGTGCCAGGACCCGTGCGCCTAAAAAAAGACCTTGGCGCATCGCCTGCAGTTGGACTAATCAGGACATCCAGCTTCCATGCGAACGGTTAAGGAGTAAGGAACTTGCGAGCTTTCGGTTTCCCACGCGCCGGCGCCTTCGTTGCGCTCGCCATAGCCACTGCATTGGCCGGCTGCACCGGGGGTACGTCCGGCGCAGGCACTGGAGCGGCTAATACCGTCAGCGCGTCGCCGGGCCTGCAAATCACCGACACAAAGGTTGGAACCGGCATCTCGCCGAAGCCCGGGCAAATCTGCATCGTCCATTACACCGGCTGGCTCTATGTCGATGGCGCAAAGGGCAAGAAGTTCGACAGTTCGTTCGACCGCAAGAAGCCTTTTTCCTTCGTGCTTGGCTCACACAACGTGATCGACGGCTGGGAGCGAGGCGTCGCCACCATGAAGGCCGGCGGCAAGCGTACGCTCATCATTCCGCCAGAGCTTGGCTATGGGACCGCCGGAAGCGGCGCATCCATTCCGCCGAACGCCACGCTGATTTTCGAGGTCGAGCTTCTGGATGTGAAAGCTGCCTCCTAGAGCGCTTCCAGAAAAGTGTGAAGTTGGTTTCCGATAAGAAGCACGAAAAAACAAAAACCTAGAGCCAGCATTCGATATCGTCGAAAGCGGGTAGGCTCTAGCGCCCGCGAAGCGCCCTCCTGTATCACACTTCCTGCGTCACGCATGGCTTATCCTTCATCCTCTCCTTCTTCCGCAATGGGAGAAGGAACGTTGCTGCACCGCACAGCTTCGGAAAGCATCGAGGAGCGCGCAACGACGCACCCTCTCCCCGTCCGCATCCGCTCGAGGATGCGGACACGTTAAGTTGCAAGCTCGCCAATCATCTGGGACTAAACACGAAGGCGGGCTTGCCGGGAGCGGGCTCGGGCGAGGGGTGAGTTATAGACGACGCGGAGCGGCATCATTCCGTCTCCTCATCCTCGTAGCCGGCGAGCGATAATGCGCGCGCCGCAAGGCCGGCCTTGCGGCAGTAGTGGACCAGCGCGTCCTCGCGCCCATGCGTGACCCAAATTTCGCCAGCACCTGTTTCGTGGATGGTTTCGATCAACTGGGGCCAGTCGCAATGGTCGGAGATAACGAGCGGCAGTTCCACGCGCTGCTGCTTAGCGCGGGCGCGGATTTGCATCCAGCCCGAAGCGGCGGCGGCGATTGGATCCGGCAGCGTCCGCGACCAGCGATCCGCCAGGGCCGAGGGCGGGCAAAGAACGATCTGACCGGCGAGGCTTTTGCGGTTTTCCACGGGCAGGAGGGCGTAGAGACCAAGGGCCACGCCGCGCTCCTCATAGAGCTGGGTTAGCCGCATCAGCGCGCCATGGAGGTAAATGGTCTTATCGTAGCCGGCGCGGCGGAGTTCGCCGATCAGCCGTTGCGTTTTGCCGAGAGCATAGCACCCGGCCGCATGGCAACTTTCAGGAAAGATGGCGAGTGAGGTAAGCAGCTTTTCGATTTCATGCCGCGGATCGGGATGGCAGAACACCGGCAGTGCGAAAGTTGCCTCGGTGACGAACACGTCGCACGAGACCGGCTCAAACTCGCGCGCGGTAGGATCGGGCGTGCGCTTATAGTCGCCAGAAACGACGAGCCGCGCGCCGCCATATTCGATGAGCACCTGCGCCGAGCCAAGGATATGCCCCGCCGGGTAAAGCGTGACGCGCGCCTCGCCGAGATGGATCGCCTGGCCGTAAGGCAGCTCGATCCGTTTCGCGGTGAACCCCTCGCCATAACGGCAGGCCATGATGGCAAGCGTGTCCGGCGTGGCGATGGCCTTGGCGTGCCCCGCCCGCGCATGGTCGGAGTGTCCGTGCGTGATCACAGCCTGCGGCACGGCACGGGTGGGATCGATGAAAAACTCCCCTGGCTTGCAGTAGAGCCCGCCGGGCCGCACCTCCATCCATTCGCGCGGATGTATCATGGGACACATCTAATCGCGGCCCGGCTCAAATCAACGCCGCCTCGGCGCCGGGCCGTCTCACAAGGACGTGGAATGTCCCCGCGCTGCTTTCTGCGCAGCCTCCGCGTTTGCGATGCGCGCCTCATAAGCCCGGAGAAGCTTGGCACTCTTTGCGTCCGGCACGCATTCTCCGCTTAAAGCGCCGATGCACGCCGCGATTCGGGGATCGTCTTTCATCCGCGCCCGCTGCTCCTCCGGGGATAGCCCCTGCAAGAGCGGACACGCCATGGGATCGAACGCCGTTACTTGGCACACGCTCTAATCTTCCCCTTCGGCGGTAGAGCTTTGGCTACACTATCTATAACTGCCAAACCGCGCCAGCGAAGGCGTTGACTTAAATCAAAGCGCGGCCGCGCAGGCTGCCCACAAGTCCACGGAGGCGGCGGTTAGCCGCATCGCGGCATCCGCAGCGTGCTCAAATCTTCCGCGCTGGTCTCGCTTTTTAAAAAGCTTGCCGTCACGCGGTCGACGCTGTCGACATGCCCTTGCACCAACGCGGGCAGGCTGCGCTCGAGGAAGCGGCGAAGACCTGCCATGTCGCCATTTTCCATGGCGTCATGCGCCCCGGCAAATTCGGACAGAAGGAGTTTGTGCTGGGCCACGTGGCAATGGTAGACCGGCACGCTTGCCGATTGCATCAGCACCTCTTCACGCTCGAAATGAGCGCGTGTTTCCGCTTCAATCTCTGTGAGCAAGGCTTGCAGGCCTTCATCGGTTGTATTTGCGACGCGCTCGAACAGCGATTCGAGCTGCGCGTGATCCTCATCCATCAACTCAACGCCTAGAACGATTTGTGTTGGCGTCATCATCGAACTCCTGGGCAGCCGGGCAAACTGAGTTTGAAGCGTGCGGCATTCTGGCGCGCGGAGTCTTGACTTTGGTTATCCATACCGGAAATTGAGAACTGCGGTACTTGCCGATGCATCGCCGCCTTTCATCTGGCGTTGCGGGCTTGAATTGCCTACATCAGCGGCAGCCATGGCAAAGCCGCGTCCCCTCAAAAGCTTTCACGCCAGCGTACCGCCTTATGTGGAAGCCTGGTTCGCGGGCCGGGGCTGGCTGCCGCATTCCTATCAGCGGGCGATGGTGGAGGCGTTCCGCGCGCGGCAATCCACGCTGCTGATCGCGCCGACGGGCGCCGGCAAAACGCTGTCGGGTTTCCTCCCCTCGCTCATCGATATTCACGAGACGCGGGCGCAAGCTATCCACACGGTTTATGTTTCTCCGCTGAAGGCGCTCACCAACGATATCGAGCGCAATCTGATGCGGCCCATCGCGGAGATGGGGCTGGCCGTAACCGTCGAGAGCCGCACAGGCGACACGCCGCCCGCCA
>JBKQIH010000002.1:0-21796 GCA_052148445.1 Rhodomicrobium sp.
GCACTTCTACCGAGCGCCAAAAGTCCTGACCGTTCTCCGTAGCCTGTCATCGGGCACAGTATTCGGGCCGGACACAGCGAGCTTTTGCCCGGCCTCCTCATCCGTCAGGCCGCTTTGCAGGCTGGCAGAGGCATTTACCGGCACGATTTCCATGAGCGAAGTTACCTCAGGCTGCGCAAACATCGCCGGCTTGCAGCGGCGAGCGCGCTAGCCTTCCGGCAAGTGCCGGGGCCGAGTTTCCGTCCGCAGCGGGAATCGAAAGCAAGCACGCAAAACACGCCGAGCTCTTTTCATCGGGGCGGCTTCAGGAAGGCAGGGGGTGCTACCCCTGCACCACCGGCGCGGAAGGCACCCCGCTCCACTCCGCCCAGGATCCGTCATAGACAGCGGCCCATTCATTGCCTAGTACCGCAAGCCCCAGCGCCAATATGCAGGCGGTGACACCCGAGCCGCAGGTCGTAATGACGGGCCGGCCGGGATTGACGCCGGCCGCCTCGAAAGCGGCGCGAACCTCAGCCGCCGGTTTCAGCGTGCCGTCGCCGTTCATGAGCGTCTCGTAGTGAAGGTTATGTGCGCCCGGCATATGCCCAAGGCGCGGAACGGGGCGCAGCTCCACCTCGCTGCCTTCGAAGCGGGCTTTAGAACGCGCATCGACAACGGGCGTGTGCTTGGCGTTCACGGCTGAGATGACGTCGCCGATATCGCGCACAAGCTCAAGGTTTTTGCGGGCGGTGAAGTGCCGTGCCGAGCGCATTACGGGAGTACCCTCTTCGAGGGACCGGCCTTCGGCGATCCACTTTTTCAAGCCGCCGTTCAGCACAACCACATCGTTGTGGCCCATGACGCGGAACATCCACCAAGCCCGCGGCGCGCTGAAGATGCCCCTATTGTCGTAAACGACAATTTTCATCCCGTCGCCAACGCCCATCTGGCGCATGCGCGAGGCGAATTTCTCCGGCGAAGGCAACATATGCGGCAGCGGCGAGGCGGTATCGGCGATATCGTCGATGTCGAAGAATAGGGCGCCGGGGATGTGAGCGTCGAGGAACAGATCTTTCGGATGCCGCGGATCGCCCGTAAGAAATAAGGACGCATCCAAGATGGCGAGGCCTGGAGCGGCCAGATGCTCTTGCAGCCAATCCGTCTCGACAAGCCATTTCGACGAGAAATCGGGCATAGTGTCCCCCATGAAGAAGCTTTGGATTACTGTTCGAAGACATCCGGCAGGGCCGGCTGTTCTTCGAGCCAAGGCGGGACGGGCAAGCCCTTCTCCCGCAGGAACGGTGGATTGAACATCTTCGACTGGTAGCGCGTGCCGTAATCGGCGAGCACGGTGACGACGGTGTGGCCGGGGCCGAGATCGCGGGCAAGCCGGATAGCGCCGGCGACATTCACGCCGCTCGATCCGCCAAGGCACAAGCCTTCCTCGGCGAGGAGGCGGTAGGCGATTTCCAGCATCTCAGCGTCGGGGATTTGATAGGCCTTGTCGACCGCGACGCCTTCGAGGTTGGCGGTGACGCGGCCCTGGCCGATACCCTCGGTGATCGAAGAGCCTTCGGCTTTCAGCTCGCCATTTGCGTAATAATTATAGATCGCCGAGCCGAGTGGATCGGCAACGCCGATAATAACGCTACTGCGCTTGGCCTTTAGCCCCATCGAAACGCCGCCCAGCGTGCCGCCGGTTCCGACCGCGCAGATGAAACCGTCCACCTTGCCGCCGGTCTGGCTCCAAATTTCCTCCGCCGTGGTCTCGATATGCCCCCGGCGGTTTGCGACATTGTCGAACTGGTTCGCCCAGATCGCGCCTTCCGGCAGCGTTCCGTTGAGCCTCTCGGCGAGCCGGGCGGAATATTTCACATAATTGTTCGGGTTCTTATAGGGCACGGCCGGAACTTCCACGAGCCGCGCTCCCATGACCTTCAGCGTGTCCTTCTTCTCCCGGCTCTGCGTCTCGGGGATCACGATCACGGTCTTGAAGCCCATCGCATCGGCGACAAGCGCGAGCCCGATGCCGGTGTTGCCGGCCGTGCCCTCGACGATGGTGCCGCCGGGGCGCAGGGTGCCGCGCTGTATGGCGTCCTCGATGATGAACAGCGCCGCGCGGTCCTTCACCGACTGGCCGGGGTTGAGGAACTCCGCCTTGCCCAAAATTTCGCAGCCCGTTTCGTCCGAGGCGCGGCGCAAGCGGATCAGCGGCGTGTTGCCAATGGCGGCGAGAACGGATGACTTGATGGCGGGGGGGTTCTGGAGCATGAGACCGTCAATGTGGATTCAAGTGCATTTTCGTAAGATGGACCGGAACGGCGGGCGCTGCAACCGCTTCATCCGATTTTCCCGCCTTGCGAGCCCTTGAACCTTTTTGCGCCACCCGGCGGTGATGGCGCAATATCTCGAAGTGAAGGCCAAGCACCCGGACTTCCTGCTCTTCTACCGAAAGGGCGATTTCTTCGAGCTCTTCTTCGACGATGCCGTGCAGGCGTCGGGCGCGCTCGGCATTCAGCTCACCAAGCGCGGCAGACACGCGGGCGACGACATTCCCATGTGCGGCGTGCCGGTGTCGCGCGACGCCCCTATTGCGTAACACCGGCTAAATCGGGCACACTTTGCGCTGGAGGAGACACCCCATGCCGCACACCATCGAGCAAGCCATCGAAGCCCTGCGCAACCTCTCCCCTACGCGCCAAGAAGAGCTTGCCGGGTACATCTGCCATCTTGCCGCCGATGAGCGCGAGCCGGAGGAGATCGATCCCGCGCACTTGCCCGCCGTGCTGGAGGGGCTCGCACAACTGAAGCGCGGCCAACGCGCGGCACAAGAAGAGGTTGAAGCGGCCTTCCGCAGCTTCGACGAATGAAAATCGTCTACTCTCCGCGTGCCATCGCGGATCTCCGGGCCATCTCGGCCTATCTGAAGCCCCGTAGCCCGCAAGGAGCCAAAGGCGTCCGCGCTGCCATCCTCGATACCGTTGCGCAGCTCTCCTTGTTTCCGCGTGCGGGAACGCCGCAAACCATCGAAGGCGTTCGCAAGATCGTCACCCGGAAATACCGCTATTTGATTTACTACACCATCGACGAAGACGCAGACGAAATCCTCGTGGCCGCCATTCAGCACGCCGCGCAACAGCGTGAGTTTAGCAACCAATGAGGCCGTTGCCATCCGCTAGTTTTGAGTGCCTCTGCCGGTAACACGCACGCTGGGAGAGGGCGATACTCTGATTATCTGCTGGGTTATGTCAATATCGTAATTCTTGCTGTCCAATGTATTCATGGCGTTCTCGATTGCATTCTTAATGCGAAACAGCAAGCTTTCGTCTTTATGAACGAGTGTAAAAGTGGTTGCCGCATTCGTTGCGAGAAATAGCTCATAACGTCTGTTTATTATTCTATATATTATTAGCGCTATTTTTGCTGGTATATAAACAGGCCAGAGCATCAGAGGAGCTATTTCAATAAAAAGTCTCCACTGTCCGTCGTAACTCTCCAGAGTTCTAAACAACAGGGGACTTTTTTTATATAAATAGCTGAAATGCTTTTGACGTGAATTGAGATCGCACCGGAATACAATGAGCCATTTCTAATTGAAAGTTGAGTTGCTGTGATTGTTTCGACATTTTGCATAACCATGTATCACCATATTAAAATACCCGTTCGCAAATGCGAACCACTTTAGTATCGATGTGCCACTTTAAGCATTAAGTTGACAAGCGGCGCGGGGCATCGTCCGCGACCGTATCCGGGGATAAGTCCCACGCAAGCCTTCCCGCCCGCGCGCCCCTGCCCTTAAGCTTCTCCCTTCGAAATCGAGTCGCGGGCCAAGGAGCACGATTTGTCATCGCCTTCACTCAAACGGGGAGCGCGGCCAAGCGAAGCGGCGGGGGCGGCGAACGCCACGCCGATGATGGCGCAATATCTCGAAGTGAAGGCCAAGCATCCGGACTTCATGCTCTTCTACCGCATGGGCGATTTCTTCGAGCTGTTCTTCGACGACGCGGTGCAAGCCTCGGGCGCGCTCGGCATTCAGCTTACAAAGCGCGGCAAACATGCGGGCGATGACATCCCCATGTGCGGCGTACCGGTCTCGCGCGCGGACGAATATTTGCAGAAGCTGATCCGCAAGGGTTTCCGCGTGGCGGTCGCCGAGCAGCTCGAAGACCCGGAGCTAGCCAAAAAGCGCGGGCCGAAGGCGGTTGTGCGGCGCGATGTGGTGCGGCTGGTCACGCCGGGCACGCTCACCGAGGATGCGCTGCTCATTTCGGCAGCGAACAATTACCTCACCGCCATCGCGAAAGCCGGCAAGGGCGCGGCGCCGCGCTATCATTTCGCCTCGCTCGACATCTCTACGGGCGAGTTTCTGCTGAGCGAAACCTCGTCCGCCGATCTCGAAGGCGAGCTGATGCGGCTTCGGCCCGCCGAAATTCTCGTGGCGGAGGATGAGCTTGCGGACGTAGCCATCAAGCGCGCCGGCGAGGCGGCGGGCGCCTCGCTATCGCCGCTGGCCCGCGCATGCTTCACCAAGGCGAAGGGCGAGCGCGCGCTGAAAGAGGCATTCCAGGTGGGGGCGCTCGACGGGCTCGGCTTCTTTACCGAAGGCGATCTCGCCGCGGTGGGCGCGCTTCTCGATTACGTGAACCTCACGCAGATGGGCGAGCGGCCGGCGTTGCGCGCGCCCAAACGCGAGGCGCCGGGCGCGTTGCTTCTCATTGATGCCGCGACGCGCGCGAGCCTGGAGCTGGTGCGGCCCAAGAACGAGGGCGCGCCGACGGTGTTTTCCGCCATCGACCGCACGGTGACGGCGGCGGGCGCCCGCGAGTTGATGAACCGGCTGGTTTCGCCGTCGGCGGATGTGGAGTTGATCAACCGGCGGCTCGACGCGCTCGCTGCCTTGATCGACGATTGGGCCTCGCGCGAGCGCGTGCGTAAGGTGCTGAAAACCGCGCCGGACATGAGCCGGGCGCTGTCGCGGCTGAAACTGAGACGCGGCGGCCCGCGCGATCTGGGCGGCCTGCGCGACGGCCTCATTGCGGCGGAGAGCTTGAGCGCAATGCTCGCAACCGCTGCCGCGCTCCCCGACGAGCTGAAAGAGATCGCTCAAGCCCTCGCCTCATTAAGCCATCCTTCGCTTTCACAAGGCCCCCTCACTCTGTCTCTCTCCCCTCGGGGAGAGAGGACGCCTGAAACTCCCTCTCCCTTTGGCCAGAGGGCCGAAGCCTGTTCTCCCTCTCCCCTTGGGGAGAGGGTCGGGGTGAGGGGGGCTTGTGCCTCTGCACGAAACGATTCTCCGGCCGATTTCCCGCATAACGCCACGCTGGCGGAGCGGCTGCGGTTGGCGCTTGGCGATAGCCTCCCTTATTTCACGCGCGATGGCGGGTTTATCGCGGCAGGCTACGACCCGGACCTCGACGAATTGCGCCAGCTCGCCACCGATACCAAGGTTGTGCTCGCAAAGCTGCAGGCGGCCTATGCCGCGCAGACCGGCGTTAAGACGCTGAAAATCCAATACAATCAGGTGTTCGGCTATTTCGTCGAGGTGAGCCCCGGCACGGCCGCTGTCTTGCAGGCTGAGCCGCATTCAGCGGTGTTCCGGCACAAGCAAACGCTCGCCAACGCCGTGCGCTTCACCACCGATGAGCTTTCCGCGCTCGAAAGCCGCATCCTCAACGCGACGAGCGAGGCGCTGGCCCGCGAATTCGCGCTGTTCGACAAGCTGGCCGCTGCGGTCTTCGCTGCCGAGGAGGCGATTGCCGGCGCCGCCGCCGCGCTTGCTGCGCTCGATTGCACGGCTGCGCTCGCGGAGCTTGCCCAGGGGCAAAATTACGTCCGCCCGCGCGTCGATGAAAGCCGATGCTTCCTCATCGAAGGCGGCCGGCACCCAGCCGTGGAGCAGGCGCTCGCGCGCGACGGCGGCGCGTTTATCGGCAATGAGTGCAAGCTCGACGGCTCGGGCGAGCACGCGCCGGGCTTCCTCGTTGTGACCGGCCCGAACATGGCGGGCAAGTCCACCTATTTGCGGCAGAACGCGCTGATTACCGTGCTGGCGCAAGCGGGGTCCTTCGTGCCTGCGATTTCCGCGCATATCGGCGTGGCCGACCGGCTGTTCGCGCGCATCGGCGCCGCCGACGATCTCGCGCGCGGGCGCTCGACCTTCATGGTGGAGATGACCGAGACCGCCGCGATCCTCAACCAGGCGACGCGGCGCAGCTTCGTAATCCTCGACGAGATCGGGCGCGGCACCGCCACCTTCGACGGGCTCTCCATCGCCTGGGCAGTGCTGGAGCATTTGCATGATCTCATCTTCTGCCGCGGCCTTGTCGCCACGCATTACCACGAGCTGACACGGCTCGCCGATACTTTGCCGCGCGCCGGCAATGTGCGCATGGCGGTGACGGAATGGAAGGATACCATCGTATTCCTGCACGCGGTCGAGGCCGGCGCCGCGCATCGCTCTTACGGTGTGCAAGCCGCGCGGCTGGCGGGCGTGCCGAAACCGGTGCTCGCGCGCGCAAAGCAGGTGCTGGCCCAGCTCGAAAATGGCGCGGGGCCGCACGGGCCGCTCACGCTTCCCACCGATATGCCGCTGTTCTCAGCGCCCGTGAAGCACGAGACCGGCGATGCCGCGCCGCATCCCGTACTGGAGAAACTCGCCGCGCTCGATGCCGACAGCCTCAGCCCCCGCGAGGCGCTCGACGCGCTTTACGCGCTCAAGGCGTCGCTGTAGCACGTCATCCCGTGCGCGCTGCGCAACGCAATGCGGCGCTCCGCCCCCCTTGTCATCCCGGAAATGCCGGAGGCATTATCCGGGATCGTTGCGAGCGCCGGCGTTCGTAACGATCCCATGTCTGCGCAGCGGCACTTCGCACCGCAGCGCGCACGGGACGACGGCAGCGAGCGCGGATTATTGGCCGCCGAGAAAGGCCGCGATGGCCGGGTCCTCCTCAAGCATCGCCAGCTCATCCTCTGTGGGGAGCTGCGGCTTGTCGCGCGCGGCGTTCACCATGCAGAGAAAGCCGAAGGGTTCGCCCTTCGTGGCGCGGAATTGGTGCCAGGTCATCGGCGGGATGAAGACGAGATCGGGCGCGGCCACCACGCGCACCTCGCCGCCAACCAGACAGCTGCCGGCCCCGCGAAAGATCATCACGGCGTGTGCATGCTCGTGCCGCTCAAGCGTCGAATGCCCGCCCGGCTCCATCTCGAAATAGCGCAGCTCGCACCCGAGATCCGCGCGCTGAAACAGGACCTGCCGTGTGATTGCCTTGAAGGGCGCGGCGCCCTCCTCCTTATAGGCGAGGAGCTCCACGCCGTCCCAGCGAAAGCCGCCCTGCCCCGGCCGGAAATTCGGGCCTTCATCCATCGCGGGCTCCTTCGAAATGGCGCGCGACACGCGACGCGAACGCCACGGCTTCCGCGGTGATCCTGTCCTTGGCGGAGAGCAGGCTGCCGCCGATCAGCAGCATGGTGTCCGGCCCGTAGAAATCCAAAAGCTCGGGCACGCGGGCGAGCGTCATGCCGCCGGCGGGCGCGGGCATGCAGCGCTTCAGCGAGCCCAGCGGCTTGCGCGCCTCGTCCGCGATGGCGCGGCAGGTTTCCGGCGAATAGCTGAAGCGGCCCCCATGATTGGGGAAGATCGTCGCATCCGCGCCGAACAGGCGGAACAGCTTGCCGAGCAGCAGCGGGGGCGCGATGCGCGATGCGCCTGCCATCGCTGGATGCGCGAAGAACGCCATGCCCGGAAAATCGCGCACGAGCCGGTTGAAGTTGGAAAGCCCGATAATCATCGGCTCGATGAGCACGGCCTCGATGCCCTCCTCCATCGCGAGGCCGATCTGCGCGGCGGCCGTATTTAGGTCGCCGGAGATGTTCGGCACATAGCAGGTCAAGAGGCCCGTGTCGTCGCTGGCGCGGCAGACGGCCCCGGCGCAAGAGCGGGCCCGATCCCCAAACCGGCTATAGACCTGATCGGCAAGCCCATGATCGTCCTTGATAAAATCGATTCCGCCCGCCGCAATCCGCTCCGCGAGCGCGGCCAGTTCCTCCTGCGGCAAGCCCTGCGGCTTCAGCGCCGTCGCCGTGAGCGCGCGCTCGCCGGCCCCGCACATCTTGCGCAAGCCGGAAATGCCGTAATTCGGTCCGCCGAAATGCCTGGCCATCGCATCGGGGATCTCTGCGTCGTGCAGCGTCACGTCGTCAGCCAAGCTCGTATTGCCGAACAGCATATTGAGGAGCTGCCCCGCATCCGGCCCCATCGCCTCCACGGCGAGCCCGATGCGCACCTCGAACAGCCCCGGCGCCAGCTCGGCGATGCCTTGCACCTCGCCCGCAATATCGCGTAGCACCGCCTCGCTCGAAATCGCTTCGAGCGGCATCTCCACGCTCTGTTCGATGGCAATCGCCAGCGCGCGCGCCTCGATGGACGCCGCATCGCTTCGCACCCGGTACAACGCGGTCATGCGCTGCATGTTGTTATCCTCGCGCTTATTCCCTTATGCCGGAACCCTGTTTGCCGGGCTGCCGGCGCCCCTTTAAGTTGAGGCGAGATCGCGAAGAAGCGCAAGACCTTTCTACGCGATTAAATTATTGTTTCGTTCTGGCTTTGTGCATTTTCATCGGCTTAGTCAAGCCGGTGGCGAGGCCATGTCTGCGCCCCGTTATAAATCGCTCGACGAATCTCCCGTTGCCAAGCAACGTATCGACTAGCGAAGTTCCCTCAAACAGCGGCGCGAAGCGCGGCGCAAAAGGCGGAGAAGAAAGATGCCCGAAGTCCCCGACGAAATGCTCGATCAACTCCTCGCCGATCCGAATGCCTGCGCCGGCATTCAACACCGGCTGACGCAAGCAGGTGTTGCCGAGGCGTTCGACCGCATGCCGCGCGAGGCGCAGCGCCAAGCCGTCGGCGAGATGATGGCTGCGATGCAGGAAGTCCATGCGGAAACCGAAGCCCAAGGGGCGCCGGATATCTCCGATGAACTCGTGCGCGATGCCTTTGCCGCGCCGGAGCTGCAAGAGCTGCTATGCGATGTGATGCGGCATAACGATATCGAAGGTGCGCCGGCGGATTTGCCCTTCGAGATGCAGCGCGCCATTATCGCCTCGCTGATCGAGCAAGGCGTTATCAAGTTCGATGAAGCGCCGCAAGACGAAACAGCTTGAAATTGAAACTTGGGCGAGGGAGGCAATCGGTGCGAGACCGGAAATGGAGCGTGCTGGGCTTGGGAGTCGCCACTGCCCTGCTGGCAGCGATGGCGCTGGGCTGCGCCGTGCGGGCCGAGGATTACTGCGATACTCAGGCGATCATGGAAAAAGTCCAAAGCCGAGACGCAATCGAGAAGAAGGTCCGGGAAAAATGCAAGCCGGGGGACATTATCTTTGTCGATACCGGGCTTTTGCTCCCGAGGCTTTGCGATTTGCACCAGCGGGTCACGCGCTGCGGGAGTACGTGCCCCGGCGGCGACCAAGCCAATTATTGCTTTCTTGCCCCACCGCACAAGATTTATTGATGACCGCGCCCCCGTCATTGCAATGACGGTGTGGCCCTTGGTCAGGCGGCGTGGATGTTCAGCGTGCGGTGATCCAGCGCGGCGGCGATGAGCGCCTTGGTGTAATCGGTTTGCGGGCGCTCGAAGATTTCGGCGGTCGGGCCTTCCTCCACCACGACGCCGTTCTTCATCACCATCACATAGCTCGCGAGCGCGCGCATGACCTTGAGGTCGTGGCTGATGAAGAGATAGGCGAGTCCGCGCTTCTTCTGCAGGTCGCGCAACAGGTCCACGATCTGCGCCTGCACCGAGACGTCGAGCGCGCTGGTCGGCTCGTCGAGCATCAGGAATTTCGGCTGCAGGATCATCGCACGCGCGACGGCGATGCGCTGGCGCTGGCCGCCGGAGAACTCGTGCGGATAGCGGTCCTGCCAGCCGGGATCGAGCCCCACCTCGGTCATCGCAGCCGCGACGCGCGCGCGCCGCTCCGCCGGCGTCAGGTCCGGGCTTTGGATAAGGAGGCCTTCCTCGATGATTTGCCCGACGGAAAGGCGCGGGGAGAGCGAGCCGTAAGGGTCCTGAAACACGATCTGCATCTCACGGCGGAACGGCCGCATCTCGGCCGAATTCAACCCGTCGAGGCGCTTGCCAACGTAGGCAATCGGCCCTTCGCTGGAGACGAGCCGCATCAGCGCGAGGCCGAGCGTGGTCTTGCCCGAGCCGGATTCGCCCACGATACCGAGCGTTTGGCTACTGCGGAGCTTGAAAGAGACGCCGTCCACGGCTTTGATGTGGGAGACGGTGCGCCGTAACAGGCCTTGCTTCACGGGAAACCAAACTTTGAGGCCATCGGCTTGCAAAATCACCGGCGCCTTGTCGTCGACGCGCGGCGGCTCGCCCTTCGGTTGCGCTTCCAAGAGCCGCTTGGTGTATGGGTGCTTCGGCTGAGTGAAAACCTCTTCGGCCGGGCCACGCTCGACCACCTCGCCATCCTTCATCACGCAAGTGCGGTTCGCCATCTTGCGCACGATGCCGAGATCGTGAGTGATGAGCAGGAGCGCCATGTGCAGCTCGCGCTGCAGGTCGAGAAGAAGATCGAGGATTTGCGCCTGGATGGTGACGTCGAGCGCGGTTGTGGGCTCGTCGGCGATCAGAAGGTCCGGCTCGTTTGCTAGCGCCATTGCGATCATGACGCGCTGGCGCTGACCGCCCGAAAGCTGGTGCGGGAAAGCCGAAAGCCGCTGCTCCGCATCGCGGATGCCGACCTTTTCCAGAAGTTCAAGCGTGCGGGCCCGCGCCGCGACGTTGGACATGCCGCGGTGGATCTTCAGCACCTCGCTGACCTGCTTTTCGACCGAGTGCAGCGGGTTGAGCGAGGTCATCGGCTCTTGGAAGATGATGGAAATCCGGTTGCCGCGCACGTGGCGCATTTCGGATTCCGTCGCGCCGAGAAGGTCTTTGCCTTCGAAAAGGATCTGCCCGGTTGGGTGATGCGCGCCGGGCGGAAGCAGCCGCAGGATCGAGAGCGCCGAAACGGTCTTGCCGGAACCGGACTCGCCGACCAGCGCCACCGTCTCGCCTTTCTGGATGTCGAAGGAGACGTTCCGCGCCGCGAGGACGCCCGTCGCGCTTCCAGGAAAGCGCACGCTTAAGTTCTTAACTTCAATCAAAGGGGCCATGTTTGGCGGTCCTGTTAAATTTCGGTCGATACGTTCGGATCGCGCATCGTCTTGCGAGGATCGAGCGCGTCGCGGACGGCCTCGCCCACGAATACCAGCAGGCTCAGCATGAGGGCGATGGTGAAGAAGGCGGTGAGCCCTAGCCAGGGTGCTTGCAGGTTCTGCTTGCCTTGCTGGAGGAGTTCGCCGAGCGAAGGTGAGCCCGGAGGCAGGCCGAAGCCGAGATAATCGAGCGCGGTCAGCGCCGAGATTGCGCTAGAGAGGATGAAGGGCGCGAACGTCACCGTCGCCACCATTGCATTTGGCAGCAGGTGCTTGAACATGATCTGCGCGTTGGAAAGCCCCAGCGCCCGCGCCGCTCGAACGTATTCGAAGTTCCTGCCGCGCAGGAATTCGGCGCGGACCGGCCCAACGAAGGCGGTCCATTCGAAGAAGAGCAGGATGCCGAGCAAAAGCCAGAAGCTTGGCGACAGCATGGACGACAGGATCAGCAGCAAATAAAGCTCGGGCAGCGATCGCAAGATCTCGATGAAACGCTGGAGCAGAAGATCGGTCCAGCCGCCGAAGAAGCCTTGCACCGCTCCGGCCGTCACGCCGATCAGCGCCGAGAAGAAGGTCAGGATCAAGCCGAACAGCACCGAGATGCGAAACCCATAGATCACGCGCGCGCTCACGTCGCGGCATTGATCGTCGGTTCCGAGCCAATTTTGCCAGGACGGCGGCGCTGGGCAGCCTTGCGGGGAGTCGCGATTGTTGGTGCGATAGCTGTAAGGGATGAGCGGCCAAAGCATCCAGCCGCCTTTTTCGTGGATGAATTGCTTGACCGCCGGATCGCGATAATCGGCTTCGGTTTCGAACTCGCCGCCGAATTGCTTCTCGGTGTACATCTTGAAGACGGGCATGTAGAGGGCGCCGTCGTATTTCACTAGGAACGGCTTGTCGTTGGCGATGAACTCGGCGAATAGCGTGACTATGAACAACACCATGAACACCAGAAGGCTGTAATAGCCCCGGCGGTTCGCCTTAAAGACATGTAAACGCCGGCTGTTTAACGGCGAAAGCTTGAGCCGGGGCCGCTTTGGCGCGGCCTGCGCTTCCTCAGCGGCACTCTCAACGGCTCCGGAGCGGTCTACTTTTGCGTCCATCGGTTAGACCTCCCGCGTCTCGAAGTCGATCCTGGGATCGATCCAGGTGTAGATCAGGTCGGACAGGAGATTGAGCAGCAGGCCGATCCCGGAGAAGATGTAAAGCGTTGCGAACACGACCGCATAATCCCGGTTGAGAACGGATTCGAACGACAGGCGCCCAAGTCCATCGAGCGAGAAGATGGTTTCGATCAGCAGCGCATTGGTGAAGAAGGCGTTGATGAACGCCGCGGGAAATCCCGAGATCACGAGCAGCATGGCATTGCGGAACACATGACCGTACAGCACGCGCCCTTCGGTGAGTCCCTTGGCCCGCGCCGTCATAACATATTGCTTGCGGATTTCATCGAGGAACGAGTTTTTAGTCAGAAAGGTGATTGTGGCGAAGGAGGATATACCCATCGCCGTCACCGGCAAGGCAAGATGCCAGAAATAGTCCGCGATCCTGGCGGGCCAGCTCCAATTCTCTGCGTGATCCGACACCAATCCCCGGAGCGGGAACCAGTCGAGATAGGAGCCGCCGGCGAAGAGGACGATCAGGAGGATCGCGAAGATAAAGCCTGGGATGGCATGCCCGACGATGACTGCGGTGCTGCTCCAAATATCGAACTTCGAGCCGTCGGTCACGGCCTTGTGCACGCCGAGCGGGATCGAGACCATATAGGTGATGAGCGTCAGCCATAGGCCGAGGGAGATCGAAACCGGCAACTTCTCCCCGATGAGCTTCAGCACGCTCACATCGCGGAAATAGCTTTGGCCAAAATCGAAGGTCAGATAGCGCTTGATCATCAAGAAAAAGCGCTCGGCCGGCGGCTTGTCGAAGCCGAACTGCTTTTCGAGGCTTTTGATGAGCTCTGGATCGAGGCCCCGCGCGCCGCGGTAACGCGAATTGACGCCCGCATCGCCGGCTCCGGGCTGCGCCATGCGCGCGAGGTCGCCGCCTCCGCCATTGATGCGCGCCAATGCATCGACGTTGGTGCCGTTCAACTGGGCGATGATCCGTTCGACGGGGCCGCCCGGCGCAAATTGGATGATAATGAAGCTGATGAGCATAATCCCAAGCAGCGTGGGGATCATGAGGGCTAGGCGGCGAAGAATGTAAGCGGTCATATGGTCCGGTTTTGCTAAGGCGCTTCCGTTTGCGGTTAACTCTTTATTTGCGGCTGCGGGGCCGGTGCTGGGGCCATCCAACGCAGAAAATGGCACGAATTAGGGCCGGCGCACCCGTGCGCCAGCACTGCTTGAGAATAGAGTTAAGGCATCGGCGTGCAAAAGCCAGTTACACATCCGTAAGGTGCGCACGAGAATTGGCTGCGGTGAGGCGCTGCTCAATGCAGCCGGGTATAAGCTAAGTGCAGTGCTTCAGCCGCCAAGCTTGGCTGCCTTATCTTGGTCGTACCACCAAGTGTCGAGAATGCCGTTATCGTACTTGGCCTGGACCGTGGGCCGTGAATATTTGTCCCAAGTTGCAATCGTGTGAACGGGCTTGTACCACTCGGGCACCCAATAATGGCCGGCGCGCAAAACCCTGTCGATGGCATGGCAAGCGGTGCGCAGCTCGTCGCGGCTCTTGGCAGTTAAAATCTTGTTAATGAGCGCGTCCACGACGGGATCCGCGATGCCGGCCAGATTAAAGCTTCCAGCTTCGCGCCCCGCATCGCTGTTCCAAAAGGCTTGCGTCTCCGGCCCCGGTGTCGGCGAGAGGGAAAAGCGCTGCGATACGACGTCGTAATCGTACTGTTTCAGCCGCTCTTGCTCCTGGGCTGGGTCGACCCTTCGCAGCGATGCCTTCACGCCGAGGCCGGCGAGCTTTTCGGCGTAAGGGCCGATGATGCGTTCGGTGACGGGATCGTCGATCAGGAACTCGATCTCAAGCGGTTCGCCTTTATCGTTCTTGCGCACGCCGTCCTTAATCCGCCACCCAGCTTCGTCGAGGAGCCGGCCTGCTGTGCGAAGGCTTGGGCGGTAGCGTCCGGACGCATCCGTCGCGGGGGGCTTGTAGGCTTCTCCAAAAACCTCGGGCGATAAGCGGTCGCGAAACGGCTCAAGCAGCTTAAGCTCTTCGGGGCCCGGCGAGCCTTCCGCCTTCAGATCGGAATTTTCGAAATAACTCGCGGTGCGGGTATAGAGGCCGTAAAACAGCGTCTTATTCGTCCACTCGAAGTCGAAGGCATAATCGAGCGCCTTGCGCACCCGCACATCGGCGAGTTTCTCGCGGCGCGTGTTGATGAACATGCCTTGAGCGCCCGAAGGGCGGCCATCGGGCAAGGTCAGCTTCACGATCTGGCCGGAGTGGACCGCTGGAATATCGTACTCGGTCGACCAGCTTTTCGAGGTGAACTCCTCGCGCAAATCGTAATTTTTTGCCTTGAAGGCTTCGAGCCCAACGGCGCGGTCGCGGAAATATTCGAAGCGGATTTCGTCGAAATTGTAGCGCCCGCGATTGACCGGCAGGTTGGCCGCCCAATAATCGGGCCTGCGCTTATAGGTTACAAACGTGCCTTGCCGGAAATCCGCGATCTCGTAGGGGCCGGAGCCAAGAGGGGGATCTAAACTCTCCTTCATGAAATCGTTGGCGGTGTAATAGGCCTTCGACAAAATCGGCAGGGTTGCGACGAGCACGGGTAAATCGCGCACATTCTCGCCTTTGAATTGGTATTTCACGGTGTGCGGGCCGATCGCAGCGGCGCCTGTAACATCCTTCAAGGCGAGCTGATATTGGGGATGGCCCTGCTTTTTGAGAGTATCGAGTGTAAAGACGGCGTCGGCGGCGGTAACGGGCGTACCGTCGCGAAAGCGCGCCTCGGGCCGGAGATAGAATGTCACCGACATTTTATCGTCAGCCAGCTCCGCGCACTCCGCCACGAGACCATAAACGGCGTCGGGCTCGTCGTTCGCCCGGACCATGAGCGAATCGAAAATGAGGCTTGAACCATTATCGAGAACCAAGCCTGCAGCGGCATCGCCTCTCAGCGTAAAGGCATTGAACTTGTTGAATGTATTGATTGAACTTGTGGGCATCGTCGACAGCCGGCCGCCTTTGGGCGCGTCCGGATTGACGTAGTCGAAATGCTTGAAGTCCGCCGGGTATTTCAGATCGCCGAAAGACGATAGACCGTGCCGGCGTTCGGAGGCGCCTGCCTGCGCCACGGCACCGCATGCGAGAGCGAGCACGGCGAACAATAACGCGGGCCAGGCCCGCACCGTCATTGCGAGGGGCGCAGCCCCGAAGCAATCCAGGAGCCGCAAATGCCAGCGCTTGTAACTTTTCTGGATCGCCACGGCAGCAGTTGCCGCCTCGCGATGACGATGCTGCTGAAAGCCGCGCCAGGAAACGGGGAGGCACTTCGCCGGATTTTTTCTCATTTCACGCCATGCTTGGCGGCGAGCGCGGCGTCGTACCACCAGACATCCGGGAACCCGCCCGTGAGCTTTGGCAGAGTCGCGGGCATGCCGAACTTATCCCAGTAGGCGATGTGGTCTTTAGGCGAATGCCACTGCGGCACGAGATAGGCATTCCATAGCAGCACGCGGTCGAGTGCCCGGCATGCGGTCACCAGCGCGTCCCGGTTGGGCGCAAAGATGATCTTATCCACAAGCGCATCCACGGCCAGGTTCTTGATGCCCATGGTGTTGCGGCTTCCCGGCTGATCCGCGGCGGCCGATCCCCAAAATTCGCGCTGTTCGTTTCCAGGCGATTCCGACTGCCCGAAAACGTCGACGACGATGTCGAAGTCGAAACTGTCCTCGCGGCGTTTCATTTCCGTGGAATCGACAAGACGCACCGTTGCGTCGATTCCAAGACGCTTGAGGTTCTCGACATAGGGTAAGATCACGCGCGAGAAGGCTTCGTCGGCAATGAGAAACTGAACGTCAAGCGGTTGTCCCGAACTGTCTTGAAGCTTGCCGTCCACAATGGAATAGCCTGCCTCCTTCAGAAGCCGCGCGGCCTCGCGCAAGTGGGTTCGGAAATCTTGAGGGGTTGCGTTGACGGGGTTTTTGTATTCCTGCGTGAAAACTTCCGGGGGAATTTTGTCGCGCAGCGGCTCTAGCAGCGCCAGCTCCTCCTGCGAAGGCAAGCCTTTGGCGGCAAGCTCCTGGCCCTCGAAGTAGCTCGATGTTCTCGCATATTGGCCGTAGAACAGATTTTGGTTCGCCCATTCGAAGTCGTAGGCCAAATTGAAGGCGCGCCGCACGCGCGCATCTTGGAACTTCGTCCGCCGCAGGTTGAACGCGAAGCCTTGCATGGGCTTCGGCCGGTCGAGTTCCAAATCCCGCTTCACAACCCGGCCATCGGTCAAGGCCGGAAAATCGTAGGCGGTCGCCCAAGCCTTGGCGCTGCGCTCGTTCCTGAAATCGTATTGCCCGGCCTTGAAGGCCTCCAAGCCAACGGCGCGATCGCCGTAATATTGAAATTCGAGCGTCTCGAAGTTGTTCTGGCCGCGGCGCACGGGCAGATCCTTGGCCCAATAATCCGGCACGCGCTCGAATACGATCCGGTCGGGCGCGTGGACTTCCTTGATTTTGTATGGCCCTGAGCCGAGCGGCGGCTCAAGCGTCGTCTTTGCGATGTCGCGGGGCTTACCGTTTGCGTCCGTGCCGGTCCAATAATGCTTCGGGAAAATCACCAGCTCGCCAACGATCTGAGGCAGCTCGCGATTGCGCTTCATATCGAAGGTGAAGGTCACCTCCCGCTCGCCGGTCTTTTCGCCCTTTACGACATTCTTATAGTAGAGGGCGAACATGGGGTTATGGGGCAGGCCCGTATCGGGGTCCTTGGCTTTCGCCACCTGCATGCTGAAAAGCACGTCATCGGCGGTGACCGGCTGGCCGTCGTGCCATTTGGCGTCCTCGCGGAGCTTGAATGTGACCGAACTATAATCTTCAGGGAAGCTCACCCACTCGCAAAGGAGGCAGTATTCCGTTGAGCCTTCCTCTTCCGAGCGGAGCATCAGCGAGTCTTGAATGTACGGCGTCGCGCCGACGATATTGAGGCCCGCCGCCAGATCGCCCCGGAAAACCGCCGCGTTCAAGTTGTCGAACGTCGCCCCCGACTGAAGCTTCACCGCACCGCCCTTCGGTGCGTCCGGGTTCACATAATCGAAATGCTGGAAACCCGGGGGATATTTCGGCGTGCGGATGAGCGAAAGCGCGTGATACTTTGCTGGCTCGGCGCGCGCCGGCGTCAAGGACGCCAGCGCCGATAGTACGATGAAAGCAGCTCTGAAATGGAGTGACATGAACCGGCACCGGGATGTTTCGATCGCTGGTCCGAGCCTAATGGCGCGGCGGCCTTCGTTCCACTTAAAGATCCTTCATGCTTTAGAGCGTGTGAAAGAATCCGGCGATCTTAACGAAAAGCGGAGAAATGCAGACCCGGTCGTCATCCCCGCGGAGGCGGGATCCATCCAAGGTCTTGTTTCACATGAGAAATAGATTCCCGCCATCGTGCGTGTGCAAAAATCGCCGCCCTCTATTGTCATGGCCGGGCTTGACCCGGCCATCCAGCTAACGCATTGGAATCGTCTAGTGTTATCATGTATGGCCCGATTAAGTCGGGCCATGACAATTGAGATTGCTGCCGGCCGCCGATTTTTCACACGCTCCTTCGCGGGAATGGCGGTCTGGGCCATAAGTACGGCCAGCATTCGATTTCCCTATTTTGCAGGCAGCGGAACGGGATTGCCGGCCTGCTTATCGAGGTAGGCGATGATATTGGCGCGCTCCTTCGGACTTTTTACGCCGCCGAAGGCCATTTTCGTGCCCGGGATGAAACTCTTCGGACTCTTGAGCCATTCATAGAGGTCTTGGAAGGTCCACTTGCCACCCTTGTTGGCGACGCCGCTGGAATAGGTATAGCCCGGTTCTTTGCCGATATCCCGGTCCACCACGCCGTACAGGTTCGGACCAATCAGGTTTGGGCCACCCTTCGCCCAGTTGTGGCAGGCGGCACACTGGTTCATCGCCTTTTTACCGGCTTCGGGATCGGCGGTCGCGAGCGAGGTGGCGACCGGGGGATCCTGCGGCGTTGCCGGAGCGGCGGCAGGTGCTGCGGCTTGGCTTGGCATGGGCGTCACTGTCTTCTCGCCGTGCGGCTTGCTGACTTCACCTGTCGGATAGGTCTCGTCGACCAAGGTCCGCACGCCGACTAAGAGGAGAAGGCTGCCGAGCACTGCTCCCGCGATTTTGTTAAAAGTAAAGCTATCCATCGATTCCCTCGTTTGCAAACGGCGCGCCATTGAGCCTTGACGCCGGTTATATTTATGAATTTGCAGGCCGCAATCCCTCGAATGGATAAACGGACGCCAGAGGAGGATCGTTTCAGGTCTGAACGGCCTGAAACGTGACCGCCGCGGTCCGCGCCGCGCTATTTCTCAACAGGGGCGACCCGGGTTTTCACGGGCGCGCGGTGCATGAGATCGTCGATGCGCGCTCTTTCTTTGCGGAACTCCGACAGCAACCTGCCCTGGAGCTGCCGGCTCCGCGGTATCTTGATGGAAAGCGGGTTCGTGAAGCGGTTGTTTATAAGAACCTCGTAGTGGACGTGCGGTCCGGTCGACATGCCGGAATTGCCGAGATAGCCGATTACCTGGCCTTGGCGCACCTTGACGCCTTTTGCGACGCCTTCTGCGAAGCGAAGCATATGGCCGTACGCGGTTTTGTAGCCGTTCGCGTGCCGGATACGGACATAATTTCCATAGCCTCCCTCCCGGCCCGCAACCTCGATCGTGCCGTTGCCCGAGGCCATGATCGGCGTGCCCACCGGTGCGGCCCAGTCCACGCCCGAGTGCAAACGCAAGGTTTTGAGCAGTGGATGACGGCGCCAGCCGAAGCCTGAAGTCAGGCGAGCGGCCCTGATCGGTGTTCTCATAAGAAACTTCTTAGAGTTCGATCCCTTGTCGTCATAATAATCCACGACACCGTCGGGCGTACGGAACCGGTAATAGCCGTGCGTGTCGCCGCCGACGTTGAAGGAGGCATAAAGCAGCTCGCCCGGACGCTCGGCCCCGTTTTCGTCCTGCAGGATGTCGTAGAACAGATCGAAACTATCGCCGGCCTTCACGCGCTGTTTGAAGTCGACGTCGTAGGAGTGAATTTTCAAGAACCTGTTGATGAAGTCATCCGGCAGGCCCTGCGCTTTGGCGGCGCGATAGGTGCTGAGATAGACGCTGGCACGCTCGCCCGTGTTTTCGTCTGCGTCCGATTCCGGCTGAACTGGCTTATCGCTTAGCGCGTACCCGCCTTCACTGCTGCGGGCCAATGTGATCTCGGGCGCGTTCTGATAGAACAAGCTGATCTTGGCGACGTCGAGCGAGCCTTCTTCGACCGACGACGGGGTTAGGGCAAGGCGAATCTCCTCACCGGCTTTTAGCTTTTTCGTTTTCGTCACCTTGGCAATCGCTTCTGCGACGAGAGCAGACTGAACGGCGTCGACACCGGCACTTTTAATGAGAACCTCGAGCGATTCACCCCCGTGCGCATCGATCGAACGGCGGTCGTACGCGTCTCCGGTGTCATCCTCGTCGGACTTCTTATAAAGGACGGTCGTGTTTTTCTCGGGCGCGGCCGAAACTTGACCGGCGTCGCCGGCATCCGCTTTCGGATCGGCCGCTTCAGTCCCGGTTAAACTCGCCTCGCTTTCGGCGTAGACGGCGTCGGTTTCCGCGGCGAGCTTCTCGACTTCGGCGTCGGTCAGTTCCCGATTGTCCTCGGCCGGCAAGAACCCGCCGGGAACCTCGATGAAGCGCACCGAAACACGGGGATCGGCGGTCAGCTCGCCTCCGGATTGGTCTTTCCTGGCGATGGGCGTCTCGTTGCCGAACAGGTCCACAGGATTGAACGCTGGAATCGCTATTTCGTTCTCCGGACGCTCGGTAGCCAGCGTGGCTGTAAGCTTGCCATATGGTTTGGTCGCGATGAAGTCCCGGGCGCCGCGGCGCTGGACAACCTGCTCGTAAATGAGATTGCGGGTGGTCAAGCCTTTGGAAGAAATAACGAGCCTGTCGGTTTTCAAGCCGATGGCGATCGACTTAATGGAGCCGTGCGCGCTGGAACTGCGGGGCTTCAACGCTTCTTCTTTCACCCGCCTCATGGTTCCAAGCAGGCTGCCGCCACCCTCTGTGTGCATCGACGCGTAAATGACCGCGCCGATAATCGCCAGTCCCGAAACCGCGACAATTATTGTGGAGATGAACCATTTGAGCTGCATCACCACGCGCCGCGGGCCGAGCTCGCTCAAATATATGGAAGGCTGCTTGCGGCCGCCTTTCGAAACCGCGCGCGTTTGCTGCACGCGTACGAGATCCGTCCCGCGCCGGCGGGAAGCTCCGCGGTCCATACGATCGAGCAAGCTTAAATCTCCATCAGCCCCATTCTGGCGGCTACACTTGCGCCACGGTTGGGGCGAAGATTGGGCAAAATGGCTGCGCAGCACGCGGAATTGAACAGAGTCTTGCGGCGCGCTGTCTGCCTCAGGAACCTTGCACGGAGCTGGTTTTCCTAAAATTTTCCCCAGATCAAAAAAATCGTGATTTCACTCGAAATTTTAACGTTGCATTCACCAGACATGGGTTTATATAGGCCCATCGAGACACGGCGTTGACGCCAGTTTCGACCCCCCACCGAGGAAGCCGGGACGTAAATGCCTTGACGGAGGCGGCGGGGTTGTTTTGGAAATTGGAGTTTTCGGTTCCCGAAAGTTCTTGAAGGGCTGAAGCGCCGGTTTCTGAAACCCACCAACGAAGCCGAGAAAAAATTCTTGACGGAAACGGTGGAATTGTTTATAGGTGGGGGTCTGCGGTTCTGAAACTTTCGTGAAGAACCAATGACACTCGTTTCTAAATGCTGCCAACGAAGCCAAGAAAAAAAGGCTTGACTGAGATGGCAGAGTTCTTTAGAGACGGCGCCTCACGGTTCTGAAAGTTATCTCGATGAACCTAAGACGCTGATTTCTAAGGCCTTCTGGTGAAGTCAAGTAAAAAAAAGAGCTTGACGGAAACGGTTGGATGGTTTAGAGACGACGGTCTGCGGTGCTGATGAAAATCACCAACTGCTGACGTTATCTCCTAAAATTTGAGGGTTGCTCATTGGTCGCTTCGATCATTAGTCCTCAATTGCTGACTAAACTGTGGGGCTCGCTCCCTACCGATGAAGGAAGTATCTCCGGATTCGGGCTCTTTGACAAGTTGATAATAGAGGAAAGAGAAACGTGGACGGCGGAGCTCTGGCGCTCTTGCGGAAACGCAAGAGACACAAAGACTTCGGCGGTCCTGTTTCGAGTCGCTCTGTAAAATCTCGGGTCCCCACCGGATCTGAGTCGAGCGACTTTTTAGGACTCTCAAAATTCCTAAAAATTGACAGTGACCACCGGTTATCAGCCGATGACCGGTATGCCAGATGATCTTCTTTCAATCTGAGAGTTTGATCCTGGCTCAGAACGAACGCTGGCGGCAGGCTTAACACATGCAAGTCGAACGCACCGCAAGGTGAGTGGCAGACGGGTGAG
>JBKQIH010000003.1:0-47738 GCA_052148445.1 Rhodomicrobium sp.
ATGAAGCTTGAAACCCTTTCGCATCGCGCCGTGGCAGAGCGGAATCGATCAAACCGCTTCGCCGTCCAATCGAGCCGGCCCGAGCTGCGCTCGATGGTGACATGTTCGAGAAATCCGCCCTCGGCGAGATTATCGACGTAATAGGAGATTGAACCGGGACTTACCGTGAGTCCAATCACGTTCGTCAGAACGGTGCCGTCTCTTCGGACATTGCCGCCGTCGAATTGGAGCTCGGTCTTGGCTCCGCCGGACCATTGGCAGATTAAAGTTACTCTTTCCGCCTTCGCCATGTGAACCGAGGCGCAAAGAACAGCAGCAGCAAGCAGGAACGCGGCTTTCATCTAATCCCTATTCGGCCGGATGGCAAAGACGCATAAGGAACGCAAAGCGTTGAACCCGCGCAATTTACCCTGCGCGCGGTTTCGCATCCACCCATTTTAAGAGTGCGCCCAAGTTTGGGGCCGGGCGTGGCCGCAGCGCCACTCAGGGAGCGAATTTCAAGGGAGAATGGGTGGACTTATAACATGGGTGGATAAGAAGCGCACTTGCCAGGAAGGCTTTACCCCCAACAGCGGGAGGCTGGTCTTAACCAATAACCCTCTGCTTCCCGCCTTCTCCGGTCCTGCGGTTTTATCCGCAGCGGGTACCAAGCGTCAGATTTTGACCGCCAGATGCTTCCGGAAAATAGCGAAGCGGTTTTTCCGGAAGCACTCTAAGCGCGGTGTTTGCGCGCAGCTAACGATCTGGCTGCCGCAAAAGCGGATTAGCGCAGGCCGCCGCTTGTAATAAGGCGCTCGCCGGTTAGCCACGCCGAGTCGTTTGAGGCAAGGAAGACGGCTACGGACGCGATATCGCTAGGCTGACCGGTGCGGCCGAGCGGGGTCTGCGCTACCAGGGCGTTCTCGAAATCGGACCCAACAAAGCCGCCGCTATGCGCTCCCTCGGTTTCGACGATCCCGGGACTGATCGTGTTGACGCGGATCTTCCTGGGGCCGAGTTCGCGGGCGAGGACACCGGTGATGGCATCGACAGCACCTTTGGTGCCCGTGTAAACTGCCGAATAGGGCGGAGTCAGACTGGTGACGGCTGAGCCGATATTGACGATGCTGGCGCCTTCGCCAAAGTGTTTCGCCGCTGCCTGCGTGATGAGAAGAAGACCGAGCACGTTGATGTTAAATAGCTTATGGAATTGATCCTCGGTGATCTCCTCAAGCGGCGCAAACTCGTAAACGCCAGAGTTGTTGACGAGGATGTCGATGCGGCCAAAGTTTTCGATGGCTGCATCGACAACACCTTGCGCGCCGGACGCCTTCGACACGTCGCCCTGCACGGCGACAGCCTTGCCGCCCGCCCCGGCGATGGCCGCCACGACCGCATCCGCGCCGGACTTACTGGACGCATAGTTGACAACCACCGATGCGCCTTCAGCGGCGAGCGCCTTGGCGATAGCGGCTCCGATGCCTTTCGACGCGCCAGTGACAACAGCGACTTTACCCTTAAGCTTGCTCATGTGGAATTCCTTCGAGTGGGTTATGGGCCGCGCAAAGACGAAGCGACGGTTCGTTGCCACGGCCTTTTATAGTTCATGATTCTAGAACTAACGGCCAGCGCTACAAGCAGGAGCCAGGCGCGGAGTCTTTCACATTCCCGTCATGCCGTCATCGCAGCGCATGGCGGGAGGCTCACAAAGAATGACTTCGCGGCAAACACCCAAGACTCCGATATGTTGCAAGAGTCGTGGCTCAGCGATTGGCTCCTGGACCGCCGTCTAGTTAATGCTGAAAGGGTAAATAGCGCCGGACGCGAATTTAATCCCGCCGCAAAAAGCGTGATTTTTCGCGTTCTAGCCCACGAATGCTGCATCCAGAAAGTCCGTTAAATATATTTGCAATTTGGAATTAACCGCGAACGGCGCATGCGGCTTGCGAAGGCGACCCACCGCTTGAGGATTATATATCGTAGAATCAAAGCGTTATACCGCTTAAGCCTTTGGCAAGGCGCTTTCCCGCAAGCTTGAACATTAGCAAAGCGGCGTGTAGCCAAGCTGAGCAGCATGGTCTTGTACTGCAATCGCAGGCAGCGTAGCGTTGGAACGGCAACCGGAAAACCCCTCAACCGGCCACGGGATTAGCTATGACCGACGCGCTTTTTCACGCCCAAAACCTGATCCGCTGCCGCAGCGTCACCCCCGATGAAGGCGGCGCGCTTCGCTATCTGGAACGCGAACTTTCCGCCGCGGGCTTTATCTGCCACCGGCTTCCCTTCAGCGAGGCCGGCACGCCCGATGTGGACAATCTCTATGCCCGCACCGGCGATGGCGCTCCTCATATATGCTTCGCGGGACATACCGATGTGGTCCCCCCCGGCGACCAGAGCGCCTGGCGGCATCCGCCCTTCGCGGCCGAAGTCGAAAGCGGCATGCTTTACGGCCGCGGCGCCGCGGATATGAAGGGCGGACTTGCGGCCGCGCTGGCTGCGGTTCTTCGATTTTTGCGCGAACGGCAGGCGCCGCTGGAAGGTTCGATCAGCTTTCTCGTCACCTCCGACGAGGAAGGCCCGGCCATTAACGGAACCCAAAAGGTCGTGGATTGGCTCAAAGCGCGCAGCGAGCGTCCAGACGCTTGCGTGCTTGGCGAATGCACCTCGGAAGCCGCCACCGGCGATACGATCAAGATTGGCCGGCGCGGCTCGCTCTCATGCCTGCTCCGGGTGCGCGGGGTGCAAGGTCACGCGGCCTATCCCGATAAGGCGCGAAATCCCTTGCCCGCGCTCATCGATGCGCTCGGCCTCCTCAAAATGAAGGCGCTCGATGCCGGCAGCGAGCATTTTCAGCCCTCGAACTTGCAAATCACCAGTATCGACACCGGCAACCCGGCCACGAACGTCATCCCCGCCACGGCCACGGCCCGGTTCAACATCCGCTTCAACGATCTGCACACCGCCGGAAGCCTCAAGGCCTGGATCGAAGCCCAAGTGAGCGCGGCGATGCTCGATACAGGCATCGATTATACGCTCGAATACGATCCGGCCGCAGATAGCTTCGTCACAGAGCCGGGAGGCTTCGTGCGGAAGTTGAGCGCGGCCGTTGTAGCCGAGACGCAGCGCGAGCCGGTCCTCTCGACCGCAGGCGGAACCTCGGACGCGCGCTTTATCAAGAGCCTATGCCCCGTAGCCGAGCTGGGACTTAGGAATGCCACCGCGCATAAAGTCGATGAGTGCGTTCCGGCCGGCGATCTTGAAACCCTCACCCGCATCTATCTTCGATTCCTGCAGCTGAGTTTCCCATGATTTGGCAGGCGCGCGCGGCTGTGACGATCGCTTACAATTCTCCGCCTTTAGCGCCCGCAACCTGGGCAAACCTGAACGTGGCGTTCATGTCGCGTTCATGCGGCTAAGGGCATTCTCTCACTTGTCCGATCCCTGTAGGTAAACCATCACGAACCTTTCCTCGGCCAAATTCTGGGAGGTATGAAATTCAGGGATTTCATGCCTCCCTTATTTTTTTCTCCCCATTTAATCGGTGCCTCATCCAATGGCACGCTTGTCAGTCCCCCGTTGCTTGCTTAGGTTCAGGGTCTCTGTGACTTAAAGCCGCAAAGGAGTGACACGTGGCATTTCAATTACCCGAACTTCCCTACTCCTACGACGCCTTGCAACCCTATATGTCCGCTGAGACGCTGCAATATCATCACGATAAGCACCATCTCGCCTATGTCGATAACGGCAATAAGTTCCTTCAGGGCTCGGGCCTTGAGGGCAAAAGCCTTGAAGAGATCGTGAAGGAAAGCTTCGGCAAGAACGCCCCGCTTTTCAACAACGCCGGTCAGCACTACAACCACATTCATTTCTGGAAGTGGATGAAGAAGGACGGCGGAGGCAAGAAGCTTCCCGGCGCCCTGCAGGCTCGCATCGATAGCGACCTTGGCGGTTACGACAAGTTCAAGGCAGACTTCATCGCCGCTGGCGTAGGTCAATTCGGCTCGGGCTGGGCTTGGCTCACCGTCAAGAACGGCAAGCTCGAAGTGACGAAAACCGCCAATGGCGAGAACCCGCTTGTGCATGGCGGCACGCCGATCCTTGGCGTGGATGTGTGGGAGCACTCCTATTACATCGACTACCGCAATGCGAGGCCGAAATATCTGGAGGCCTTCGTCGATCATTTGATCAACTGGGAACACGTGGAGGCGATGCTGCAAGCAGCCGCCTAACCCGGCACGCAACGGGCTGGGCTTTGCCCAGCCCCAAACACCGGCTTGCGCACCTGTAATCTCTTCACCGTTTTCCCGCGAGTTCATCGTGTTCTAGGACGCCGTGCAGCAAGCGCGGCCAGCCGCGGCGGAAGAGACAATTCGCTTCGGCGCGTTCGCCCCTAGCCTGAAGCACTGCCGCAATGCTGTAGAGGGCGCTAATGCATACGAAGCCTTATGACATTGTAGTTTTCGGGGCCGCCAGCTTCGCCGGAAAGCTGCTTTGCCGCTATTTCGCCGGACAAGCAGACCTTGCGGGGCTTAAGTGGGCCGCCGCCGGCCGCTCAATCGATAAGCTTGAAAATTTGCGCCAGTCGCTCGGTCGAAGCGCCGCGGGCCTTCCGGCGATTGTCGCGGACGCCGGCGACGAAGGCTCGCTCGCGTCCATGTGCGCTCAAACCAGCGTCGTCATCTCAACCGTTGGCCCTTATGCCATATACGGCGAGCCGCTTGTGAAGGTCTGCGCCGCATCGGGGACCCATTACTGCGATTTGAGCGGCGAGATTCAGTGGATCCGGCGCATGCTCGACCGCTACGAGGAGACAGCGAAGGCGTCTGGCGCCCGCATGGTTCATTGCTGCGGCTTCGATTCAATCCCATCCGATCTCGGCGTCCATTTTCTTCAAAGGCGCGCCCTGGAGCGGTACGGGTGTTATTGCTCCCATATAAAAATGCGCGTGAAGGCCATGCGCGGCGGTGTCTCAGGCGGCACGATCGCAAGCTTGATGAACGTGGCGAAAGAGGCTGCGGCCGATCCAGCGCTCAGACGGGCGCTTCGAGACCCCTATCTGCTCTGCCCAGACGATCGCCGGCCGGCGGCGCGTCAAGCCAGCCTCGCCCGGCCCCAATTCGATGGCGATTTTGGAGCTTGGCTGGCGCCCTTCATTATGGCGGGGATCAATACCAGAATTGTGCATCGCTCCAATGCGCTATCGAATTGCGCCTATGGCCGGGACTTCCGTTATGACGAGGCGATGCTTATGGGCACCGGCCTGGGGGGACGCCTGCGGGCCTATGCGCTTGCAGGTGCAATGGGCGGCTTTGTAGCGATGACTGCCGTTCCAGCAACGCGGTGGTTCCTGAAGCGCTTTGTTTTGCCTGCTCCCGGGACAGGGCCATCGCCCGAATCTCAAATGAAGGGATTCTACGATCTGCGGTTTCTTGGCGTTCTCGCCGATGGCCGGACGCTTCGCGCAAAGGTTACGGGGGACGCCGATCCTGGCTATGGCTCGACCGCCAAGATGCTGGGGCAGGCCGGAGTTTGTTTGGCGCGTAGCGCGCAGGAGGAGCGCAAGCGGGGCGGATTTTGGACGCCAGCCGCTCTCCTCGCCGATGAGCTTACCGGGGCATTACAACAGCATGCGGGTCTCTCGTTCCAGCTGATCGAAGTGTAGATTACCGGCCCGCATCACAGGCGCAATCCGCATCGGATGGCCATAGCCGTGCGAAGAAATGTCAACAGCGAGCCCCATGGCCCCCTCGTTCGCAGCGATTCGCGCCAACCGTCAAACCGTGGCGCTTGTGTTTGAGCTTCCTTTACGGGAAGAAGCGATCATACGGGTTGAGCCGGGTCGGCCAACATCTTTCCGATTTATAACTTCGATGGTTTTTATGGCTGGGTTACTGAACCTCAAGGGTGTTGTGCTTGCCGGCCTCATGCAGGCGCAGAAGCTCATCCGCGTGAATGACGATCCGCGTGGGATCGGCGCGCAGTTCCGCATCATGACGCCGCGAGGCGATTTCTTAATTGCGATGACGCTTTCGGAAGACCCTCGCGAGCGCATCGGCCTGTTGCGGCAGGTTTCGAATTTCATGGCGTGGAAGACGGCATGGGTTTTCACGGTTGCGGGTGAGCTCTTAGATCCCGATGCAGTCTATTGTTTCGGCGCGACGCGCGAGGACCGGATTGCGGCGATCTCAACGATTGAGCGCGATCCGGTCTGCTTCAGCAACCCCGAATGGCTGGCCACGGAACAAGTAGACGAAGAGATCCTTGCCCTTCTGCCGCGTGACGGACTGGTGTTCGACGATGCGGCCGTCGCGGAACTCGACGGTTATTTCGGCGCTCACGGAAAATTCCCGGCCACCCGCCTTGGAGGCGGTGTCCCCCAAGCCGGGTTGGCGCGGAAAAACGAGCCATTGCCGTGATGTTCGACGGCGCTGCGAAAAAGCTAGAGGGCGTCGAAACGCCGTTGCAAAATGTTGCGATTTCTCAGGCCTCGATGACCGGGGCCGGAAACAATATTAGCGTGGGTATCGACCGGTCTTCGTGGCTCATCGGGTTTCAAACCTACGGACAGGAAAGCACGCACGGCGAATTCGGCGATTGTAGCTTGCGGCCTTAGAACGGCGCGCGAAGCCGGAACCGGCTGGGGCGGCAATAGCACCGGATATTTTTGTACATTGACCGGCGTCAAAGCCGCACAAAGGTTCTGCGCGTATCCATCTAACGGCGGCCCATGCGCAATTTTGCCTGAAGCGAAGGCCCGGGTCGCTGGGACAAAGAGTGCAAGCCCATGACGGCGCCGGCGCAGACCTCAAGTAACGCGCAATTTCCCGGACGTGTAACTGCCGTTCATGGCTCTGTCGTCGATGTGAGCTTTCCCGCGGGCGCCCTGCCTGCCGTTGAGGAGGCCGTTGCCATCGAAGCCGGTCAGCTTCGCGAACTCATCGCCGAAGTTCAGCAGCATCTTAATCCCATGACCATACGCGCCGTCGCACTCGAAAATACGGCCGGGCTTCGCCGGGGCGCCAGGGCGCGTGCAACGGGCGCGCCCATTTGTGTACCGGTTGGCGAGGCTGTGCTTGGACGGCTTCTCAATGCGACCGGCGAAATCGCCGATCGCGGACCGCCGCTTCCCGCCGGCACAGCGCGGCGGCCCATCCATGCGGCTGCGCCTTCGCTCGGCCGGACTGGGACTGCGCTTGAGGTTTTTCACACCGGCATCAAGGTCATCGATCTGCTTGCACCGCTCGTGAAAGGCGGCAAGGCGGCCATGTTCGGGGGGGCAGGCGTCGGCAAGACCGTGCTGATCATGGAACTGATCCGCACCACGGTCGAGCGGCATTCCGGGATTTCGGTTTTCGCTGGGATAGGCGAGCGCTCGCGCGAGGGGCACGAGCTTTTGCTCGAACTCAGGCAATCCGGCGTGCTCGCCCGGACCGCGCTCGTATTTGGCCAAATGAACGAGCCGCCCGGTGCCCGCTGGCGGGCCGGCCTTACGGCGCTTGCCATCGCGGAGTATTTTCGCGACGAAGCACACGAGAATGTCCTGCTCTTGATCGACAATGTCTACCGCCTGGTTCAAGCGGGCAGCGAAGTGTCTGGCCTGCTCGGCCGGCTTCCGTCGCGCGTCGGCTACCAGCCTACTCTGGCCAGCGAAATCGCCGAGCTGGAGGAACGGATCGCCCCCGTGGCCGGAGCTGCCATCACCTCGATCCAGGCGGTCTATGTGCCCGCCGACGACTTTACGGACCCGGCCGTGGCCGAGATTTTCAGCCATCTCGATTCGTCGATCGTCTTGTCCCGCGATATGGCGAGTGAGGGCATGTATCCCGCGGTGGACCCGCTCGACTCGGCCTCTAGCTTGCTCGATCCGCGCCTTGTTGGCGAAGCGCATTACCGCATCGCGCAAGACGTACGCAAAACCGTTGGCCATTATCGCGACCTCCAAGAGATCATCGCGCTGCTTGGCATCGAGGAACTGAGCGCGGCGGACCGGCGAACGGTGAAGCGCGCGCGCCGCTTGCTGCGCTTTCTCACGCAGCCCTTTATGGTCACCACCGCCTTCACCGGCAAGCAAGGCCGCTCGGTGGAACTGCAGGAGACCCTGGCCGGATGCCGCGCTATCCTTGAGGGGGAGGCTGACGATTGGGCCGAAAGTTCTCTTTACATGGTTGGCGATCTCGATGAAGCGCGGAAGCGCGAAGCCGGCGCGAGGAGGAACGCAGCATGAAGTTAACCGTGTCGACGCCGCTTGCCATTATCGCCGAAGCCAGCGATGTGGCTCATCTGCGCGCCGAGGACGAAACAGGCTCGTTCGGTATCTTGCCAGGACATGCGGACTTCTTGACGTCCCTCAACCTTTCCGTGGCGACGTGGCGCGACGGAAAGGGCGGCGAGCATCATGTCGCCGTACGCGGCGGCATGCTCCAAGTCAGCCACGGCAAGACAATAACCATCGCAGCGCGCGAAGCCGTTGCCAGTGACGATTTGCGGCACCTTGAGACCGAGGTGCTGGCCGCATTCCGCCGGCAAAGCGAGGAAGAGCGGACCGCGCGCACCGATGCGCAAAGGCTCTATCTTGCGGCGATCCGGCAAATCTGCCGCTTTTTGAAATCTGAGCGCGAGCCGTCTATCCCGGGCGGGCTAGGCGCCGCAATTCGCGATGGACTTGAGCCGTGACAGAGGAGCCGGAAAATCACGAGCGGCTCAGCGAGGCCGTCAGGACACGGGCTGAGCGGCGCGCGCGCTGGCAGCGCGAGGGCGAACGCTCGATAGGACAGAACCTCGCAATGATCGGGGCGCTGGGCTGGACCATTATCGTACCCACATTGATGGGGATTTTCGCGGGCCGCTGGCTCGACCGGACCTTTAACATGGGAATTTTCTGGACGCTTGGCTTGCTCGTTGCCGGGCTGGCGCTTGGCTGCACGCTCGCGTGGAAAAGGATGCACAGCGAATGACCGGCGCGCCAAACTTCGCGTTGGCTGAGCTGCTTACGGCCATGGCGTTTGCAGGTCTCGTTTCCGGCTTGCTTTACTTCCTGGCCCTGCGGCGGACGGCCATTCTCTTTGCCAGAGGCCGCGGCTGGCTTGCACCCATCGCGCTCACGCTCGGGCGCATCGCAGCGGCAGCTTTGCTGCTCGCCCTCGCCGCAAAACTCGGTGCGGCCCCGCTGCTTGCCGCATTCGCCGGCTTTTTGCTTGCGCGCGCGGTCGCGCTGCACGTTGCGGGGAGGCTCGGCTGATGCACGCCTCCTCGCCGCTCACAAGCACGGTTTTGTTTCATATCGGGCCAATCGGGATCACGCGCCCGGTCGTGACCACCTGGGTGATCATGCTCGCCTTGACCGCCGTTTGCTGGCTCGTAACGAGGCACCTGCAAAAGCAGCCGGGTCCGCGCCAAGCCGTTCTTGAGATTCTCGTCACAGGCATCGAGCGGCAGATCGAGGATGTTATCCAGAAGGACGCGCAGACGTTCCTGCCGCTACTCGGTACGCTCTTCATCTTTCTCGCGATCTCTAATCTCAGCGGCGTACTGCCCGGTGTCGAGGCGCCCACCGGCAAGCTCGAGACGCCTGCGGCCTTGGCGATCATCGTGTTCCTGTCGGTACATTATTACGGCGTACGTGCGCGCGGGCTGCGCGGCTATCTGGCAAGCTTTGCCGAGCCAAAGCTCATCATGCTGCCGCTCAACATCCTATCGGAGATAACGCGAACCTTCTCGCTCATGCTGCGGCTCTTCGGCAATATCATGAGCGGCGAATTCGTCATCGCGCTCGTTTTGGCTTTGGCGGGGCTCTTCGTGCCCATCCCGCTCATGGCGCTCGAAATTCTGGTTGGCCTTGTGCAGGCCTACATCTTCACAATCCTCGCCGCCGTTTTTATCGGTGCCGCCGCCGGCGATGCGAAAGAAGGATAAAGGAGGCTTCATGGATGCCAAGCTCATCGCAATCATAGGTGCTGCGATAGCCGTTTCTGTCGGCTCGATTGGGCCTGCGCTGGCCGAGGGCCGGGCCGTTGCCGCGGCCATGGACGCCATCGCGCGCCAGCCAGAGGCGGCCGGCACGATCTCGCGCACGCTCTTTGTGGGTCTCGCGATGATCGAGACCATGGCGATCTATTGCCTTGTGGTCGCACTGCTTTTGCTTTTTGCAAATCCGTACACCGGCTAAGCATGCATATCGATTGGTGGACCATAGTTCTGCAGACGATCAATTTCGTCATCCTGGCGGCTCTTCTGCAGCGTTTTCTTTACAAGCCGGTGCTGCGCATGACAGACGCGCGCAAGGCCGAGGTGGAACGCCAATACGCTGACGCCAAGGCCATGGAAGACAAGGCGGCAGCCCATCTCGCGGCCATCGAAGCGGCGCGGAAAGACATAGGCGCCGAACGCGAGGCAGCCCTCAGGGAGGCCGCGCTGCAGGCGCAAGAAGCGGCGGACGCGCGCCGTGCCGAGGCCGCGCGGGAGGCGCAGGCGCTCCTCGCCGAGGGACGCAAAACGCTCGCTGCCGAGCGCCAAAGCGCACTCGAAGAAGCCCGCCGCGCGGCTCTCGATCTTGGCGCGGAATTCGCCCGGCGGCTGCTCGGCCAGGTCCCCGCGCAGCTTCGGGCCGAGGCCTGGATCGAACGGATCGAACAGCACCTCGACGCGCTGCCAACGTCTGAGCGCGAAGCCCTCGCAAGCCAGCTCGCGGACGGTCACGCTCTCACGGTCGTAACAGCGGCTCCGCTTTCTCCCGCTTTGGCGGATATCTGGAAAGACCGCCTCCGCCGGCCGCTTGGGACAGGCATCGCCATCGGCTTCGAAGTGAATCCCGAACTTATCGCAGGCGCGGAGCTGCGCTTCCCAGCCGCTATTCTCCGTCTCACCTGGCAAAGCGCGCTTGCAACCTTGCGCTCGGAAATCGACGTCCATGCCAACGCTCACTGACGATCTAGAGGATTGGCTTGGCCGGAGCCGGCGCCGGATCGGTGCGCTGACCCTCGAACCGCGCCTGGAGCAAATTGGCCGGGTGGTTCAGGCCGGTGACGGCGTTGCAACGGTTGAGGGCCTCCCGGAAACCCGCCTCGACGAATTGCTTCTTTTTACCGGCGGCGTGCACGGCCTCGCCGTCGATCTTGGCGAGGATGCGATCGGATGCGTGCTCCTTGGCGCAACTAGCGAAATAGCTTCCGGCAGTATCGTGCACGGCACCGGCGAAGTTGCGCGCGTTCCGGCCGGTGAAACGCTGCTTGGGCGCGTGGTCGATGCGCTGGGCGCCCCGCTCGATGGCGGCGAAGCGTTAGAGACCGCCCTTTTCTTGCCGGTGGAGCAGCCGGCGCCCGCAATTATCGACCGCTCGCTTGTAACGCGGCCGCTCGCGACTGGACTCCTGGCCGTCGATGCCATGATCCCCTTGGGAAGGGGGCAGCGCGAGCTCATTATCGGCGACCGTGGGACTGGCAAGACGGCCATCGCTGTCGACGCGATCATCAACCAGCGATCGAGCGATGTTATCTGCGTCTATGCCGCAGTTGGCCAAAAATCTTCATCGGTCGCCCAGGTGATCGAAGCGGTGCGCCGCTATGGCGCGCCGGAGCGCTGTTTCTTCGTTATCGGCGAAGCCAACGCCGCACCCGGCTTGCAATGGCTGACGCCCTATTCCGCTTGCACAATGGCGGAATATTTCGTGGAGCGCGGCCGCGACGTTCTGCTCGTCATCGACGACCTCACCAAGCACGCGGCTTCCTACCGGCAATTATCGCTGCTGCTCCGCCGCCCTCCGGGGCGTGAGGCCTACCCGGGCGATATTTTCTACATCCATTCGCGCCTGCTAGAGCGGGCGGCAAAGCTTTCACCCGAGCGCGGAGGCGGTTCGCTCTCGGCACTGCCTATCGCGGAGACGCAGGCCGGCAATATTAGTGCCTACATTCCAACGAACCTCATCTCTATCACCGACGGCCAAATCTATCTCGATCCGCGCCTTTTCTACGAAGATCAGAAGCCTGCGGTGGAGGTCGGCAAAAGCGTCTCGCGCGTTGGCGGCAAAACCCAAGCGTCCGTTCTCAAATCCTTGTCGGAGAGTCTGCGGCTCGAATACGCGCAGTTTCTGGAGCTGGAGGTGTTCACCCGCTTCGGGACGATGGTCGATGAGCGTACGCGCAAGGTCATTGAGCACGGCCGGCGCATCCGCGCTGTGCTCACACAGCGGCAATTCGAGCCGCTGTCCCTTGGCGACCAGGCCGCGCTTTTGTGCGCACTCAACGACGGTGTGCTCGATGGCTTGCCGCTTGACCGAGTAGCAGCCTTTCGCGCCGCGCTTGGCCCTTGGCTGCCCAGGAACTTTCCAGAAATCTGCGCTTTGGACGACAGGTCTCCGGAGCTTTCGGAAGAGGCTCGCGTTCGGCTGAGATCGGGCCTTATGGCCCTGGCCCAGCCGCTTACGGTCTCGAAGAGCGAATAGGCGGACCGTCAGCCATGCCACGTCTCGCGGACATCCAAGGTCACATCGCCAGTATGGGCGAGCTGCGCGACATTATGAGCGCGATGCGCTCGCTGGCGGGGATGCGCGTACAGGAAGCGCAGCACGCGCTTCCCGGTATCCGGCGCTATGCCGAGTCGGTGGAAGCGGCCATCGGCGCGGCCCTTTTACTCATGGCGCCGCAAGTGCCGGAGCCGAAAGCGAATGAGGGGCGGCGTGCGTTGATATTATGCGCGGCCGAGCAAGGTTTTGTCGCAGGCTTCAACGAGCGTCTTGCCGAAGCGGCCGAAGCAGCGCTCAAAACTTCCGATGCGCTCTTTGTGCTTGGCAGCCGCGGGGCATCGCTCCTCTACGAGCGAGGGCGGGAGGCCGCCTGGACAACACCGATGGCTACCCGGCTGGCCGGTGCGCCAGGCACCGTTGGCAGGCTGACAAAAGAACTCTATGCCCGCATTGCGCGCGGCGAAATCTCCCGGGTGGAGGTCATATTCAGCCGCTACCGCCAAGGCGCCCAATCGACGATTGCACGGCGCCTGCTCTTTCCGCTCGACGCCGCTTCGCTTGCCGCCGCCGCGCCGCGTCAGGCGCCGCTTCACAATTTGGAGCCAGAAGCGCTTTTCGAAAAGCTCGCCGCCGAATATGTCTTCGCGCTTTTGACCGAGGCTGCGGTTGAGTCCATCGCAAGCGAGAACGCTGCGCGCTTCGCAGCGATGGAGGCCGCGTGCGGCAATGTCTCGACCAAGCTCGAGCAGTTGCAGCAGCAAGCCCGTCAGGCCCGGCAGGAGGAGATCACTACTGAGCTGATGGATCTGATTACTGGAGCCGAGGCGCTAACAGCCCGCTGATTGCGCTTCGCCGCTCGCGGTGCATGCGCTCGGAGGCGCCGAAGCTCGTTCGTTTCAGCCGCGCTATTCATCCTCGCGCGTCGGCCAGAAGTCCGCTGACTCTAAAAGCGAGTGTCACCGCGTGCCGTCGTCTGGATTGACGAAGATCATTGCCGTTTGGCGGCTTTTGCTAGCTTGATTGTTGCAGTTCGGAGCCGTGTTTCTTTGCGCGGGGAGGATGTTCCTTGCAGCACTTGGGACCAAAGGCCATCAGAGCGGTCCAGCCGGGCGAGTGGGTTCTAGTCACCGGAGCCTCCGCCGGAATCGGCCGGGAGCTGGCAAGAGCTTTCGCGTCTCGTGGATGCGACCTCATTCTTGTGGCGCGAAACGAGGACGCAATCGCTGAGCTTGCTCGCGAATTGGTGGCAACCTACGCCGTGCGCGCAAAGACGATGCCGGCCGACCTCAGCATTCCGGGCGCGGCCGAGGCGATAGCTAGCGCGCTGGAAGGAGCGAACGTTGAGGTCGGCATCCTCGTCAACAACGCGGGCGTCATCTTCGAGGGCGATTTCTCCGGCATCGCGTTCGAGGATCATCTCAGGCTCTTGCAAATCAACGTCGTCGCGCCGACGTCGCTGACCCGGCTGTTTATCCCATCGATGATCGAGAGGCGCACCGGCCGCATTCTTAATGTAGCCTCGATGGCGGCGTTCATGCCGATTCCCAGATTGGCGGCCTACGCCGCCGCCAAGGCTTATGTTCTGTCGCTGACGGAGTCGCTCTCCGAGGAGTTGCGAGGGACTGGCGTGACCGCGACGGCGCTGTGTCCGGGCTTGACCGGCACCGCCATGGTTCGCGGGTCGCAACTCGCGAAGGCGTTTCCGGCGAGGATGATCATGCCGGCGAAGAATGTTGCAGAGCTCGGGTGCACGGCGTGCCTCAAAGGCGAAACGATTTGCGTCCCCGGCCTCGCCAATCGCTTTTTGAGCGGCGGCGCGCAGATCCTGCCCCGCAAGCTCGTGCGCGCGCTCGGCGGAATGGTGAACGTCCGCGGTTGGGGCAAAGTGGCGAGCGCGCTGTACAACCGCGCGCCATCCGGCAGAAAGGCTAAGAAATGACGTCCGTCCGGGCCAACGGAATCATCGTTGAATATGCGGAAACGGGGCCGCTTGGCGCGCCCGTCATTCTGCTTATCATGGGCCTTGGAATGCAGCTTATCGCGTGGCCTCAATCGTTCTGCGACGGACTGGCCGCGCGACGCTTTCGCGTTATAAGCTTCGACAACCGCGACGTTGGCCATTCGACCCCTATGCCGGGCGGATCGTTCGCGATGACCTCCATGATGGTGCGCGCCTTTTGCGGCCTGCCGGTCAGACCGCCCTACACGCTGACCGACATGGCGCGCGATGCGCTCGGCCTGCTGGACGCGCTCGGCATCGCGCGCGCGCATGTCGTTGGCGCTTCCATGGGCGGTATGATCGCGCAGATCTTGGCCATCGAGCATCCAGAGCGCGTCAAGAGTCTAACCTCGATCATGTCGACCACCGGCAATCGAAAGCTGCCGGGGCGGAAGGGCAAGGTGCTGCGCGCGCTGCTGCGGCCGCGCCCGCGCGACAGTGCGGCCGCCGTCCGCCGCGGCATGGAGATATTCCGTCTGATTGGCGGCTCAGCCTATCCACCGGCCGCGGCCGAGCTTCGCGCCCAGGTCGAGCGGGCGGTGGAACGCAGCTATCGGCCCGACGCCGTGGCGCGCCAGATCATCGCCATTCGCACCGCGCCGAGTCGCGAGCAGGCGCTTCGGCGCGTGCGCGTACCGGCCCTTGTTCTGCACGGCTCCGACGATCCGCTCGTGCCGATGGCCGCTGGCGAGGACACTGCCGCCAACATCCCGGGGGCGCGCTTGCGCATCGTCCCCGGCATGGGGCACTTTCTGCCCGAAACGCTGGTTCCGCTTCTGGTCGATGAAATCGCCAAGCACTGCCTCGACGCCGAGGACGCGGCGCAAGGAAGGGTTGTGCCCACTGCCGGAGGCTCGCCATGAAACGCCTTTCCTTGCTGGACGCACTCTTCCTTTACTTGGAGACGCCCGAGACACCGATGCACGTCGGGAGCGTGACGATTTTTAAGCCTGAGCCGCTCAAGGACGATCTCTTCGCCCGCTTCCGCGAGCACACGGCGGCACGGCTCGATCTTTTGCCGTCGTATCGCCGCCGCCTCCAGCCGACGCCGCTCGGCATCGACCATCCGGTCTGGGTGATGGAGGACAAACTGGATTTCGACTACCACATCCGCCATGCGGCCCTGCCGAAGCCGGGCGGCATGCAGGAACTTCGCACCTTGGTTGCGCGGCTGCATGCCATCCCGCTCGACCGTGCGCGCCCTTTGTGGGAGTACACGTTCATCGAGGGGCTGGAGGGCGGCGCGTTCGCCATCTACGTCAAGGTCCATCATTGCGCGATGGATGGCATCGCGGGCGGGGCCACGCTCGGCGTCATTTACGACTTTGCGCCAGATGCGGAGATTACAGGGCCGCCGCAGAGGACCGTTCCTTTTGACGCCGAGCCGTGCGACGTCATCGAATTGACCAGCACGGCCCTCGGCAATTTCATTCGCCAGGGCTGGCGCGCGGTTACGTCGCTTCCGGGCGCGGTCCGGGCGCTGACCAAGGCCGCGCCGCATTTCGGCCGCGCCGCGCGCTTCCTCTACAGCTATGTAAAGAACATGCCCCGGACGCCGTTCAATTCGGCGATTTCCAGCCATCGCGTCTACGCGACCGCGTCGCTCCCGCTGCCCGGCGTCAAGGCGCTCGCCAGGTCCCGCGGCGTAACCATCAATGACGTCGTGCTGGCGCTTTGCGCCGGCGGGCTACGGCGCTATCTCGCCGAACACGCGGCGCTACCAGAAAAACCGCTGACCGCCGGCGTGCCCGCGTCGCTACGGCCTCCCGGAAACGCGCAGCTCAACAATCAGGTCGTGTTCACCCTCTCCCGCCTGCCGACCGATGTCGCCGAGCCGCTGCCGCGCCTCGCCGCGGCACAGGCCGCCGGCCAGGAGGCGAAAGACCTGTTCGCCGGCATGCGCGACCTGGTGCCGGCCGACATCTCGATCATCGGCGTGCCCCTCCTCGTGACGGGCCTTGCCAGGCTATGGGGACGCGCCCGCGCGTCGAACTATCTCCGCCCGTTTTTTAATACTGTCATATCCAACGTGCCGGGACCGAGGCAAACCATGTATTGCGCCGGCGCGCCGGCCACACACTATTTCCCGGTTTCGATTCCCTATCACGGCTGCGCGCTCAACATCACTGTGCAGAGCTATCTCGACCAGCTCGATTTCGGTCTCATCGCCTGTAGCGAGACCGTGCCCGGCGCGCAGCGCATCGCCGATTTCATCGTTGAAGACTTCGCTGCGATGAGCAAGGCCGGCGCTGACCTGAGCCGGCCCTGCGCGATCGAGACGATCGCAGTGGCGAGACCGGCTCCGGCCGCAGCGCACAAGCCGATCGAAGTTGGCGAAGCCAAAGCCGGACCTCGCCAGCAGAAAGTGGAAAAGGCCAGCGCGCTGACGCAACACATCGATGCGCTGAGCGAAGCGGTCGAGGCCTTGCTCTGCCGGCTCGAGAAGGCTGAGCCGGCCGCGCCGGCGGAGACGCGCGGGGCGAAGGCGAAAACGGCGGCGCCGCGCAAGCGGAGCGCATCGAAGCCGAGCGCCAGGGAGCGAACTCGGGGCTAGGCGGCGCCGCCATGATCGACGCCGGTCTGGGATAGGCGCGCTCGCGAGCCGCGCGATGCGCTTCATTCCGCCGGGCGTGATCTTTACGGAGGAGCCGCCTTTGACTTCGGCTGTGATGGTCAACAAGAAGAAGTCGCAGGCGGACTATGTGCGATCGCTGGCCTCAGTTCGACGAGCGGCACTTCTCGATCACGGCCGCCGCATGGGCGAGGCATGAGCGTGCGACTCGTGCTTCGCCCGCCGCTTCTGCGGATCGCGATAGACGAAGCGCCGCCAGCCTTTCCGGTGAAAGGGCTTCCAATGGCCTTCCGGCTGAGCGAGCCGGTCGGCGATGGCGTAAAGCGTCGCAGGATGCGCCCCGAGGCCGAGGTGGCTCGAATCGACCACAATGTTTTCTGCGAGGCCGGGCCGGGTTTCCACGCTGCAGCGCCACGACACGACGCCGTCGGTTGGGCTCCAGATCGAGGTGGTAGGCACCGGCGGAGCCGCGCTCAGCGGCCCGCGGAGATCGTGCGAATCGATGCTATGGCCGCTAACGAGTTCGTAGAGGCGCCAGGCGTTCGTTGCACGGGGATGGCCGGCGAACGGCGAGCCTAGGGTAATGACGAGCCGCACCAGTTCCGGCGACTGTCTGGCGAGTTCGCGGGCGTAAAGGCCGCCGAGGCTCCAGCCAATAACGCTGACGGACCGGCCGTGTTCAATCCAGAGTTCGCGCAGCCTGTTGCGCGCGCGATCGAGAACCCCCTTTCTGAGCCCCAGATTGAGCCCTTGGCCCCAGCCCGAGACGGCGTACCCGCGCGAGCGCAGGAAACGGCGCATAAGTGCTGTGCTGCCGTCGCCTGCAGCCAGCCCCGGCAGGACGAGGACAGGATGGCCGTCCCCGTTGGCGGCGGCTCCCCAAACCGGGCGCATAGTCAAAGCCGCGTAATGTTCCCAGAACGCGCGAATCTCCAGGAGCTGCAATAGCCAGCCCGGCGCGGCCTCCTGGTGGTGCCGCGGGGGATGAGCGTCCGAACTCAATTTGCCGTTTCCTGACATTTCCTCAATATTCTTATTTAAGTTTAGTTTATTGCCCTGCTGATTCGGGTCAAGAGCGTTGTCGAGCCTGACTCTGCGGCGGGCGCAAATTTTTCGGGAAAACTCTCGGCGGTAATGATGTGCACCCGCTTCCACGACGTTTTGCCGCTCGGCAAATGCTGCGAACGCCTCAATTTCCTTCCGGTAAGCCCGGCGCGTGTTCTCGCTTGAGAAGCCAGACAGCCACAAATCGATAGCCGTTTCGACCATCGCGGCTATGCCGCCGGCAGCTTTGTGGTAGCTAGCGCTTTGCCTGAAAACGATTGCAGTTCCTAAGCCGCTTTATTCATTTTCATTTTTGGTGGAGCCAATGAGATTCGAACTCACGACCTCTGCAGTGCGATTGCAGCGCTCTCCCAACTGAGCTATGGCCCCTTAAACTCTATTTAGTCGCATGGGGCGAACCCTGTCAAGGCGGCCCGGCCCGGCTTTCAGGCTATCTGGCGCGTTTCCACGTGGCACAGCGCTCGCGTTCAGAACCAGTGACGGCCCTCTCCAAGCGCGTGAGGAACGCGTCGCGTCTTAAGCGAAGATGCCCAGCTGTGCTGGCACTTTGAAGCCCGGAAACACAGTCGCGCTGGGCGGCTCGCCGCCGTGGAAATTGAGCAGCTCGGTCAGCACCTGCCTGTAATCGGTCTTAACCGGAAGGTCGACACGCTCCTCCAAAGCCGTTTCCTCAAGCCCGGGCCATGGACCCAAGATCCGCCCGCCGCTCACGCCAGCGCCCAGCGCGATCATGACGCCGCCGCGCCCGTGATCGGTACCGCCGCTTTTATTCGCTCGTAGACGGCGGCCGAACTCGCCATAGGCTACGAGGGTCACGCGGTTATGATGGGTGGAAATGTCGTTCCAGAACGCGCCAAGCGCACCCGACAGGCGCTGCACATTGTTCTGAAAGCGGCCCTGCTGCCCCTCATGCGTGTCCCAGCCGCCCGCATCGACGCTCGCGGCTGTAAGGCCGATATCGGTCTTTACCAGCCGCGCAACCGTCCTAAGGCCCCGGCCGATATCGCCGCCCTTGTCATAGCCTTCCTTCTGATCGAGATACGGCGCGAACTTTCCATCGGCTCTGCGGGGAAGCCTGGCCGCGATGAGCTTGGCCGCATCGAGTGCGCGCATTCCAGCCGCTCCCGCGGCGCCCGGCGCATGCTTATAAAGTCCCTCGATGGCGCGCGCGGCCTTTTCGTCCCAGGGCAGCGGCAAGCCATTGGCAAGGTCGGGGACTGAAAAAGCGCCGCCGAACCCCCCGAACTCGCCGGCGAGAGAGCCGGAAGCCGAAACGGCCGGCAAGCCGCCGCCTGCGTGTTTGGCTCCGGCGAGATAGCGCCCAAGCCAGCCGCCGCTAGTCCGGGCCAGCGCCGCACCGTTCCCCGCGCCGTGATCGATGATATCGGTCGCGACAAAATGGCTGCGATTGGCTTCGGGAATGCCCGCCGCGTGCACGAAGGCAATCTTGCCGGCTTTGTAAAGCCCAGCCAGCTCCGGTGCCGCCGGATGGAGCCGCCAGTCGATATGAGGCATCGCCTCCGAACGAAGCGCGTGTCCCGCCTTATCGCCGCTCGCGGCCACGCGCAGCTCTGCGGGGCGGGCCGCGATGAGGTGCGGATCGTTTGCCGGGCACACGAGATTGAGTCCGTCGCAAGCGCCGCGCAAGTGCAGAACGATGAGCACGCGCTGCGGGCCCGCCGGGCTGGCCGCGAATGCAAGCTGGCGCAGCGATCCGCCGGGGAGCGTGAGGAGAGCGGCGCCTGTCAGCGCTCCCTCGAGGAGATTGCGGCGGCTCAATCGCATGGGGCCTCACGTCATCTGAAATTGGGGAGCGGCCGCACAAATCCCGGCGATCTGAGCGAGCCGCTTCTCATCGCGAACCGGCAGCGCGGGATCCACGCCAAGCGCAGCGAGAAACGGCTGGACTGCGGCACCTGGCCCCGCGAAACGCGTCAGCCAGCGGGCCACAAACTCACCGGCGCGCGGCCCGCCCCCATTCGCGGCCAGAGCTAAGGCTTCTGGCTGCCCGTTATTCCAAGCGTTGCCTGCGAGCCTCGTAACCAAGACCCAGCGCTCGCGCATATAGTCCGGCGTGAGGTAATACGCGGCGCTGGTGGGCCGCCCGTCGGGGGACGGCCAGCCATACAGCCGCTGCCCGCATTGAGCGAGCTGCTGAACGAGCGGCATCGTTGGGACAAGGTCGATGCCGGCGGCGCGCGCGAAGCTGGCCGCAAGGGCGAGCGGCGAGCGCGGCTTTAGCCCGCGCGATGCGGCGAACTCCTTGGAAAGCACGATATGCTTGACAACCGCCGCGATCTGGCTGGGCTTTTTTGCGTTCTCCATCCAGACCTTGGCGGCGCTCTCCACCAGGCTTTGCGGCGGACTATCGCTCACGAAGGTGCGGCAGAGTTTCAGGCAAAGAAACCGCGCCGTGGCCGGATGGAACGCGGCGAGGTCGAGTACCTTGCGCCCGTCGGCCATGGGCGGCGCGAAGGGCGGAAACTCCTTTGCCAGCACTCGCTTTTGATAGCCGTCGTGCCAGCTGTCTATATATACGAACTTGCCGGTGCGGGGCAGCTCGGTTGCGCTGTCGAGGCGCTGGCCGGTCTCGATGGTCCAGCCGGTGAAGGCGCGAGCTGCCTCGTACACATCCTCATCGATATAGCCGGCCGGTTTGCCCTCCGCGGCGCCCGGAACATCGCGCCAGCGGTCGTAGTGGCCGTTGAGATAGGCGTCGCGCCCGAGCGTGTGCAGCTCCAGGAGTTCGCGGGCGAAATTTTCGTTGTCACCCCCGGCGCGCGAGCTCGCGTTCGAAAGATAAACCAGCATGGCGGGGCTCGCCGCGACGGCTTCGAGCATGTCGCGGAAATTGCCGAGCGCATGGACGCGGATCGCGTCGCGGTCGTAGGCGGGAAGCGCGCAGCCGATTCTGCGGTCGTCGGTGGCGAGCACATTAAAGTGATCGTGCCAGAACCCTACCATCCGCTCGTAGAGCTGGGCGCGGCTATGCACAGCTCGGATGATTGTCGCACAAGCAACCTCCTGGTAAGGGCGCATTTGCTCCTCGCCCGGCCTTTGCGGCTTCGGGCCCAGCAGCGTCCATGCTGATGCAACGGGCGCGTCGAGATAGCCGAGCGGGCGCATCTCGTCCACGGCCGGCCAATTCTTGAGGTCGCCATTGGGAGCGGGCTGGCCGTTGCCCGCGGCGTATTTGATCTGGAGTTTGAACGAGCCTAGCCGCTCTTTCAGTCCCGCGCCGTTTGCGTTATTCAAGTCGAGCTGGCGGCTAGCCCAAACAGGCAGGCCAGCGCGCTGCACCTCCTCCGCATCCTCAGGATGAGCCGCATAGCACAGGCGCGACAAAGGAAAATCTAACACATCCATCCGGGGCGATCCGCTGATCCAGTGATTACCATTAGTCACTATGATTTCGAGCCCGATTTGTGGCGCGCAAGGCGCATCATTGCCGGCATTTCTGCCGCTCCGGCGGGTGTTGCGACAGATCCATACTCTTTTGAAGGCAGCTATAAGCGCAGCCACCGCACCCCTGCGTCATCCCGTGTCTGCAGCGCGACGCAGTGCGCTGCCCTTTTTTGTCACCCCGGAATCGCGCTCTTGACGCCGTATCCGGGATCGTCACGAATGCCGGCGTGCTTTACGATCCGGTGTTTGCGCAGCGGTACTACGCACCGCAGCGCATGACAACAGGGGGCACAGCCTACCGTGCAGAATCATAGGCATGACAACCACGCGTGCTTGCTTTCGGAGCGCCATCGTCTATATCAGGCGCAGAGCGGGCTCAGCCATAATCCGCGGCGATCTGGCGTCCGAACGCGCTCATCCAAGTTATTGATGTCCGCCCCCCCGTGAATGCCGTTCTTGGGCGCGCGTGGCGTGGCGATGTTTTTCAACGAACCGGATCGGAACGATGAGCGTGAATACCGAGGTCAAGCAAAAGAAAGAAGAAAGCAGCGCCTTCGACCTTGCGGTCGTGCTGCTTGAGGCGATCGCCATCGCCTTCGTTATCCGGATTTTCTTGTTTCAACCCTTCAGCATTCCTTCGGGATCGATGATTCCGACGCTTCTCGTTGGCGATTACCTCTTCGTCTCCAAATACAGCTACGGTTACAGCCGGTATTCGTTCCCATACGGTTGGGGGCCTTTCAGCGGGCGCATTCTTTTCTCGCAGCCAACCCCCGGCGACGTGATCGTTTTCAAGGATCCGAAGGATAATTCGACCGATTATATCAAGCGCCTTGTCGGAATGCCCGGGGACAAAATTCAGATGATCAACGGCGTGCTGAACATCAACGGCACACCTATTAAGCGCGAGCGGGCTCCCGATTTGGTCCTCGACGACCACTTCTCGCAAGAACTGTCGATACAATGCGGGCCGAACGTGGTAGTCCACCAATATCGCGAGACTCTCCCCAACGGCAGATCCTTCCTCACTCAAAAGCTATCCGAAACCTGCCCAAATGGCGCACGCGGCCGCGAGGACAATACGGAAGTGTTTGTCGTGCCGCCTAAGCACTATTTCATGATGGGCGACAATCGCGACAATTCTGCCGATAGCCGCGTGCCGCTTTGGGCTCGGGGCGTCAGCTACGTGCCGGAGGAAAACCTCGTGGGCCGTGCACGGATTTTGTTCTTCTCTGTCGACGAGCGTGCGAGCTGGTTCGCACCCTGGAATTGGCCAACCGAAATCCGCTGGTCCCGCATCGGAAACGTGATCCACTGAGTGTCTCCGAAAAAACCGCACAGCCAAGAGCTTGAGGCTCTCCTCGGTTATAGTTTCAAAGAGAAGGGCCTCTTGACCGAGGCGCTGACCCATGCCAGCGCCCGGAGCGCCCGCGGCGGCCGGGACAATGAGAGGCTCGAATTTTTGGGCGACCGGGTTCTCGGCCTCTCCATCGCGGCGCTGCTTTATGAGACGTTTCCGGAGGCCCGCGAGGTCGAATTCGCCCGGCATTATAACGCGCTCGTCTGCAAAGCCGCTTGTTCGGAGGTCGCTCAACATCTCGATCTCGGGCTGCATCTCATCATGGCCCCAAGCGAGGCGCGATCCGGCGGCCGTAAGAAGGACGTGATCCTTGCCGATGCTTGCGAAGCGCTTCTCGGCGCCATCCAAGTGGATAGCGGCTTCGAGGCGGCGGAAGCGGTAGTCCGCAGGCTCTGGGGGCCGCTCGTGGTAACAGCTGCAACGCCAGCACCGGACGCCAAGACGGCGCTGCAAGAATATGCCCAAAGCCAGAAGCGCGGCCTTCCCGAATATAGGGAGGTCGAGCGCAGCGGCGCGGATCACGCGCCGAGCTTCACGGTGGAAGTGACCGTCAGCGGCCTTGCGCCCGCGCTCGGAGAGGGAACGTCGCTGAAGAAGGCTCAACAAATCGCGGCGGCGGCTCTCCTCGTCCGCGAACAGGTCTGGCAAAAGGAGCGCGAGCTTGCCTAAGGAAACGGCATCGGAAACGGGCACGCGTTGCGGTTTCGCGGCCGTCATCGGCGCGCCGAACGCAGGTAAATCGACACTCGTGAACGCCCTTGTGGGCGCGAAGGTTTCTATCGTCACCCACAAAGCTCAAACCACCCGGGCGCGCGTGCGCGGCATCGCGCTTGAGGGCCGGAGCCAAATCGTTCTCGTCGACACGCCGGGCATCTTCGCGCCCAAACGCCGCCTCGATCGCGCGATGGTGGAGACAGCCTGGACGGAAGCGCGCGAAGCCGACATCGTGGTACTCGTCGCCGACGCCGCCCGCGGTTTCGACGATGTGGCCGATCCGGTGCTTGAGCATGCCGGGGAGCTAACGATACCGCTCGTGCTCGCGCTCAATAAGGTGGACAAGGTCAAGAAGGAAAAGCTGCTCGCGCTTGCGGAAGAGGCCTCGAACCGGCTGAAGCTGGAGCAGCTGTTCATGATTTCGGCCTTGTCGGGCGATGGCGTAGCCGATCTTCGCGCTTATCTGGCCACCCGGATGCCATCCAGTGTCTGGCTCTTCCCCGAGGATCAAATCGCCGACGCGCCGATGCGCCAATGGGCAGCTGAGATCACGCGCGAGAAAATGTTCCTGCGGCTGCACGAGGAAATTCCGTATTCCTCCACGGTCGAGACGACGGACTGGAAAAAGCTTCGCAACGGCTCGATCCGCATCGATCAGACGATCTTTGTGGAACGCGAGAGCCAAAGGAAGATCGTGCTCGGCGCGAAAGGTCAGGCGATCAAGCACATCTCGATGGAAGCGCGGAAGGAAATCGCGGAGGGCGTCGAGGCGCCTGTGCATTTGTTTTTATTCGTGAAGGTGCGCGAGAATTGGGCCGACGATCCCGAGCGCTACCGCGAAATGGGCCTCGATTTCCCGAAAGCGTGAAGGCAACACGACCGGCAGATAAGCGGCATTTTTCGCACTGCCAGGATTCCCTTACGGCTTCAGTATCTCCGTCCGGTATTTTGGCGCGAGATCCCCGGCACGCTTCATGCGCTCCTCCTGCTCCTCCTTGCTGAGCTTGGGCAGAGGCGCGGTGCGGCTGCCAACCGGATCGCCAACCGCCATGAAGAACGCCTCTAACCCTGGCGGCGTGCACAGGCAAAGCATCCGCGCGCTCTTGCCGGATTTGTTTCTAAAGAAGTGCGGCGCGTTCGCCGGAATGTTGACGGTTGAGCCCGCTCGGACAGTGGAGGACCGGCCTCGAAACGTGAACTCCAGCTCGCCTTCGAGCAGGGTGAACATCTCCTCAAAATCGTGGCGGTGGGGCGGAGGGCCCTCACCGGCAGGCACATGCATATCCATCAAGCAGTAGCGCCCGCCGCTCTCTTCGCCTGTGACAAGTATGGTGTAGATGCCGCCCGCGACCGCAACATGCCGCATGTCCGGGCTCTCCGGATTTGCGACCGTGAGCACGCGCAGCGGATCGTCCGGCGGGATTGCAGAACTAGGCTGAGGCAAACCGGCGAAGATATCGGTCATGTCTCACTCCTCCTTCGTTAGCCAATTTTCACATATGCCTTCGTGGCTATGGAAAGCCCATAGTGGTGCTTGATCGAAGGCTATGCGGGAATGGCTAAATCGTTCCGCATGGAAGCCGAATTTCTCCCTCGTACTGGAAGCTGAATTTTGCTATTTAGATAAAACGGCTTGGTGCTGAAGGTGAAGCGGCAGTTCCGCAGCAGCGCCACATCGCCGCTCGAAACGCCGCCCATCTGCTGACGCGTCTCCCAGCTTACTCCGGCCGGGGTCACGAGCGGTTCTGCCCCCTAGCCGGAATTTAGCTGTCGGGCAGGCTCGGCCAAGCGCATTGTTTTTCAAATATGCTGTAAACTAATAGTGGGGCGGCTGGCGCGGCAGGCACCCCATCGGCCCGGATACGCTGGAAAGGCGACGACAGGAGGAAGGCATGATTATGGCCCTCTATATAGCCGCAGCTGTCATCATGGCTGCGGGGAGCCTCTATTTCGCGTGGCGAAACAGGGACGTCCGCAAATTTCTGGCAGGCGCGTTCTTCGTCTCGTCGGGCATTTTGTTTTATCTCTATCTTGCCGATGTTTCCGTACCTCTGTTGGGGACGGGTTTTGTCGAAACACCTCAGATCAGCGGTGGCCGCTCCATTCTTCATTTCATCCTATTTCTGATCTGTTTCTATTTTGGCTTCATCAGGAGGCCAAAAGCTTCGAATGGACGTCATCCTGGATTCGGAGGCAGTGGAGGCGATCAATGATCCCAGTGCGATCTTCGCTCGAGGCAAACAGGCTCCAGCGGGTCCGCCGTTTTCAGGGACTGCGGTGCTGCTGTTTCAGCACATAAGTCCCCCGCAGGTGCGCGGCGGCGCAACGCGGCAATCGACCCTCTCGCCAGGGGAGCCATGCAATTCCGTCATAAATCGAAACACTCAGCTCTGCTTGCGGTCCTCGCCGGCTAGCATAAGATAGCTGACAGCCGATAGCACGGCCCCAATCTGTTAAGCACCCTAACCCGGAGGAGAGACAGCATGAGCAAGCGTGATGTGGTGGTTCTAAGCGCTGCGCGTTCGGCGATTGGCACTTTCGGCGGGTCGCTGGCCGATATCGAGCCGTCGGAACTGGCGGGCATCGTGATGAAGGACGCGATCCAGCGCTCCGGCGTGGACCCGAAGCTGATCAATTACGTGACCGTAGGCAACACGATCCCCACCGAAGGCCGCTCGGCCTATGTGGCGCGCGTCGCTTCGATCCAGGCAGGGCTTCCCATGGAGTCGGTGGCGATGGCGGTGAACCGCCTGTGTTCGTCGGGCCTGCAGGGCATCGTGACGACGGCCCAGAATATTCTGCTCGGCGATTGCGATTACGGGATCGGCGGCGGCGTGGAGGTGATGAGCCGCGGCGCCTACATTTCGCCGGCTATGCGCACCGGGGCCCGAATGGGCGACACGAAGGTGATCGACATCATGGTCGCCACGCTGACCGACCCGTTTGGCGTCGGGCATATGGGCATCACCGCCGAGAACCTCGCGGTCAAATGGGGCATCACGCGCGAAGAACAGGACGCGCTCGCAGTCGAGTCGCACTCGCGCGCGGTGGCCGCGATCCAAGATGGGCGCTTCAAATCGCAAATTGTGCCCGTCGTCAAGAAAACCAGGAAGGGCGACGTCGTCTTCGACACCGACGAACACGCGAAGCCCGGCACCACGATGGAGTCCTTGGCCAAGCTCAAGCCGGCATTCAAAAAGGAAGGCGGCACGGTGACCGCCGGAAACGCCTCGGGGATCAATGACGGCGCGGCCTTTTTCGTGCTGGCGGACGCGGCCGTTGCGGAGGCTGCCGGGCACAAGCCAATGGCGCGGCTGGTGTCCTATGCCGTGGCCGGTGTGCCGAACGAGATCATGGGCGAAGGCCCGATCCCAGCGTCGAAGCTCGCGTTGAAAAAGGGCGGCCTCACGCTAGGCCAGATGGACGTGATCGAGAGCAACGAGGCGTTTGCGGCACAGGCCATCGCGGTCTCCCGCGGACTCGAACTCGATATGGCGAAGACGAATCCGAACGGCGGCGCGATTGCGCTAGGGCATCCCATAGGTGCCTCTGGCGCCTTCATTGCCACAAAGGCGCTGTACGAACTTCATCGTGTTGGCGGCCGCTACGCTCTTGTGACGATGTGCATCGGCGGCGGGCAGGGCATCGCCGCAGTTTTTGAACGCCTCTGAGGCAACCGCGCCTATGGCATCGGGTCCGCAGTCAAGCTGCGGGCCCGGATTATCTCTGGCGGCATCGCTTCCGCCTGACCAGTCGCGAAGTCCCCCCTTCACTCTGTCTCTCTCCCGCAAGCTCCCCTTGGCGAACATGCGTCTCAAAGTTATCGCGTTTGCAAGCAAACGCGAGGGGGAGCGAGGGCGTCTGCCCCAAAAAGGGGATACAATGGGGGGGGACTTGCGCTGCCGTTCTAGGGTAGCGATCTACCGGACTTGCTATGGGTCTGGGAAAGGCGCTTTTTATGTGCAGTTTCGCATGCGCTTCTTGCACTGCAAAACTCTGGCCTTATGCAGCGCGCCCAGTTTACGGGCAGAGGCTCTCTGAGGTTTCTCATGAGATGGTCTGACGACGGCATTTTCTTGAGCGGACGCCCCCATGGCGAGACGAGCGCGATTGCCAATATTTTCACGCGCGGCAATGGCCGCACCCACGGGCTCGTGAAGGGCGGGCGCTCGCGGCGCATCCGGCCGATCCTGCAAACCGGAAACGCGCTCAAGGTAGAGTGGCGCGCCCGCCTCGACGATCAGCTTGGGGTTTACACAGTGGAGCTGACGGTAGCCACGGCCGCGCGCGTGCTTGACGACGCGCTGGCGCTTGCCGGGGTCAACGCGGTTGCGTCGCTGCTGCAGGTTCTGCCCGAACGCGATCCCCATCCGAAGCTTTTCGATGCCGCGCAGGACTGCCTTGCAACAGCGGGCGAGCCCGTGTTTCCAGCTTCGATCGTCCGATTCGAGCTGAGGTTTCTCGATGAGCTTGGTTTTGGGCTCGACCTCTCGAAATGCGCTGCGACGGGGCGCACGGGCGAGCTTGCCTATGTCTCGCCGAAATCCGGCCAGGCCGTGACGCGGGACGCGGGCGAACCCTATCGCGACAAACTTCTGCCATTGCCGCGGTTTTTAGTTGAGGGCCTGGGGTGTAGCCCCCCGCCCCGGCACGATATCGCGGCCGGGCTGACCATGACGGGTTACTTTCTTTACACTCATATATTTGGCGAAAGCGGAGGGGCCATGCCGAAGGCTCGCGAAGAATTCGAGCGCTTTTTGCGGCGAAGCGGAGCCTGACCTTATCCGGAGACTGTTTTCAGGCGGAACGGAAACCATAGTGATGCGATATCGTTCGCGCGCCACCGTTTTCGATTGCGAAGATACGCTATTTTCGTCATCTAACGGAGCGCAAAGTGTGCCAGAGGGCTGTAGAAGGGTGGCGATTGGGAGCGGGTTGGGTTCCCTCCGCTCGGGCTATCCGAAAAGTCTTGCCTTCCGCGTAGCATAGAAAGGTTTGCTGTGAATCTGTTTGATGCGATTGGGTCGCTCGATCCCGAGATTATAAAACAGTATGTGCTCGTTCACAAACACTTGGCGGGCCCCATACTCGGGGTGATTGCGTTCGGCGAATCTTTGGTTCTGATCGGCCTTTTCTTCCCTGCAACGCTGATTATGGTCTTTGCGGGCCTTGCCATCCAGCAAGGCAAACTCGACGCCCTGTCGGTTGTGGGCTGGTCTATCGCGGGGGCTGTGCTGGGCGATATCGTAACCTATTGGATCGGACGCTGGATCGGGCCGGGCGTGGTGCATCACTACCCGCTCAACCGGGACAAATCGGCTGTCGCGCGGGCACGGCTCTTCTTCCGCAAATACGGGTTCCTCTCGATCTTCATCGGCCGCTTTCTCGGGCCGGTCCGCCCGACCATCCCGCTCGTCGCCGGCATCATGCGTATGCGCCATCTCACTTTTCAGATCGCGAATGTCACCTCGGCGATCGTATGGGTGCCCTTCATGCTGTTCTGGGGCTTCATTTTTTCGAAAGCCGTGGGGGATTTGAGCACTCTTACAACCGGACATTGGGTTGCGCTTGTCGCGTTCGTGGTGGCTGTGATGCTCGGATTGACAACAGCGATCGTGAAAATGCAGGGCAAAAGCGCTAAGGACCGGCGGATGGAGGAGGAGGTGCGCCGCAAGGAATGGCACGCGCGGCACGGCAAGCCGGCCTCTGTGCCTTTGACGGAAGCGTGACGGGGCGGCCGGTTCCATACCAACCCGCATAATTTATGGCCTACCCCTTCATCCTGTCCTTCTCCCGCAAGGGGAGAGGGTGAGGGGGTGTACTACTACCGCCCTTCAGATTCCTGAATTAGCCAACATCCTTCGCCAGTTCCGCCTTAACGGCTGGGGGAAGGATGGCAATATGACCGTATTCCGGATGTGTTATCGCTATAGCGATCTCGGACGAGTGTGCGAAAAACTTTTGGACTTGCTCCGGGGCAAAACGGAAGTGCATGAACAACACCGACGACACCTTGCCGTCCGGGGTCGAGTATTCCAAATCCCGCTCGGTTTCGCCTTTGACGGCTTCGGAGCCGCAGCGCAATTCCATCATGGCTTCCACGCCGCCAAGACGCGATAGAACCTGCTGCCGGCGTTCGGGATTTTCGATTTCGAACATGACCGTGGCGGTCAGCTCATCGCCTTTGGGGATCATAGGGTTGTAAGCTTCGAGCTCATCGGCCAGCTGCGCCGCGCCGCCCTTTTCAATGCGCAGCATCTCCTGTACTTGCAGCCACATCGTGTCGTAGCTTTCGAAGTAGAACGTGGCATAGGGCCCGACGGCAACGCGGCGGTTGGCTTTGATCGCGCGGACTTCGCGGCGCTTTTCGTCGCGGATGCGGGCATAGTCTTCGGTGGACAGAATATCGGCAGCGGTGATCTCGCGCTTCACTGGGCCTCCTTCGTCAAGCCGTAACTGAGGGCAAAGACTTCGATCGGATGATATGGCCGGACCTCTGGCAGCGTCCCGGCCTCGCTCAGGCGCGCGACGCCTTGCACGATATGCTCCGCGGCCAGCGGACATTCGGACGCGACAAAACCCGGCTGCTCCTTTTCCGCGGCGGAGGCCAGCACCTCGGCGGCCTTGCGCGCGGCGGGTTTGCCGATCTTGAGGGCAACTTCGAAATTGTCTTCCTTGATGCCCCACGAGCCGCCATGGCCGGAACAGCGCTCGATCACCGCGATCCCGTTCGGCTCGGGCAAAAGCCGCAACATTTCGGCGGCCTTTGCCCCCATGTTTTGCGCGCGGGCATGGCAAGCAAGGTGCAAGGCGACGGGTCCCGCAAGCGGCGTCAAGCCGGGGGCCAGCCCCTGCTTTTTTGCGACGTCGACGACGAACTCTGTAAGGTCGTAGGTGGCTTTGGCCAGCGCGTCGATGTCCGCGCGCGACGGATCGTTTTGCGGCACCAGCAACGGCCATTCGAGCTTCAGCATCAGGGCGCAGCTCGGAACCAGGGCAACGATGTCATAGCCTTTGGCGATCCAGCCGGCCATTTCCTTCGCGATTTTGCGCGCATTGGCCACCACATCGCCGATCAGGCCCTGCTCAAGCTGCGGCATGCCGCAGCAGGCGGGGTACACGATTTCGGTCTCGACGCCGAGCTTGCCCAGCACCTGCCGTGTCAGCCAGCCGAGATCGGGGTCGTTGTAGTTCATCGAGCAGGTGGCATACAGCACCGCTTTGCGCTTGCCGAAGGCGGGCGCTTCGGCATTCACCGTCATGCTCTCTTTCTTGGCGCGAGCGGTCAGGGTGCGCGAGGCATAGCGGGGCAACTCCGCCTCGCGATGAATGCCCGCAACGCTTTTCAACATACCGCGCAGAGGCCGGTTTTCAGCGGATGTCGCCCAATTCACCAGCCCAGCAGAATATTTTGCGAGTTCGCCATTGCGGTCGGTCTTGGTCAGTTCGCGATCGGCGTACGGTACCTCGCCCTTTTTCGCCTCCACCGCGCGGAAGCGCAACATCAAATGCGGAAAATCGAGGTCGAAATTGTGCGGCGGCACGTAAGGGCACTTCGTCATGAAGCACATGTCGCACAGCGTGCAAGCCTCGATGACGCTCTTAAATTGGCCCGACTGGACATCGTGCAATTCGCCGGAAGGCGTGGCATCCACCATATCGAACAGGCGCGGGAAGGAATCGCACAAATTGAAGCAGCGGCGACAGCCGTGGCAGATATCGAAAACGCGGCGCAACTCGGCATCGAGCTTGCCTTCGTCGTAAAAATCGGGATTTTGCCAATCGACGGGGTGGCGAACCGGAGCTTGCAGGCTGCCTTCGGACATTGGGGATAACGGAGTTGTGGTTCTGAGGAACTATCGGGTAGGGCGGAGGCAAGCAGCCAGAAACGTTTCCGGGCCGATGCCTTCCGCCCCGCGTTCTGCTTTAGGCCTTTTTCACTTCGTCGAGCGCGCGCTGGAAGCGGCCGGCATGCGATTTTTCCGCCTTCGCCAGCGTTTCGAACCACTCGGCGATCTCCTCGAAGCCCTCGTCGCGCGCGGTGCGGGCCATCGCCGGATACATGTCGGTGTATTCGTGCGTTTCGCCAGCGATTGCGGCAACGAGGTTGTCGGCGGTGGCGCCGATGGGCAGCCCGGTGGCGGGATCGCCGGCTTCCTCAAGATATTCGAGGTGGCCGTGAGCATGACCGGTCTCGCCTTCCGCAGTCGAGCGGAACACAACGGCGGTATCGTTGAATCCTTCCACGTCCGCCTTTTGAGCGAAATAGAGATAGCGGCGGTTGGCTTGGCTTTCGCCGGCAAACGCTGCTTTGAGATTATCTTCGGTTTTGGTGCCTTTGAGCTTGGCCATCGTCGTCTCTCCTAAAGCCTGGAACAATTGAAAGGGGCACATTCGCAAACGCGCGACGTGCGGTTACTTTAGAATTATTCTAAAATAAGTCAACGAGGAATTCGCGGGCTTTGCCGTAGGGGCAACCATGCGCTTTTGCCGTGCGTGACGCCATGCGAGAAATTGGCGCGGGAAACAGTACTGGTCACGTTCTAAGTCTACCGCCTCCCAAGGTCAAGCCGCCGCTCGTGCGGCGGACATCCGTCCCGGCCGCCGGCGCGCGCCTTCCGGCGCAAACGCCAGAAGAGCGGCCCAAAGGCGCGGCGGGCGTCCCCATGAACTTTGCAACGGCTTGAAACATAGACAAAATCCAACATGCCGTGAAGCTTGTGGCGGCCCGTTACCGAGGCGCGGTGAGAAACGGTGATTTGCTCTCCCGGCGAATATAGATGGCAGGCTTAAGCCCCTCGCTGCGGCGCCGCATTTTGGGACACAGAAAGTCCAAAATGCGGCTTGACGCGGCAACTTAGCCGGTCCCTACTGAAACCCTCAGGCCGGTTAACAGACCGGAAATCCCAATCGTTGCAATGCCGGCTTGTAACCATGGAGGGAATTGCATGGAAAACGTTCTTCCAACCGTAATTGCCGTCGGGGCACTCGTGTTCCTGATGTTTGTCGCCTATCGCGGCTTCAGCGTGATCATCTTCGCGCCTGTTGCCGCGATGGCGGCCGTGCTGCTAACTCACCCAATCGACGTCGCGCCCGTCTATTCCGGCCTCTTTATGGAAAAGATGGTCGTTTTCGTGAAGCTCTACTTTCCAGCGTTCTTGCTCGGCGCCATTTTTGGCAAAGTCATCGAACTCTCCGGCTTCGCGAGATCGATCGTGGCCGCTGTCATCAAAATGGTCGGACGCGAGCGCGCCATATTGTCTATCGTGATCGTCTGCGCAATCCTGACCTATGGCGGCGTCTCGCTGTTCGTCGTCGTGTTCGCGGTGTACCCGTTCGCTGCCGAGATGTTCCGCATGGGCGGCATTCCCAAGCGCCTTATCCCTGGAACCATCGCGCTTGGAGCCTTCACCTTCACAATGGATTCGCTTCCCGGCACGCCGCAAATCCAAAACATCATCCCAACCACGTTCTTTGGGACGACCGCTTGGGCGGCTCCTGTGCTCGGCATCGTCGGTGCTACCTTCATTCTGATCGTGGGCATCACCTACCTTGAATGGCGGCGCCGGACGGCGATGGCCAGAGGCGAAGGTTATGGCGAGGGCCATATCAACGAGCCCGAAGTCGTCGACGAAGCCCATATGCCCCATCCGCTCATCGCACTTTCGCCGCTCGTTCTCGTTCTCGTAGTCAATTATGTCCTCACCTACTACGTGGTTCCATGGGCTTACGGCGACGCTGTTAACCTCACTCTCTCCGATGGCACCAAGGTTACTCAGGCTGTAAAGTCCATGAAGGCGATCTGGGCCGTGGAAGCTGCGCTGCTGACCGGCATTTTCTTCGTCCTGATCTTCGCCTTCCGGGCGGTCGCATCGAAGTTCGCCGAGGGCACGAAATCGGCCGTCGGCGGGGCACTGCTCGCATCGATTAACACTGCCTCCGAATATGGTTTCGGCGCAGTTATCGCCGCATTACCCGGCTTTATTGCCATCAAGCAGGCTCTTCAGGCAATTCCCAATCCGCTCGTCAACGAGGCCCTCACGGTGACCACGCTGGCCGGTGTCACGGGCTCCGCCTCGGGTGGCATGAGCATCGCGCTCGCTGCCATGAAGGACCGCTTCATCGAGGCCGCTCACAACGCCAACATTCCGCTCGAAGTTTTCCACCGGGTCGCCTCGATGGCCTCTGGCGGCATGGATACCCTTCCGCATAACGGCGCTGTTATTACGCTTCTTGCCGTTACGGGCCTCACCCATCGCACGTCATACGGCGATATCTTTGCAATCACCTGCATAAAGACTTCGGCGGTGTTTGTAGTCATCGCCTTCTACTACCTAACAGGTATATATACTTTTTAACTACCTCGCAGCGGATTTTTCCTCACAAGGTAGTTTCAGAGGAGGTTAACATGACAGAGAAATATCTTCACGGCCGTGTAGCGGTGGTGACCGGCTCGACGAGCGGCATTGGGCTTGGCATTGCCAGCGCCCTTGCCCATGCCGGCGCGGACATTATGCTGAACGGGTTCGGCGATCCTTCGGCCATCGAGGCGCTCCGGATTGAGATTGCCGAAAGCTTCGGCGTCCGCACCGCTTACAACGGCGCCGACATGTCGAAGCCGGCGGAAATCGCCGGCCTAATCGAGGCGGCGACGCGCGAGCTCGGCCGGGTGGACATCCTCGTCAACAACGCGGGCATTCAATATGTCGCGCCGGTCGGACAGTTCCCGGCCGAAAAGTGGGATGCGATCATCGCGATCAATCTCTCGGCCGCCTTTCACGCCTCCCAAGCCGTCATGGAGCAAATGCGGGCTAGGAACTGGGGCCGCATCATCAACATCGCGTCCGCGCACGGGCTCGTCGCGTCCGCTAATAAGTCTGCCTACGTCGCCGCAAAGCACGGCATCGTCGGCTTAACGAAGGTGATCGCGCTCGAAACCGCGAAAACCGGCATCACATGCAACTCGATTTGCCCAGGCTGGGTGCTGACACCTCTTGTGCAGAAGCAAATCGACGATTGGGCTGCACGCGACAACATCACAAAGGAAAAGGCGAAAGAACTGCTTCTGGCGGAGAAGCAGCCATCCGGCGAGTTCGCGACGCCGAAACAGATCGGAGCCTTGGCGGCGTTCCTGTGCACCGAGCACGCGGCGCAGATTCGCGGCACGCAGCTTTCCGTCGATGGCGGATGGACCGCGCAGTAAGGTTTCGGTTACCCCTGCAAGTCCGCCTCCGGGCGGGCTTGCGCGTTAGCCCGGCGGCATCCCTAAGCGGACGCGGGACCGGAGGAACGATGCTTTGAAGTAGAAGCCTGCTCTTTAGGGAGCGGGCTTTTTGTTTATGTGCCTGCCAATGCCGAAGAGCTCGCAAAGGGCCAACGCTCAACTGGAGGAAAACATGCCCAAAAAGCATCCGATGCTGGCCTCGCTGCAAACGCCCGAAGGCGGCAAGGTGGTCTCAGCCGCAGAGGCGGTCCGGCTTATCCGCGACGGCGATACGGTCGCCACAGGCGGCTTCGTCGGCATCGGCTTTGCGGAGGAGATCGCCATCGCCCTCGAAAAGCTCTATGTATCCAACGAGGAGCATCATCTGCAAGCCTCGGGGAAGCCGAGAAACCTCACGCTCGTGTACGCGGCGGGCCAAGGCGACGGCAAAGAGCGCGGACTTAACCATCTCGGCCATGAAGGCCTCGTGAAGCGGGTGATAGGCGGCCATTGGGGCCTCGTTCCCAAGCTGCAGCGGCTCGCAGTCAACAATCTGATCGAGGCCTATAATTTCCCGCAGGGCGTCATCACCCATCTTTTCCGCGACATCGCGGCCAAACGCCCCGGCCATCTTACCCGGGTAGGGCTAGGCACCTTCGTCGATCCGCGTTTCGGAGGCGGCAAGATCAACGAGCGCACCACCGAGGATATCGTCTCGCTAATCGATATCGCGGGCGAGGAGCATCTCTTCTATAAGGCATTTCCTATCGATATCGGCATCATCCGCGCCACAACCGGCGACTCGGACGGCAATCTCACTATGGAAAAGGAGGCGTTGACCCTGGAAGTGCTGGCCATTGCTATGGCGGTGCACAACTCTGGCGGCATCGTCATCGCTCAGGTCGAGCGCATCGCCGAGCGCGGCTCGCTTAACCCGCGGCATGTCAAGGTGCCCGGCATTTTCGTCGATTGCGTCGTGCAAGCGAGCCCCGATAACCACTGGCAGACCTTCGCGACCCAATACAGCCCCGCCTTCAGCGGTGAGATCAAAGTGCCCATGCGCGGCATAACCCCCATGGCGCTAAGCGAGCGCAAAATCATCGCGCGCCGGGCGGCTCTTGAACTGAAGGCCAACAGCGTGGTCAATCTCGGAATCGGCATGCCGGAAGGGGTATCGAACGTTGCAGCAGAAGAACGGATCCTCGATCTTCTGACGCTGACCGCTGAGCCTGGCGTCATTGGCGGCATGCCTGCGGGCGGCTTGAATTTCGGTGCTGCAACCAACACGGACGCCGTAATCGACCAGCCCTATCAATTCGACTTCTACGATGGCGGCGGGCTCGACGTCGCTTTTCTCGGTCTCGCCCAGGCCGACGCCCGCGGCAATCTCAATGTAAGCAAGTTCGGGCCGAGGCTCGCCGGCGCCGGGGGTTTCATTAACATCAGTCAGAACGCCAAAGAGGTGGCGTTCGCCGGCACCTTCACGGCGGGGCGCCTCCAGATCGCTATCGAGGAGGAACGGCTGCGCATCGTTGAGGAGGGCGATATGAGAAAGTTCGTGGCCGAGGTCGAGCACAGGACATTCAGCGGCGACTATGCGCTGAAGCGCGCGCAGCCGGTGCTTTACATCACGGAGCGATGCGTCTTCAAGCTCGTTCCAGGCGGCCTTGAACTCATAGAGATTGCCCCCGGCGTCGACCTTGAGCGCGACATTCTGGCCCGGATGGGCTTCACGCCCAAAATCAGAGAGCCGCTACAGCTCATGGACGCGCGCATTTTCAAATCCGTCCCCATGGGACTTCGCGAGGACATGCTGGCGATGCCGCTGGAGCAGCGCTTCGTCTACGATCCGCAGCAAAACCTGTTCTTCATAAATTTCGAAGGCCATGTGTTGCGAAGCCACAAGGACGTCGAGCGCATCAGGACCCTCGTTGGCGAGAAGCTAAAGGCTGCGGGACGTAAAGTCTACGTGATCGTCAACTACGACAACTTCACCATTCTGCCCGAGATCATGGATGAATACGCCGCCATGGTGCACGAGTTGGTGGAGACCTATTATTCTGGCGTCACGCGTTACACGACGAGCGGCTTCCTGCGCGCTAAACTTGGAAATGCTTTACAGCATCGCGAGGTCGCACCGCACATTTACGAGTCCGCGGACGAAGCACGCTTACATCTGCGCGAGCTGGAAAACGAAGTCAGCGGCTAACATTGCTGCCGCGCAAAAATGAAAACGGCAGGCGAGGAGCCTGCCGTCAATCATGCAACTTCTCATGTGGGGCATATCTGAAGCTGCATAGCAACAACGATCCCCCCTTGGGCTTATTCCGCCGGCACGCAAAAAAACTCACGCGCAATGCCATCCCCTGAAAAGCACCCGGAAGACAACCTCGTTCCAGAAGCCAGAATTGGTTCCAGCAAGGGTTGAGATGTGCGGCTTACCGGCCACGCTGCGACTGATCGGACGTCCAGATCCTGGTGAAACATTGTAAATAAACAAGCTTTCCGTTGACGGATGCGCACTTAAACTTGACTTGCGCGGCGTGCCGTCGAAAAAAGGACAGGAAAGAGATTTCCTTGCCTGCCAAGCACCGGCTAAGGTAGCCGCCAAGCAGACCGGGGAAATTACGGCACAATGCGAGACGTAACTAAGTACGAAGCCGGATTCTCGACCGGAGCGCCCAAGGGTGTGTCTTGTCGCATTCTGGCCACATATCTGGTGGCTTCGCGAGCGAATTTCGCAGAACGGGGGACTAAGATGCCCTACGAGCCGTTATCCATGCAATCGCGGAGACGGTGTCATGAGGAGTGACCTTCGCCTCCAGATTGTAGACTTTCTGCCGCGCTTGCGCCGGTTCTCCTATGCGTTGACAGGAGATCAGGATAAGGGCGACGACCTTGTACAAGAGACTTGCGCGCGAGCTTTGTCGCGTCTCGATCAGTGGGAACCTGGGACTAGGCTCGATAGCTGGATGTTTCGGATCGCTCAAAATATATGGCTCGATCAGCGGCGCGCCCACAAGGTGCGGGGCAACACCGTCGAAATCGATGAAGCCTACGATTTGACGGGCGAAGACGGGCGCATCGTTGCGGAGGCCCGGCTCACTCTGGCCGAGGTCAACCAGGGGATCGCGCAGTTGCCTGCCGATCAGCAGGTGATCATCGCGCTCGTCTGCGTCGAGGGTCTTTCCTACAAGGAAGCGGCAGAAGTCTTGGATGTGCCGATTGGCACTGTCATGAGCCGCCTTGCCCGCGCGCGGCGCGCCCTCTTCGAGAAGGCGCATCCGGGCGGCAAAGCTGAACAGAGCGTAGAGCTGGAGAGCCGCCGTGCCCGTGTTAACCGATGAAACCTTGATGGCCTTAGCCGATGGCGCTCTCGACGGCGAGTTGAGGGCCAGGGTAGAGGCGCTGCTGATCATGGACGAGGAAAGCCTCCGGCGTGTGGAGATGTTCCGTGCAACGGGTGCCAGAATCTCGCACCTCTATCAGCAGCCGATGTACGAGCCGGTTCCGTCGCACCTTGTGGACTTCGTGCTGCAATTTGGCCGGGATAGCGCCGCCTCTCAAAAAAAGGTCAGCCGCCCAAAGAATTTCCTAAGGGCGTGCGCGGACAAGTTCATCTCCAGCGCCGTTTGGGAAAAGCTTTTGTCCCGCGCCGAATGGCAAAGGCAGTTTCCTGCGTCCGTGACGTGCCAATTGGCGGCGGCCTCGGTCGCGGCATTGGTGATCGGCACAGGCGCAGGGTTCATGCTTCAGAGCGGTAGCGAGGACAGCGCAGCCCGGCTCGTAGCCTTCAAAGACGGACAGATCTTCGCGAGCGGCGCGCTTCAACACGTCCTCGAAACCTACCCCAGCCAGCAAGAAGCATTGATTGCCGGCGGCGCTCAAGACTCCACTGCCGCCCGTGCCACGCTGACCTTCAAGAGCAAGAGCGGCAGCTATTGCCGGGAATATGAAATAACGGCAACGGCGGGGAGTTTTTCGGGCCTTGCCTGCCGGGAGACAGGGGGAAACTGGGCCATTCAGGCTAACCTCCTCGAAGCGGCAAAGCCGGGCGCCGGCTTCCGTACAGCTGCTGGGCCGAGCGCGGTGGATCCCGTTGTCACTCGCCTGATGGATGGCATCGCGTTCGGCAAGAAAGAGGAAGCGGCCGCTATCGCCAAAGGCTGGCAGTTAGGGGAACCGCGTCTGCCGGACCGAAAGCCGTGATCCGGTTCGCCAGCCTCAGGCGCTGGCGAACGCTTTTCTGTCCTTCCGCATTTAACGCTCCCCCTCAAACGAAGCCGGATATCCCGATCGCTTTGCTCCCGCACAACCGTCATCCCGATCTCAGAGCAACGCGACGCCGCGCGCGGCCTCATCAATCCCATGCGAATTGCAGCGCGGAGCGTTGTGCTTAAGGCACAGGATCGCCCAAGGCACCGGTTCTTGTGACGACCCTGCACAGCGCGGGCGGCTTGCGGAGGCGGCATCGGCGCGCGCCGCGGCGCGCAGGGGACGGCGCCGCCGCTGAGGGAGTCAACCGGATTTGGTGTCAGTGGCGCTCGCCGGCTGCTGCGGATAAATCGGCGGCGCTGGCCATATTCTCGCTCGGCGGTGTACAGAATGAGGGAGCAACGAGAAGGCCCCGGCCATAAACCGTGTCCCGGCCGGGCTCGCCGAGATCCACCACGGGCGCACTGTCGAGAATTTCGTTCTTGTTGCCCTTCAGGCTCTCGCGCGGCAAGAGCGCAAGGATACCCGTCACATGCGGTGCCGCGAACGAGGTACCGGAATGATATCCTTCCTTGCCGCCGGGGACTGCCGTCCAAATATCGACGCCGGGAGCGGCGACATCGATATGGTCGCCTCTATTGGCATAACGGTAATTGAGGCGATCCTTCCCGATAGCGGTCACGGCAATGACTTGGGGGTAGGCCGCGGGATAAGCCGGCTCCGCAAGCGGCCCCTCATTACCGGCGGCGGCGACCAAGACAACGTCCTTCGCGCTTAATTTCTCGATCTCGTCCTTAACAAGCTCGTCGCGAGGCCCCGCGAAACTCATGTTGACGATCTTAACATCATTCTCGAGCATCCAGTCGAGAGCCTGGACCACGCTTGCCGTATCGGTGGCCATCGCACCGTTTTCATCGGCGAAGAAGGTGCCGGCAGCGAAGAAATCCGCATCCGGCACGAGCCCTGGCGTACTGCCTTCCGGGTTGCCCGCAAGCAAGGCCAGAACCCCCGTGCCATGCCAATTTGGCGCAGGCAGCCGATCGCCAGGGACAAAGTCGCGCGTATGGATGCGCCGCCCCTGGAAGGTTGGGTGATCGGTATCGGCGGCCGTATCGACAACGCCAATCCGCAAATTTTTCGCGCACGGGCTGAGCCGGTCCTGCCACTGGATGATTTCGCGGGCGAAGCAGCGCTCCGGGGGACAGGTTCCCGAGCGCGGCACTGGCACGCCAGGCTTCAGCGCGGCGTCCTCGCGCATCGCCGCGCGATAGAGCCTATAGACCTTGTTCAACTCGAAACGGTGTCCGGGCAGTTCATTGCTCAAGATCTCTTTTCCGCGGATGGCACCGATGTCCAGCGGCGCAAAAAGCCGCTTGATGCGATCACTTTCCGGTTGCAAGGGATCGCGTTTGAAGCCCAGTTCTTCGGCGCGCCTGATCGAGGCTTCATCGAGGTCCACGCCAAGAATCTCGGTGGGAATAAAGGTTAGCCCCCCAAATGAAACTCTAGTCTTGGGCTTAATCGTTTCACCTTTCGGCGAAGGCCCCAAAACTGCGTGGTTGTAACGGTTTTCCGTCGATTTTACGGCCCTTTCCAGCAGGTCCATCGATTTCGCCTGGTGCCAGCTGGACGCCTCGACCGCTTGAATTTGAGGGCGGCCGAAAAGCCGGCGGTTATCCCGCTCGCTATGCGCGCGTTGCAGAATGCTCCAGCCGGTTGAATGTTCGCGAGTAGTTCCGTGCCTTGGATCGAAGTCGCCCTTGCGGCTGACCAGCGGAACGTGAAGGTTCACCATGCGTCTCGCCGCATCGTAGGTTAAGGCTGGAGCTTCGCGCTGCGCCTCCGGGCCAGCATTCGGCCGGAGCGGAACTTTCCTTGGCGCACGGTCGTGGGGGCGGTCACTCGTCTTTGCGGCGGCGCCTGCAATAGCGACGGCGGCTTCGCTCCGCTCGCCGGCACTTGCGGCGGACAATTCAAGCAGCCGCTCGCCGTCGAAGCACGGGGAAAAAGCGGCTGCTATCGCGGCCAATCCCACGCGACGCGCGAAACGCATAGACAATGCCGGAGCCATCGCAATTTTCACAGTCTGCCGCTCATCTGCGCTTCCACAACGCTTCAAGCAGTTCCCTATTCCAACTTCGTGGTTAAAATCGGGTATAATGGCAATGGCGCCATCGCGCTCTGCCCTGCACGGTTCAGGGATGCCATTGCGGGATAGCCGGCAACCGGGCACGCAGCGTCATTTCATGCCGGCGCCCCTGCGCTTGGGATGACGAAAGAGACGGTACAACCGGACCACGCCTTATATAGCGCCCCTTATCGCATCGGGGCAGGTTGCTTCCAATCCCGCCCGGTGGCCGGCGCTTATCCTAGCTGGCCTTGGCAAGCCTTACTACCGGATGGGCACTGGATCGTCATCGCTCCCGGCGAGCCGCGCCGCTACCGATGCTAGCTGCACCCTTCGAAGCTGCTGTAAGTCAGTCAGCATTTGAGGCGTTTGATAACTCTGCCGCCCCGGATCGTTCCCTGAACCTGTTACGAACCCAGCAAAGAACGGAGCATAGTCTTGAGTGAGAACCTGCAAACGGCTCAGGAGCTGGCCGGCCCGCTTGCTTCTCGAAACCTTCGAATTAGCTTCCCGTAACAGCATGCAACCTCGGCGAGCAAAGGGTTCGGATGCAGCCTATCTTTGGTCCAGATTGCATAAGATAGAGTTAAGCGCGCCAAATCAAAGCGTTGAATAACGGCTGCGCGCGCAAATTAAATGTTCGAGGATTTCACATTCACACCCCAGGCGAAGGCAACACGCGTTAGCGAAACGCTGCCAAAACGCTCGGGCACAGTGGCCACCGCTATTCCGCCGAGGCCTCCGTAGAAGGCGCAAGCGGCCTCGTTGTCCTTGAGCGCCCAGACGACGAGGCGGTCGAAGCCGATCCGGTTGAGCTCTTCCTTGACGGCTGCGAACAGACGGGTGCCAAGCCCAACGCCTTGGTAAACAGGCGCGAGGTAGAGTTCGAAAATCTCTCCCGCGGGCCAAGGCCAAGTTCCTCTAGCCTCTCCCCAGGCTGCATAACCTTGCGGGACGTCATCGAACACGAGCAGCGTGATTTTTGAGCCTCGCCGGATTTGTCTTTGCCACCAGAGCGGGCCGCGCCGGGCGATCATACGTTCGAGATGAAAATGAGGAATGAGCCCTTGATAGGTCAGGCGCCATGCCGCGTCGTGAATGTCCGCCACGGCGCTTGCATCCGGGGGCGCTGCCGGCCGGAAAGTTACGAGGTCCACTCCCATGACGGAAGCTTACATCCACCTTTCGGGATTAGCGAGTGGCCGCGTGCCATCTGAATGAAATTTAATGCGATTCCGCGTCCGCCTGAAGGTCGCCGTCCGGCCTGCGCAAGAGGCGGGCCAGGACCTGGGCCGCCTGCTTTCCATCCTCGTCGCCGAGGCAGGAAAGAACGGTGCGGTCCGCGCGCCGTGCGTAAGGCTTTATCGCGTCGAGTAAGTCGCGGCCCTTCTGTGACAAGCTCACAGCGTAAGTCCGCCCGTCTTGCATCGTGCGCTCGCGCTGGATGATATCCCGCTTCAAGAGCCTCTGCACGACGTCGGCAAGAGTGGAGCGGTCGATACCTGTCAGCCTCACGAGATCGGTCTGACTGAGACCCTCATGGCGGGCCACAGTCGTAAGCACGGCATATTGCCGCGCGGTGAGGTCGAAGTCCCTTGTTTCCAGAGCGAAAATTTCCGACGCACGCTGGCTCGCGCGATGAAGTAAATGTATCATTGAGCGGTCAATCGTTTCAGAACGGCCGCTCCCTGACTTTTTACGCTTCTTGTCCTTGTGGCTCACGCCTTCTTTAATGTTCAGCATTCTTGCCCGGCTGCTGCGCGATTGAACCTTAGCTTTTCCCATAACAACGAATGGCACGGACTATTAGTTCCGCGCCGGATAAAGAAAAGGCAATTGTACAAGTCAGGATCAGGAAATTTTCGAACCCTCGGATGATACTTCCGGTATCTGATATTTCATAATCAAAGAAATTTGAGCCATCATGAACATGAAGGTCAGCGGCATGACGCCGAAGGATTTGAAGCCGACCCAGGTCGCCTCCGAGAAGTTCCGCCAAACGATCTCGTTCACGATCGCCAGGAATACAAAAAAGCCGATCCAGCGAAGCGTCAAAAGCCGCCAGCCCTCGTCTTGCATTTGCAAAGCCTCGCCGAGAAGGATTTTGAGCAAAAGCTTACGAAAAAGCAGTCCGCCCGCCAGGGCGCCGGCAAAAAGACAGTAAAGAATAGTCGCTTTGATTTTTATGAAGGTCGGATCCTGGAGATATATCGTCAAAGTTCCAAAGACCAAGACGAAAACGCCGGTTACAAGAGGCATAACCGGGATGCGTTTGAGAAGGATGCGGCTGGCTACGAGGGATAGGAATGTCGCCATCATAAGCGCGACAGTCGCGTAGATTAAACGTGTCATGTCCGCCGGCGCGCCTTCCGCCACGGGAGCGCCCTTGACCAAGGCGTAAGTGAGAAAGAAAATAGCGAGAGGCCCCATATCGAGCACAAGCTTAAGCAGCGTATTTGGTTCCTGCTTTGCCTTCGCTGCCTTCATCTGCCACATGTAATCCTCCGGATTCTCAAGCCACACCCGCTATAGCGCGCGCGAAATCTTGCGCATGAAAAGATTGTAAGTCCGCGGCAGTTTCGCCAACGCCGATGGCATGAACCGGCAGCGCGTATTTGCCTGCGATGGCGACGAGAATGCCTCCGCGCGCGGTTCCGTCAAGTTTTGTCATTACAAGCCCCGTCACCCCGGCGATCTTGCCGAAGATCTCCACCTGGGACAGCGCATTCTGCCCCGTCGTCGCATCGAGGGTCAGAACGACCGAATGGGGCGCAGTAGGATCGAGCTTTTTTATGACGCGGATCACCTTCTCCAGCTCCGCCATCAGCGCGGTCTTATTCTGCAAACGCCCGGCTGTGTCGATTAACAAAAGGTCGAAGCCATCCTCCTTGGCGCGCTGCAGCGCGTCGAAGGCAAGGCCGGCCGCATCGGCGCCAGACTCGCCCGCGACCACCGCAGCGCCGGTGCGCTCGCCCCAAATCTTGAGCTGCTCGATCGCCGCCGCCCGGAAAGTATCGCCCGCGGCGAGCATCACCTTCAGGCCTTGCTTCGTGAACTGGCTCGCATATTTGCCGATGGTTGTAGTTTTGCCGGTACCGTTCACGCCGACGACGAGGACGACATGCGGCTTTTTCGCAGCGTCGATCACCAGCGGCCGGGCCACGGGTGCCAGCACCTTTTCGACTTCAGCCGCGAGGATGGTGCGCACCTCTTCCGGCGTGATGTCGCTATTGTAGCGCGATTTCTTTAAAGCCGCCGCGACGGAAGCCGAGATGTCAAGGCCGAGATCGGCCTGGATGAGCAAATCTTCCAGCTCCTCCAGAGTCTCGTCGTCCAGTTTGCGCTTGGTGAAGACGCTGGTGATGCCTTCGGTCAGCTTGGAGGATGTGCGGGTCAGCCCGTGCTTGAGGCGCTGAAACCAGCCGCCGCGCGGGGTCTCTGGCTGTTTGTCAGCCACGGGCTCCGCTGGGGTTTGCCCGCCGGACACTTCCGCCGGCATGGTGTCGCTGAGCGCAGCCGCCTCCCGAGCGGGCCTCTCCGCCTCAGCCGGAACCGGGGCGGGCGTTTTACCGCCGCCGAACATGCGCCCGAAAATCTTGCGCTTTCCGCTCTCGCTCATTGTGAAAGACACTCGCCGATCAAATGCGTCTTGGCGAGGCCCGTGGCTCTTGCTTTCACGATGGGACCAAGGCCCCGGTAGCCATCCTTGATCTCGATCTCGGTGAATCCTGGCGTGCGCCCGAGCCCCTCGCGTTCCATGAGGACATCGAACACTTTATTTTGCTGCGCGCACAAATGCTCTGTCATGCGCTCGGCGGCCTTGAGCCTGAGGCGCGCGGCGCGCTCCTTCACGAGCGCCCGGTCGAGTTGAGGCATGCGCGCGGCCGGGGTTTGCGGCCTAGCCGAGAACGGGAACACATGCAGGAAGCTCAAGCCGCATTCGTCGGCAAGCCTGAGCGTATTGGCGAACATCGCCTCGTCCTCGGTTGGAAAGCCTGCGATAAAGTCGGCGCCGAACACGATGTCGGGGCGTAATTCGCGCATGGTTGCACAAAAGCTTATCGCATCTTCGCGCGCATGCCGGCGCTTCATTCGCTTCAGAATGAGATTGTCGCCCGATTGCAGTGAAAGGTGGAGATGCGGCATCAGCCGCTCCTCCTCCGCGAAGGCGTCGATCAGCGCTTCGTCCGCCTCGATCGTATCGATGGAGGACAGGCGCAAGCGCGGCAGCTCCGGCACGAGCCGCAGGATCGTGCGCACGAGGCGCCCTAGCGTCATGCCGCCGGGCAAATCGGCACCGTAGGAGGTGAGATCGACGCCCGTCATCACCACCTCGCGGTAGCCTTCCTCCGCGAGCGCGCGCACCTGGCGCACCACATCGCCCGCCGGTACTGAGCGCGACGGCCCGCGGCCGTAAGGGATCACGCAGAAGGTACAGCGGTGATCGCAGCCGTTCTGCACCTCGACATAAGCGCGGGCGCGGCCGCCGAACGCGGTCACCAAATGCGGCGCGGTCTCGCGCACCGAGGCCATGTCGTTGACCTTGACGCGCGCGAGATCGCCGCCCGCGATTTGCAGGAAAGTCGATGCGCTGGTCTTCTCGGCGTTGCCGATCACGTAATCGGCCTCGTCCATATCCGCGAAGCTGTCCGGCTCGATCTGCGCGGCACAGCCGGTGACGATAATCTTCGCGCCGGGGTGCTCCCGGCGGGCTTTGCGGATGGCCTGCCGCGCCTGGCGCACGGCCTCGGCCGTTACCGCGCAGGTGTTGACGATGATCGCGTCATCGAGACCGGCCTCCCCGGCGAGCGTCTTGGCGACCTCGCTTTCATAGGTGTTCAGCCGGCAGCCGAAAGAAATGACCTCGACGCTCATGGGTGCCGCACCCATCCGGCAAGCGCATCGTCTTTGAAATGGAGGACACCCTCGAACTCGAACTCGGCCGGGCCGGTCATGAGGATGTGATCGTCCGCCTCGCGCCAGTCGATAGTGAGCACGCCGCCCGGCTGCGTGACATCCACGCGCCGGCCGGTGCGTCCCGTCCGGGCGGCTGCGACGGCGGTGGCGCAGGCAGCTGTCCCGCAGGCTTGCGTCAAACCCGTGCCGCGCTCCCAAACCCTCAGTTCGATCGCGCTTTCGTTCTTCACTTCGGCGAGCGAGATATTCGCGCGCTCGGGGAAAAGCCGATGGTGCTCCAGCGCACGTCCGAACGAGCCCAGATCGAGAGCGCCGGCGTCCTCGACCCAAAAGATGCAATGTGTGTTGCCAACATTCACCACGCCGGGACGCTTCAGAACGCGCCCATCGGGCAAGGTGTAGCTGAAATCGATGGCGCGCGTATCCTCACAAACGTCCGACAGCGGAATTTCATTCCATTGAAAACGCGGGCATCCCATGTCGACGGTGACGAGCCCGCTGCTCGCGACCTGCGCATCGAGCACGCCCGCGCGGGTCTCGATGGTTAGCCGGTCCCTGCCAAGCTCAGGTGAGAGCAACGCCGTCACGCAGCGGCTAGCATTGCCGCAAGCGCTGACCTCCGAACCGTCGGCATTGATAATTCGCATAAAAATATCGGCGGCGCGCGACGGTTCCAGCACGATAACTTGATCGCAGCCCACGCCCTTCACGCGGCTGGCAATCGCCCCCGCGGCATCGGCGGACAGCAGTACCGCTTCGGCGCGCGCATCGATCATCACGAAATCGTTGCCAAGGCCGTTCATCTTCGTAAAAGGGATGTGCCGCAGTTCCATGCTCTCTGCGCCGTGCTTTCGCCCTTTAGGGAAATCCATCAGCCTTATATAGACGGGCCGCGGCGGCTTTGCAAAGTGTGAGTGCGGCTTTTCCAGCACGGTCATGGCCATACGGCAACTGTGGCGGATTAGCTTTAGCCACCGGGGCGGAGGAAAAAGTCCGGCGCGCAAGTAGCCGCTGCCTTACGCCGGCCCAGGCAAGGAACCCGGCAGCAGCGGTTGCGAACGGCACGGACTCCAAATAAAGCGGCCGCTCTCCCTCGAACCAGCGGCTCAGCCCGCCATAATGCGCGCCCTCGGTAGAACGTGTCCGCCTAAAGCTTGCGAGTTCCAATAAGCCCAAGAACGCCGATGGCGATGAGGTAAAGCGCAACGACATAGTTCAAAAGCCCGGGGCGGAGCAGAATCAGAATGCCCGCGAGGATCGCGACGATGGGCTGAAGCGGTAAGCTATTCATGAATGTATCCCTCGCGTCCGGCGTTAGAATGAGAGCCGTGGCGTGCTTTTGCGCGTCCGGGCACGAACCCCTCCCCGTCGCTTTTGTTCCGTCCGCTGACCGCGGCAGGGGTTCTTATGTTTGCAAAGCAAATATTTAGGCGCTGTTTGCATCAGCTGTTGCGGTTCATGCCAAGGCGGCCAAGAGGCAGCGCTGCGGGCTGATGTTCTCGCCTTCGCGCTCGAACATGCGGCGCCAGCCGAGATAGTTTGGGAGATATTTCGTGGCCACGCCATTGAACCGGCGCATCCAGGTTTTCAGGCGGCTGCGATCGCGCTTCAGGCCGCAGGCCCTGCCCCACGACCCCACATTCGTGCTCTGGCAGTGGGGCACACGGCTTGCGTGCCCAGCCGGGCTTCGATCATGGACGTGACTTCGGCCAGATCCCCATGGC
>JBKQIH010000004.1:0-41633 GCA_052148445.1 Rhodomicrobium sp.
GTACCACGCCGGACTCCGTGACCTGGACTTTCGTGGGATCGCTGACGTCGTAGGCACATTGCCTTGTCACGTCGCGGATCGTGCCATCGTCAAACTCGGCGGTGACGACAAGCTGCTGGTCGAGTGCACCGGGCGTCGCGATCCGCTCGGGGGGGAAAACGCGGAGCGACTTGAGCCGGGGCGCGACTGCCCCGTCGTCGCCGGCCTCCGCGCCGATCCAGCGCAGCAAAGTCTGGGCCTCAACCGAGTCGCGGCTGAAGCGCGTGCCTCCTTCGTGAGCGATCGTGGCGGTCGGCTTGAGGGACGCGACCGCGAGCTGCCAGAAGACCTCGGCGGATAAAAAGCTCGCCGGCGCGGCCAAGTCGAGCTTCGAGACCAAATGCGTGAAGGACGCGGTGGGTAAGAAGTCTTAGCGCCGGGCGTCGACGCTCGAAATTATAAGGCATGATGACTGGGCGCAAGACCCCCTCACCCCAACCCTCTCCCCAAGGGGAGAGGGAGGGAATCTGCGACTCTCTCCCAAGGAGGGGGCCTAAGTTCGGGCGTCCTCTCTCTCCTCGGGGAGAGAGGCAGAGTGAGGGGGGACTTTGGGAGCGATCGACCGGATCTGGTATGAGTCAATCGCGATGCGACTTGGAATTAGGCGCTGCCTGCCTTGAAATCGAAACGCTCGCCGTTTGTCGCGATCTCCTCCGTCAGGAGCGAAAGCGCGAGGGGTACGATGGTTTCGGGCAGCGGCAGCGTCTTCTCGTCTTCGCCCGGGAAAGCCTGCCTGCGCATCCGCGTCCGCATCGGGCCGGGATTGAGCAGGTTCACGCGCACGGGGGTCGTTTCCACCTCATGCGCGTAGGTCTTGGCCAGCGCTTCGAGCGCGGCCTTGGACACCGAATATGGCCCCCAATAGGCCCGGCAATTTTGCGCCGCGCCGGAGGTGAGGAACAAAACCCGGCCCGCATGCGAAAGCCGCAAGATGGGATCGAGGGTGCGCAACAGCCGCCAGTTCGCGGTGACGTTGATGGCCATGGTCTCCGACCAATCCTTCTCGCTCACATGGCCGAGAGGGGTCATCGGGCCGAGGATGCCCGCGTTGCCCACGAAGATATCGAGCCGCTGCCAGCGCTCGTAAAGTGTGGGCCCGAGCTGATCGATCTGGGCGCCGTCGCGCAAATCGAGCCGGAGCAGCGAAACCGGCACAGCCGCCGCCTTCAGCTCGTCGTCGAGTTCCTCTAACCCGCCTTTGGTGCGTGCTACGGCCACAACATGCGCGCCCTGAAGCGCAAGCGCCTTGGCAAGCGCGCGGCCAATGCCCCGCGAAGCGCCAGTAACGAGCGCAACCTTGCCGTCGAATCTGGGAAGCGTCTCTGACATTGGGTCCGCCTAGACGGCCATCAGCGAGAGCCGGTGCTGCTGGCCCGGTTCCGGTCCGTCCCAGTCCTGCAGCCGCGTCGGATAGCACCCGGTGAAGCAATGGTCCGTAAATTGGGGATTCTCTGCATCGCGCACCGGTATGCCGAGCGCGCGATAGGTGCCGTCTACCGATAAGAAGGCGAGGCTATCGCAGCCAAGGATGCGCCGCATGCTGTCCAGATCGCGGTTCGATGCCAGCAAGTCGTCCGCATCCGGCGTGTCGATCCCGTAATAATCGGGGAATTTGATCGGCGGGCAGGCGATTCGCATATGCACTTCGCTGGCGCCGTTCTCGCGCATCATGCCGATGATTTTGGTGGAGGTGGTTCCACGCACAATGCTATCGTCGATGAGCACGATGCTTTTGCCGCGAACGCTCAGGCTGGGCGTCGGGTTATGCTTCAATTTCACGCCGAGCTTGCGGATGCGCTGTTCGGGCTCGATAAAGGTCCGGCCCACATAATGGTTACGGATAATGCCAAGCTCGAAGGGCAGGCCGGATTGGGTTGCATAGCCGATGGCGGCGGGCACGCCCGAATCTGGGACCGGAATCACGACATCCGCGCTGGCGGGCGCCTCCAGGGCAAGCTCGTGACCGAGGGCTTTGCGCACGTCGTAAACGCAGCGCCCGCCCATGATGGAATCCGGCCGGGCGAAATAGATATATTCGAAAATGCACGGCCGCGGCGCGCATTGCGGGAAGGGCTTGTAGCTTTCGATCCCGTCCTCCGAAATCACAACGATCTCGCCGTTTTCCACTTCCCTGATGAAGCGGGCACCGATGATATCGAGTGCGCAGGTTTCGGAAGCGAGGATGGTTGCATCGCCGAGCTTGCCCAAGACCAAGGGGCGGATGCCCAGCGGATCGCGAATGCCGATCAGCTTTTTCATGGTCAGCAGACCCAAGGCATAAGCGCCCTCGATCTTGCCCAGCGCATCGAACAGCCGGCCCATGAAGCCGCGCCTGCGCTCGGCACTTCTCGCGATGAGGTGAACGATGACCTCGGTATCCGAGGTCGATTGGAAGATCGCGCCCGAAGATACAAGCTCGCGCCGGATGGTCACAGCATTGGTGAGGTTGCCATTATGGGCGAGGGCCAGGCCGCCCGTATCGAGATCGGCAAAAAGCGGTTGCACGTTTCTGAGCGCGGTCTCGCCGACGGTAGCGTAGCGCACATGGCCGATGGCGGCCGAGCCCGGCAAGCGATCGATCACGGGCTTTGTGTTGAAATGATCGCCAACGAGCCCGAGACGGCGCTCCGCATGGAACCGGTCGCCGTCGAAGGTCACAAGGCCGGCTGCCTCCTGGCCCCTATGCTGGAGCGCGTGGAGGCCAAGCGCCGTGAGCGCCGCCGCGTCAGGGTGATTGAAAACCCCGAAAACTCCGCATTCCTCGTGCAACCGGTCGCCGCTGAAGTCGAAAACCTCAGCGTCCGGAAACTTCATACTCGAAATCTCGTCCAACCTTGACGTCCTCTACCGGGGCTCATTCGCGCTTTCAGATGGGGGCGAGCTTTGCCGCTCGCGCTTGCTGAACCATGAATCGGGATTGTCGGGTAAGATTTTTACAATGCGCTCGCCGGTGGTTTCAATAAGCGCCTTGGATTGCGCTTTCGTTACCCACTCGGGCATGTGGTTCGCATCGACAATCTGTCCGACGATCAGATAGGCGATCACTACGAGGATCAGCCCGCGCACGAGTCCATAAACGAAGCCGAGTGTGCGGTCTATGGCGCCGACCCGGCTGTCGAGAACGCGCTCTGACACATTCGCGGTCAGCAAGCTAAAAATTATGAGGCTGGTAATAAAAACAACCCCTATGAGTGTGGCGTCGGCGAGCATGGCCGGGTCGATCAAGCCCCGGACATCGTCCTTGAAACGCGAATAGGCGAAAAGCGTCGCGAGCGCCGCCAGCGCCCACGACATAATCGATAGCATCTCCCGCGTCAGTCCCCTCAGCATCGCGAGGAAGCCCGAGAAGATCATGATAACGACGAGTATAATGTCGAGCCCGTGCGGCATGAGCCTTGCCCTTTCATGCGGGTCACGTGACGCTTACAGCGCCTGCGGTGCGTTCCCAAAGCGGAAATTAGCCGAATAGCGCAGCCAAATCCTTTAACTGAGCGAGCCGCGTAAGTTTTCCAGAAAACCCGCCGCTTATCGCCTCGCCTGCCGCCGGTATGAAAGCTGAGCTGAAGCCCAGTTTTTGGGCCTCCTTAAGCCGCACACTCATTTGCTGGACAGGGCGGATGGCCCCGGACAGCCCGGCCTCTCCGAAATAGACGCAATCGCGCGGAAGCGCAATGCCCGACAGTGCGGAAAGGAGCGCTGCTGCGACCGCCATATCGGCGGCGGGCTCGACGATGCGCAAACCGCCAGCGACATTCAGATAGACGTCCTGCGCCCCGAACTTCACACCGCAACGCGCTTCGAGCACCGCGAGCAGCATGGAAAGCCGGTTTTGGTCCCAGCCGACGGCCGAACGGCGCGGCGCCGCATAAGGGGAGGGAGCTAGCAGCGCCTGTATTTCAACGAGGAGCGGACGGGTGCCCTCGATGCCGGCGAAGATCGCGCTGCCAGGCGTGCCGCCGCTGTCCTGGCTCAAAAACAGCTCGGAGGGATTGGCGACCTCGCGCAGGCCGTCGCCATGCATATCGAAGACGCCGATCTCGTTCGCTGGGCCGAAGCGGTTCTTGGTTGCGCGCAAAAGCCGCAGATTATGGTTGGTCTCGCCCTCGAACGTGAGAACCGTGTCGACCATGTGCTCGATCACTTTGGGGCCGGCGATCTGGCCGTCTTTGGTCACGTGTCCCACGACGATCAGCACGGGCCCGCGCGTCTTGGCCAGGGCGATAAGCGCCTGCATGCTGGCCCGCACCTGACTGACTGTTCCGGGGGCCGTCTCGATGGTCTCGGTCCAGAGCGTCTGGATGGAATCGACCACGATGAAATCGGGTGAGCCAGCTTGCTCGACCGTGGCGAGAATGCGCTCCACGCAGGTTTCCGCCGCCAGTCCAAGCGGGGCTTGAGAGAGCCCGAGCCGCGCCGCACGCATGCGGATTTGGCCCGTGGCCTCCTCGCCGGAGAAATACAGCGCGCTGTAGCCCTGCGCGGCGACCGCAGCCGCCGCCTGCAGCAAAAGCGTCGATTTGCCGATGCCCGGTTCGCCGCTGAGCAGCACGGCGGAGCCTTGCGCAAAGCCCTGTCCCGCTGCGCGGTCGAGTTCGCCGATCCCCGAAAGGATGCGCTGAAGCGGCGCGTCCTCGGCGGAGAGGCTCTCAATGGCGGCTGCCTTAGCCTTGCGCTTGGCCTTCAGCCCGGCCGGGCCGGCAAGGCTCGGCGCGCCACCCTCTTGGACAAGGCTGTTCCATGCGCCGCAGGAGGGGCACTTGCCTTGCCACTTGGCGGAAACGGCGCCGCAAGATTGGCAAACGTAGTCTTGGGAGGCTTTCACCACGGGGACACGCCCCTCACCCCAACCCTCTCCCCATGGGAGAGGGAGCGCGCCGAGCTTGCATTAGCGTCTCTTCTCCCACCGCATCCGCTTGCGGATGCGGTCACATTGAGTGGCAAGCTCGCCAAGGCAAGCTTGCTGGGAGAGGGTTGGGGTGAGGGGATGCGGTGTCTAATCATCCACATAAATCCGATGATACCGCCGCCCGAGGGAGGTCAGCACCTCATAGCTAATCGTGCCGGCGAAAGCTGCGAAATCGTCCACGGTAACGCGCTCGCCGAGAAGCTCGACGAAGCCGCCGCGCTGGACCTGTTCGTCCGGCACGTCCGTCGCATCGAACGTAATCAAATCCATGGACACCCGGCCGAGCAGCGGCAGCCGGTGCTGACCGATGAAACCCGGCGCGCCTTCCCGCGTATCGCTTGCGGAAACACCGCGGAAATAGCCGTCGGCGTAGCCAGCCGTTGCGGTGGCGATCTTTGTGCGGCGCGTGAGCGTTTGCGCGGCGTCGTAACCTACCGTTTCGCCGGATCTCGCTAGCCGCACCTCCGCGATGCGGCCGAACAGCCAAAGCACCGGTTCCATCGGATTGCCGCCCTCCGCGCTTGGCCGGCCGCCGTAAAGCGCGATGCCGGGCCGCGTGAGTTCGAAATGAAACGGAGCGCCAAGCACGATGCCGCCTGAATTGGCAAGGCTCCGCGGGACTCCGGCAAACAACGACGATAGCTCGGTAAACCTTGCCCGCTGCGCCTCGTTCTTGGCGTGGCTTGGGTTATCGGCGCAGGCGAGATGGCTCATGACGAGGCGCAAATCGATGCGCGACAGGAATTCAGGCGTCTGCGCGATGAGCCGCACATGTTCCCCCGGAACACCGAGCCGCGTCATGCCGGTATCCACATGAATTGCGGCCCGCAGGGGAGCTCCGCGCGCTTTGCAATACGCGCTCCATTCGGAAACCTCGTCGAGACTGCTCAGCACCGGCCGCGCCCCGATCTCTTCGAATAGCGGCGCCGTTCCGGGCAAAAGTCCGTCGAGCACATAGATCGCGGTCTTGGAGAGTGCGCGCAGGCTTTGCGCCTCGGCCAGTGTCGCGACAAAGAAGGTCCGGCAGCCTTCCTGCTCCAACGCCGGATACACCGCTTCAACGCCAAGGCCGTACGCGTTGGCTTTGACCACGCCGGCCGTTTCGGCCGGCCGGGCCAGGGCGCATAATTTGCGATAGTTGCGGCGGATGGCGCCGAGCCGGATAATTGCGACCCCCGTCGCATGCGCGGGCGCGTTCGCGAGCGCCTTGGCAATCGTTGCGGCAACTGCCTCATCCATGGCAATACCGGAGGCTACACGCGTGGAGCGGGCACCGGCATGTGGCCGGGGTATCGCCCCTCACCCTGTCCCTCTCCCCTTGGGAGAGGGGACGCTGGTTCGAAGGCCGCGGCCCGGCTCCCTCTCCCAAGGGGAGAGGGACAGGGTGAGGGGCGTAACGCTCATTCATGACCCAATCCGGCCCCCGTCTTGCATTACTCATACCGCTCCGGCAGACGGCGGTCGTCGGCCAAATCGCCGAACCTCGTGATTTCGGCCTGGAATTGCAGCCGCACCGAGCCGGTCGGCCCATGGCGCTGCTTGCCGATCACGACTTCGGCGAGGCCCTGCACCTGATCCATCTCGTCCTGCCACTTTTGATGCTCTTCCACCTTCGTAAGCGATGGCTCCTTGCGCGAGACATAATACTCCTCGCGGAACACGAACATCACCACGTCGGCATCTTGCTCGATGGAGCCCGACTCGCGCAAGTCCGAGAGCTGCGGGCGCTTGTCGTCGCGGTTCTCGACTTGGCGCGAGAGCTGCGACAGCGCAACAATCGGCACGCACAGCTCCTTGGCGAGCGCCTTCAGCCCCACCGTGATTTCGGACACCTCCTGCACCCGGCCTTCCGCGGAGCGTTTCGCCGAGCCGCTGAGGAGCTGAAGATAGTCCACAATAAGAAGGCCGAGCCCTTTTTGCCGTTTCAGCCGGCGCGCGCGCGCCGCGAGTTGCGCGATGGAAATGCCGCCCGTGTGGTCGATGAACAGCGGCAGCGTTTGCAGCTCCATCGCGGCGGTTTGCAGCCGGTTGAACTCTGTATCGGTGATCTGGCCGCGGCGGATTTTCTCCGAGGGCAATTGGGCCTGCTCGGCAAGGATACGCGTTGCGAGCTGCTCGGACGACATTTCGAGGCTGAAGAAGCCCACAATGGCGCCGTCGAGCGTCTCGGTGGTGCCGTCGTCCTTCTGTTGCGTCTTGTGCATCTTGGCGACGTTGAAGGCGATGTTCGTCGCCAGCGCCGTCTTGCCCATCGAAGGCCGGCCCGCCAGAATGATAAGATCGGAGCCTTGCAAGCCCCCCATCATGCGGTCTAGATCGGTCAGCCCCGTCGAAATACCCGACAAGCCGCCATCGCGCTCGTAAGCCTTGGCCGCCATCTCGACGGCCTCTATCGTCGCGTCGCCGAACGACATAAAGCCCGAGCCGTATTTGCCCTTATCGGCGATGTCGAATAGCCGCTGCTCCGCCACTTCGATTTGCGCCTCCGGGGGCGCATCGACGGGCGAATCGTAGGCGACATTCACAATATCCTCGCCGATCCCGATCAACTCGCGCCGCACGGCAAGATCGTAGATCGTTCGCCCATAGGCGTGCGCATTGATGATCGTCGTGGCCGCGGCGGCGAGCCGGCCGAGATATTGCGGCACCGTCAGCTCGCCGATCGGCGGCTCCGAATCGAAAAACGTCTTCAGCGTGATCGGCGAGGCATGCTTGCCCGCCCCGATCAGCTTGCCCATGATCTCGTAGAGCTTGCCATGGAGCGGCTCGAAGAAATGGCCGGTCTGCAGAAAGCCCGAAACCCGGTCGAACGACTCATTATTGATGAGGATCGCGCCGAGCAGCGCCTGCTCGGCTTCGATGTTGTGCGGGGCCTGCCGGAAGGGCAGCGCGTCCAGGCTCTCCTGAAGCGAAGGCTGGGGGGAATAGGCGGAAAGGGCGGGGTTGCGTCTCATGGAGAGACTTTAGAGCCGATTCGCATGGAATGCCGAACAAGCCGCAGGTTGCGATTCGAAGAGCGTGCACAGGGTTATGATTGCGTTGGACGAATCGTTAACGGGGCAGGCTGGGCCTTGACTGATGTAATGGCGCATCCGCGAGTCAGGGGAAGGGGCAGGGCAAAAAGAAAAGGTCAGGGGGCTAGCCCCCTGGACCCGGATAAGCATCGCTGTTGTCACGGGCGCTCTTGATGCGGCCATCCAGCATAAAAGCGAGCGCGTTCAGAATCAGTCTGGATGGCCCGACTTGATCCAATGCTGTCCGGTTCGCGTTTCTTCTGCAATACAGTCCCTGCACACGTTGTCACCCCGGAACGCGCCTTGGCGCTTATCCGGGGTCTTGCCCAACGCTTCGCTCTCATTCGTTGCAAGATCGCGGATAAGGCCCGTTCCGGTCCTTTCCGCGATGACAACGTTGAAATGCCGGCGAAATTAGACCGGACAGCAATGGGCTTGACCCGGCCATGACAGTGGTGCAACGCGAGCCGTGGTTCAGCGCCGCACGCCCTCGCCTTCGTCGCTGGCGCAAACCCATATCGACACCGGCAGCATGATGGGCCACAGCGCTACGAACAGGATGACCAGCGTGCTCTTGAATATTATGCATTGAGGGCCGTTGCATACCATATGGTTGCAGTTACGCCGTAGCCAGAGGAATGCCGCAGCAGCTCCTGTAACCGCCCATAGGGCAATCATCGTCCAGAGATCCATTCAATCCCTCCTCAGGTGAGATAGGCTCGCTGCGCCGGTAAAGACGGAAGCGGCAGGCCGCTTCTACGGCCCCAGCCTCGATTCAAAATCTTCCACGCCGCCACTCGCTTTCGCCGGAAATCGTGCAGCAGCACCAGACGCAAACGTTTCAACAAGGTGCGCACCTTGGCTCGATTTTCGCAGCCGGGAGCGCGCCAACTTCGTACCGGCCCAGACCCCGGTGTGCACCATGGCTATCCTTGGACCGGCTTCCTAACGCGAAGCCTTCCGTCTTCCCCGCCTAGCAGGAAGGAGCGCCATCCATCGCGTTCGCCTGGATGCGGCCTATGAGCGGTTATGTCGACTTCGCAACGGCCGCGGACGTGCGCCCGGTCTCCTGTCCAGCTCACATAGCATTTTTTGCATGCCAAAAACAGGGGGTGGTTCAATCCACCGCACGCTCCATCAGCACTCGGCGTTTCTTAGAGCCGCAACGCAATGGGGCCAATTTCAATGAGCGAACCGCTAAACTCCGGTGGCATCCCTGTTATGCGTGTTTGGACGCCGATCCTTCCAGCCCGCAACATTTGCCGCGGCGGCGCTTGCTGATACTCGAAGGGGCCGGGATCATAGTTAATGCTGAAACGGTTAACGCAGGCGGATCTGAATATCAACCCGCCGCAAAGTTCGCAATTTTTCGCGATTCCACCCACAATACGTGCATCGAAAAAGTCCGTTAAATATACGCGAGGTTTTAATTTAACCAAGATACGGTGCATTAGGCCCGGAGGAGCGCGCGCGGAAGCCGTATTTATCTTCGCAATATCAATGCCATAAGGCTTCCGCAACACAATTCGCCTATAATGTCATTTAAATTCGGACAGCGGCAATTGCATAAAACTGAGCCGGAAGCCGCCGGAATGAGGTTAACAACCTGCGAAAGTCCGATACCGCCCCGGCGAAGCCGGTGCTAGACTTTTAATTCTATTCGATCCGTACTGTTAAGGATCGGGAAAGGATATGAGCATGAAACGCATATCCCGTTTTGCCGGTTTAGCCGCGGGCCTTGCTTTCGGTCTAGCGCTTGCCGGACCGGCCTTCGCCGCGGCCGAGGATGCAATGGGCGCCTGGAAGGACAGCGAAACCGGCGCCACGTTCGACATTTCGTCCTGCCCCGGAGGCATTTGCATCAAGATTGTCACTCCTTCCAAGGAGTTCGAGATAGATAACAAGAATCCCGATCCGGCGCTCAAGGGCCGCTCCATGGCGGGCGTGACGATCATGACGGGCGCCGCGAAGGATGGCCCGGATCGCTGGAAGGGCCAGCTCTATAATGGCGAGGACGGCAAGACCTATAGCGGCTGGGTCATTGTCAAGAGCAAGGACGAGGTAAAGCTCGAAGGCTGCGTGCTGGCCGGCATACTCTGCAAATCGCGCCTTTGGCGGCGCGCGCCATAGACGCAAACAAGCGTAAGTGTAACAATAACATAGGGAATTTGGGATGAAACGCACAGTCACCGCGGGCGCGATTGGCGCCGGACTTTTGCTTGCGATTGGGCTGGCCTCCAGCGCTTTCGCCGCCGCAGACGATGCCATCGGCACTTGGAAAGACGCCGACACCGGCGGCATCACTCAGATTTACAGCTGCGGCGGCGGTATTTGCATCAAGATCGTGAAGCCGAGCAAGGAGCGCGCTGTCGACAATAACAATCCCAATCCGGCGCTGAAAGGCCGCTCCATGGCAGGCGTTGTCATCATGCACGGCGCGGCGAAAGACGGCGCGGACCGCTGGAAGGGCAAGCTCTACAATTCCGAGGACGGCAACACCTACAGCGGCTTCATCGAGGTCAAGAGCAAGAACGAGGTGAAGCTCGAAGGCTGTGTGCTCGGCGGGATTATCTGTAAGTCGCATACCTGGCGCCGCGTAAACTAAGCAGCGCAGCGCCACGTAAATCGCCGGCCCGGTCAGCCGGGCGGGTTCTCGCGTTTCGCGGTCAAGAGCTGCATTAGCAGATTGTCGCGGTACGCCATGATCTCTCCGCTGGACCGGCCCCGCACCGCTTCATGGACGCCTTCCGACACAGCGGCGCAAAGCTCCGGGGTGAGTTTCGGATCGCCAAGCGCTGCCCACCAATCGGAGATGGGCGGCCCGAGATGATCGAGCGCATGCTCAATTCCGCCGCTCCCGCCGGCGAGGTGCAAGGTCGTGAACGGCCCCACAAGCGCCCAGCGCAAGCCCGGACCTTCCGTGATGACGGCATCGATGTCGGCGACGCTTGCAACGCCGGCCTCCACCAAGTGGAACGCCTCGCGCCAGATCGCCGCTTGCAGCCGGTTCGCTACATGCCCCTTCACTTCCTTACGTATCCGGACCGCGCGTTTGCCGATGGCGGTATAAAAATCGAAGGCCGCGTCGATCGCTTCGGGCGAGGTGAGTTTTCCGCCGCCGACCTCGACGAGCGGAATAAGGTGCGGCGGGTTAAACGGATGACCAAGAACCACGCGTCCGGGATGCTTGCAGGCCGTTTGAATTTCGCTCACCAGCAGCCCGGACGAGCTTGTCGCAAGCAGGATGTTCTCGGGAACGGCCGCATCGAGGCGGCGGAATAGACTGGCTTTAATGTCCAGGCGCTCAGGGCCGTTCTCTTGCACGAACTGCGCGCCATCGACGGCGGCTTCGAGACCGGCAGCAAAGTCCAGCTCGCGGCAAGCCCCCTCCTTTACGAGCCCCAGGCGCTCCAGAGTGAGCCAATTCCGCTCAACGCCGTCGCGCAGAGCCTTCTCCGCGCCGGGCGCAGGATCTGTAACGCTAACTTGGAAGCCTTGCGCGAGAAAGTAGCTTGCCCAACTCGCTCCGATCACGCCGGCACCAACCACCGCAATCCGGTTTATTGCTCGTTCGATCATCTTCGCCTCCCTACTCCTCGCGGCCAAACGCACGCGCCTGAAGCGCGAGCTTAAAGCTTAACCTGCTCGCTGTCTTGGAGTCTTCGCTTTCGCTCCGGCGAGGCAACCTTTGCGCGTTAGAGTGCTTCCGGAAAAGTGCGAAGCGGTTTTCCGGTAAGAAGCACGGAAAGACCAAGACCTAAAGCCCGCTTTTGATTCCATCAAAAGCGGGTAGGCTCTAGGCTCCAACCTTCTCCCGGTTGGCCACCCAATCCGGCAGGAAAGTGAACGCTTCCGACAAGATATGCGGGGTGTGCTGGCCGGGAGCGTGACGCAGGGCCAGATTGAAATATTCTTCCAGCGCGGGCCTGAATTTTGGATGCGCGCAATTGGCGATGATCGCCTTGGCACGCTGTTTGGGCGCCAGCCCGCGCAAATCGGCCAGACCTTGCTCGGTGACGATGATCTGCACGTCGTGCTCTGTGTGATCCACGTGGGTGACCATCGGCACGATGCAGGAAATCTCGCCGCCTTTCGCAACCGAGGGCGTCATGAAGATCGAGAGATACGCGTTGCGCGCAAAATCGCCCGAGCCGCCAATCCCGTTCATAATACTAGACCCTTGAATGTGCGTCGAATTGACGTTTCCGTAGATGTCGGCTTCGATCAGCCCGTTCATGGCGATCACGCCAAGGCGGCGGATAATCTCGGGGTGGTTGCTCATCTCTTGCGGCCGGAGCATGATTCGCTTGCGGTAAAAAGAGATGTTTCGTTCGAACTCCTCCATCGCCTCGTCGCTTAAGGAAAGAGCGGTCGCGGAGGCGAAGGCCATCTTCCCCTGTTTGATGAGGTTCAGCATGCCGTCCTGCAAGACCTCGGTAAACGCCGTGAGATCTTGGAACGGGCCCTGCCCGAGTCCTTCCATAACCGCATTTGCGACGTTGCCGACACCCGATTGCAGCGGCAAAAGGCCCTTTGGCATCCGGCCCATTTTCACTTCCTGGGCAAGAAAATCGAGGATGTGGCCGGCGATTTGGCGCGAGTTCTGGTCTGGAGCGCTGAATTTCGTGTTGCGATCCGGCGCATCGGTTTCGACGACGGCCACCACCTTGTCGAGACCGCAGTGCAGATAGGGTTCCCCAATGCGGTCGCGTGGTTTACTAAGGGGGATCGGTTCCCGCTCCGGAGGAAGGTGGGTGCCGTAATAGATATCGTGCATGCCTTCGAACGCCAGGCTCGTCCGGGAGTTCACCTCCAGAATCACCTTGCTCGCCTGATCGAGCCAAGTTTTATTATTTCCCACAGAGGAGGAGGGTATGAACCGGCCGTCCTCCAAAATCGCGGCCACTTCGATCACCGCGACATCGAGACTGCCGAGGAAGCCGAACCACACAAACTGCGCCACTTGGCTCAAATGGATGTCGATATAGTCCATCTCGCCGGCATTGATCCGCTTGCGGCAGGCGGGATCGGATTGATAAGGCAGCCTGAGATCGATACCATCAGCGCTTGCGAGAGCGCCATCGAGTTCCGGGGCCGTCGAAGCCCCCGTCCAAACGCTGATTTTATAGGGTTCTCCCGCCGCGTGGAGCGAGCGGATGCGTGCCGCGAGCGCAGCGGGAACGGCTTTTGGATATCCAGCACCGGTAAAGCCGCTCATGCCCACATGTGAGCCGGGGGGAATAAGCGCCGCTGCCTCGGTAGCCGTCATGATCTTGGCTTTGAGCGCAGGACATAGCACGCGCGATTCGTTCACGTTCCGCTCCATTTCAGCTTTCCATAGCTTTTGCAGGCGAAGCGGAGATTATGCTGCGGTGCAACAAAATTCAAGCACACGGCTACGGTTAGGGCTGGGCACCTGCCATGCATTAGCGTCAAGGCTTATGGAAAAGCCAAAAACCGGCGTAAAAAAACCCCGCATAGCAGCGGGGCTTTCCTGTTCCTGCACCAGCAAGAGCTTATTCTTCGTGTGCCTCGGTCTCGTGCTCGAACAGCGCTTCGGCAGCGATGGCCGCTTGTTCGGCGGCATAGTCCGCGGCGTAGTCGTCTTTAACCTTGGTCACATCCTCGCCCGCAGCCTGACGGTCTGCTTCTTCCTGCGTGCGCGCAACGTTGACCCTCACGTGGATCTCAACCTCGGGGTGGAGACTCACGCGGATCTCATGAAGCCCGAGATTCTTGATAGGCTTGTCGAGCAGAACCTGCACGCGGTCGATGGTGTAGCCGCCATGAGTCACGGCATCGGCCACGTCGCGCGTGGACACAGAGCCGTAAAGCTGGCCCGTGTCGCCGGCTTGCCGGATCACGGTGAAGCGCAAGCCGTTGAGCTTGGTAGCGACGGCCTCGGCCTCTTGCTTTTTCAGCAAGTTATTGGCTTCGAGCTGCGCGCGCTCCACCTCGAAGTGCTTCATGTTTTCTTTGGTGGCGCGCATAGCCTTGCGTAGAGGCAAGAGGAAATTGCGCGCAAAGCCGGGGCGCACCTTGACAATGTCGCCCATTTGGCCGAGGCGGCCGATCCGTTCCAGGAGAATAACCTGCATGGGGCGCTCCTATTTCAGCACATAAGGGAGGAGGCCCAAAAAGCGGGCGCGCTTGATGGCTTTTGCCAGCTCGCGCTGCTTCTTGGCGGACACGGCCGTGATGCGCGACGGCACAATCTTGCCGCGCTCGGAAATGAAGCGCTGTAAGAGCCGCACGTCTTTATAGTCGATGACCGGCGCATTATCGCCCGTGAAGGGGCAGGTCTTGCGGCGGCGATAGAAGGGGCGGCGCGCTCCGGCGCCGCTACTCGTCGATTGCATGCTCATTCTTCACCTCCTGCGGTCTCGGTCCGGGGCGCACGGGGGGGCCTGCCGCCGCTGTCGCCGTCACGGGATCCACCGCCACCAAAGCCGCCACCGCCAAATCCACCGCCGCCGAAGCCGCCGCCACCAAAGCCGCCGCCTCCGAAGCCGCGCTCGTCACGGTCGCGCCGCGGGGGACGCGGGCCTCTGTCGCCGCGATCTCCGCGATCGCCTCTATCTCCACGGTCGCCACGCTCTCCGCGCTCGTCCTGCTTGCGCATCATGATGGACGGCTTCTCGTCCAGCTCCTCGACGCGCACCGTCAGGTAGCGCAGGATATCGGTGGAGATGCTCATCTGCCGCTCCATCTCGGCCACCGCTGCGTGCGGAGCGTCGATGTTGAAAAACGCGTAATGCGCGCGGCGGTTCTTCTTGATCTTGTAAGCGGTGGACTTGAGCCCCCAATATTCGGTCTTGCCGACCTTGCCGCCAAGCTCTTCGATGACGGCTTTATAGGTGCTCATGAGGGCGGTAACTTGCTGCTGCGTCACGTCCTGGCGCGCAAGAAAAGTATGCTCGTAATTTGGCATATCGGCCTTTCCCAGTTGTGTGTGTCCGGCGCAGAGCCCCCGTCAAGCCCGGAAAGGCGTTGATGGATCTTAAGCAGAGCAGAGACACGGGAACATGGACGCTCGCGCGCCACGCAAGGGGCATTCGTTTTGGGAACAGCCTCAGGGTTCCGTTCAGCCTCAAACCGGACGGTGCACGCACTATATGGAAATTCGCGCCCGCCGCAAGCAGTTTTCCGGCGGGCTGGGGGGTTGGAAAGTCATAAAAATGGGGGCGCAAGAGTAAGTATCTCCGTTGGCTTTCTTAAGCTGAGATGGTAGGGAAAAGCGCCTTGCGAAAGCGTTAAGCGGCATAAGTCATTGAAAGCACGTCGTAAAAGAAAACGCGACGGCGCTGCCCGGCTGTCCGCTGGCGCGGCTTTATGGTTAATTTCGAACTGCAAACGTATTTAACGGACTTTTTCAATGCACGAATAGTAGGCGAAATCGCGTTTTTGCGCGAACTTTGCGGCGGGGAAATATTCGAAGCCGCCGGCATTTACCACTTCCGCGTTAAGGATAGTAGGGCGCTACGCGACGTAAGGCGATTCATTAACTAAAGCGGTACCCCTTTCACCCTGTCCCTCTCCCCATGGGACAGGGGACGCCTCGTCAACGGGCACGCCGGGACTCCCTCTCCCAGTGGGAGAAGGCGGGGATAAGGGGTTACAACACGAGATCGTTGCGCTCCTGTTTGTCGTCGCGGAAAGCGCTTCAGCGCTTATCCGCGATCTTGAAGCTTGCACCGGCGAAGATGCCGGATAAGGCACAAGTGCCTTTCCGGCATGACATTACGGTTTGCCGCCGGCGTCGCGTTGCGCGAGGTAGGCGGCGATGGGGTCGCCCTCGGGATCGTAACCCTTCACATCCTTGGCGAGGGTCGAGCGGAGATAGTCGTCGCGCTCGGCGTTGTAGGCGTCGCGGGCGGCTTGGAGCTGGGCGAGACCGGCGTGGCCGGCGGGGAGGATCGCTTCGAGGCGCGGCAGCAGGCCGAACCAGCCGCCAGAGATGGTCCGGCTGGTGCGGGCGTCGTGGTAAGGTTCGCCGGCGATGGCGCTGAGCGCTGCGTTGATTGCGGCGTCCCGCGCGGGCACATTTGCGGCGCAGGCAATTTCGGCGTCGAGCACGGCAAGTTCGACCGCGCCGCGTCCATAGTCATGCTTTTCGATGAGGAATGCGGCGGCCTTGCGCTTTTCATGGGCGGCCATGACATCGCCTTGGCTGAGCGCGATGCGGGCGCGGAGCAGATGTGCTTGCGTGAGGAACAGCGGCATGGGGCCGCGCGCGGCGATGTCTTCGGCCTCGCTGAGCGGGTCGCCGGCGGCGTTCGCGTCGCCACAGCGCCACAGCGCTTCGGCATGGGCGAGCAGGCCGCGAGGCAGGTGATTTTCGGCGTTGACGCGGCGCAGGGCGGTAACAGCTGCGTCGGAGCGGGAAGAGCAGTTCTGCGGTGCGGGCGCCGGAGGCGGGACCGAGGTCAGAACTGCCCTCACTTGGGCTATGCGGTAAAGGGAATTGTCAAGTGGCGGGCTATTCGACTCATGTTCGATCACCCAGAAGGCGCGCGCGGCGGCCTCAGCGGTGCGGCCGCGAGCAAGCAGCAGATCGCAATAGCGGTAGCCTGCCAGCGAATAGATGCGAGGCCAGCCGGGTTGTCTCTCTTTCTGTAGCTCCTCGGCCTTATGGAATAATGCCTCGGCGCAAGCTAGAGCGCCGACCTGCAGCGACGCGTCCGCCTGGATGGCGCGCAGGAACATGCACTCGAAGGTTTCGCAGGAACGGTCCGCGAACGCAACGGCCGCTTTGCCTGCCGTCTCGGCCCCCTCGTCTCCGGAAAGCTGGCCGATGGCGACGAGCAATTCACTAAGACTGCCCGCGCCTCTTGCTAGGTTTGAGGCTTTTTCGTCCTGGCTAATTCCAAGTTTAATTGCCTTCCTCATTGGCGGGGCGGCGTCTCCCAGGCGTCCAAGCGCTTGTAAATAGGTGCCTGCGAGGTTCAGAAGCAGCACGCGGAGGTTTGCCGCAAGCCGAGACGAGGGCACCATGAAGGGCGCTTCGAAGAAGTTTGCCGCCGCCGCCAGCTCCTGACTAAAAAGGCCGAGCCGTCGCGCCGCGAAGAACTCGTTGCCGTGCGCGATGCGCGGCCGATAGACCTCGCTCCAGGCCTCGTCCTCGCGCTCCGCCGCGCAGCCATGGGCGATCGCGGAAAACAGCGGGTTCATCCCCGCCTCGTCCCCGGGCAGAAAGGCATCTAGCGCTTTGTTCCACTCGGTCCCGCCGATCAGCGCCGCCGCTTCGCGCAGTTGGTCCGGTGTTGAGCGCAGGAGCACCGGCGGCCACGTTTGCGATGCTTTCTCCGGCAGTTTCCGCTCAATGAGCATCTGAAGCGCCTCTTTGTAAGGCGCATTTGGGAAATCGGCAACTAACGCCAAAACGCCGTAAGCCACCGGCTCACGGAAGGCGGCGGGCAGTCCCCCGTAGCGATAATATTCGTAAAGCCGCGAATGCGCGGCCTTGAACGCGGTCCGGTCGATCTGCGCCAGCCGCTGGCCGAAATATTCGCGCACCAGCGGGTGGCAGTCGAGCGCGCCGGGCGCGTCGGCATCTGCGGGCGAGATCAGCCCCTGATCGCGCAGCCGCGCAATCGCCTCGTTCCATTGCGTGGTGCGCACTTCGGCGGCCAGCAGGCCATCGGTGAGGCCGGCGATGGCGGGCGGTGCGATCAGCGCGTCGAGCACCGCGCGCGGCACCGGCTGGTCGAACAGGCCGAGCATATAAAGCAGCGCGAGCTGCCGGCCCGCCGCCGTCGAGAGCGCCTTCGCCGATAAAGTGAGCGTATCGGTCTTGAACAACCGGTCGAGCTTCACCTTCCGCGCCCATTTTGGGATGATGCCGAGTTCCCGCGCGATCTCTTTTTTAAACTCGATCTCATAGGCGCTCATGACGCGATAGGGATCGCGTTCGTCATCGCCGCCCACATGGGCGAGATCGGGCAGGAGATCGGCGCGGCGCGCATCGCCGCCGTGATGGGTAACTAGATAGCGCGCGACGAGGTTCAGGGCCAGCGCATGGCCGCGCAAATCGTTCGCGAGCTTGGCGAGATGTTTGGCGCTGCCCATTACGCCGCGCGCTTTCAACAGCTCGACGGCAGGCGCTTCCAAAAGCGCCGTGAGCGCAATGGGCAGGACGCCCGGAGCGCGGAACTCTTTCAAATCCTTGAGCTTGATGCGCGTGGTGACGATGACGAGGCCCGGATTGTCCGCCGCCAGCTCGCGCAGCAGCAGGGCCATGCCCTTGTCCTTCAGCATGCCGGAGACGCCGGTCTCGTCCTTGCCGCCGCCGTTGCGCCCCGCCGGATATTGCAGCGGCTCCATGCCGTCGAGGAACAGCAGCGTGCGGCGTTCGCGCACGAGGCGGGTGAGCGCGCGGCCTTTCTCGGCGGGCGAGGGCAATTCGGCGCGGATCAGCGCGAGCTGGGCGGCCTCTATCTCCTTGCGCGTCGGCGTGCGGCCCGCGCGGTTGCGCGCCTCGGCTTCGGCGGCGTCGCGCTCGAAGCCGAAGAAGGTTAGCGCCGCGATATAGAACGGGTCGGCGTCACCCTGGCGGTTCTCGTCAGTGCCCTGGCTGTAGAACGACCAGACGAACACGCGCTGCGCGCCACGCCAGCCGCCTTCCTTAAGCAGCTGGATGAAATGGCTGACGAGCGCTGTCTTGCCGGTGCCGCCGATGGCGTCGAGGGCGACGATGTGGGTTTTGCCGCCGTGCCAAGCATCGAAGAGCTGCGCGGTTTCGATCTCGCGGCCGAACAGCTCGGGCGAGAAGGTTTTTGGCAGCCGCGAGGTGTCGATGTCCTCCGGCGCGACGCTGAATACGCGATAGGTGCCGTCTTTCTCTTTGCTCCCGCTCAGCGCCTTGAGCAGGATTTCCGGCGCGGTTGCGATGACGCTGAGCGGAAGTGCGTGATCTACGTTAAAGGGCACGGGAGGAGTGCAAGGAACGAGGGCGACGGGGATCAGCTTTTTCGCGTTCCGGGCATATTCCGCTTCGGCGATCACGTAATCCGAAGCGATGGAATTGGGCGACCACAGCACCACCACGCGTTTTGCGTTGGCAATGCCGTCATGGATCGAGAAGACGTAATTATCGCCTGCGGCGAGACGCTTCTTGTCCCGCCAAACCGTCAGGCCTGCTTTTTCAAGCAAGGCCTCCAGCGCTTCCGCGTGCGCCACATCCTTGCTGGAATAGGAGATAAAGACATCCGTTTCCCCACCCATGCGCCGGCCCCTAAAGCTTCGTCATTGAAATGCGCGCGCATCTAAGCAGATAAGCGCGAGCCCGGCCATAGGCAATGCACGCGGCCAAGCAGCGCGTACGGCGACGGCTGAGTCGAGGCATGATCGGTGCATTTTGGAAGTTGGCGCTCATTCCGGGATTTGGGCGCGGGAGGAGCGATACGCGCTTGGGTTCATTCCAGTCCATTTCTTGAACGCGCGGCTGAAATGCGCGGTATCGGAATACCCTAGCTCGAACGCGATGGCTGTCAGGGTCACGCCGGGCTGAACGGCGAGCGCCTCGGCGCGCTCTCTTAATGTTCGCTCGACGAGGTGCGCGAAGCTTGTGCCGCAACCGTTGAGCCTGCGTTGCAAGGACCGGCGCGTCACCCCGAGCTTCGAGGCCACCCAATCGAGACGGGGATAGCCGTTCAAAAGCGAAAGCGCTGTAACCGCAGCGATAATGCCAAGATCGTCGCCGTCTCCGGGGATCGAAGGCTCAGCCGCATTATCGGCCGCATCGCAATCGGTTCCTGCCGCGCGATGAGGCCTGCGGCAAGCCAAAAGCCTCGCATCGAACCGGATGGCCGGCATCGGCTGCCCCGTCAGCACCCCGGCCCGGTAAAGCAGTTCGAGCGGGCCCTTGTGCGCCGATCTCGGCCCGGTGGTCAGCACGAGGTCCGGCGACCAATCCGGCCCCGCGTGGAAACGTAAGATATCGAGCATGTAGCAAAGGGCGAGCAGCTCGTGCTGATAGCGCCCCTCCGATGCGGGGTCGAAGAGCTCGATCGACCAATGCGCCACGGTACCGAAGCGTTCAAGCTTTAGCACAGTTGCGGTCTGGAGCATCGCGTTCAGCCCTACCGCGGCGCGCGCGAGCGCGGCTTCGAGGTTTTGGCCCGCAGCCACCCAGCGTCCATAGGCTCCCAGATTTTTGACCCGCACATTCTGGCCGAGCCGGGCTCCGAATTGCGCATCGCCCGTGTCCCGCGCCGCCCTTTCCAGCAGGCGGAACTGCTCCTTAAGCGGTACAAGCATTGCGGGCGCCTCGACGATCTGGAGCGGCAGATCGGCTTCGCGGAAAACGCGCGCGATCGAGCCGCCTTGCTCGTGCACGAAACCGGCAATCGGTCCGAGTGAACTCGCCCGTGTGAAGCCGCATTGCCGGTAGGCCATCCCGATCCGCCTTGAGGTTACATCTCAGGAATTTTTGGCACAAAATGGCAAGCCGGCCCAGCCTATGTCCGTAATAATGTTGCAGGGCCTCCAAACGCACCCCAGCACAGCGGAGGAGGCGAGGGGAACACGCAAAGAAGGGACTCTCTTATGACCGGCATCTGGGCCGAAAGCGCGCAACGCTTTCTTTTAATCCTGGCAGCGGCAACGACGCTGTTTTTCGCCATTCCGATTTTTCTCGTTCCCTTGAAATGGGCGAAACTTGTGCTTTGGCGCGTTCCAGCCGAGACCGATCTCGCCATCTATTTCGGCCGCTGCCTCGGAGCCTTCATCCTCGTCGTTGAAATCATGATGTTCCGCGCCGGCCTGTACGGCACCGGCCTCGTGCTCACCTTCGAAGCAATCATGACGGTTTGGCTGTTCATGGTGGCCGTGCACGTTTGGGGCTGGATCGAGGGCATACAACCTATCACCGAGACGCTGGAAATCGGCCTTTGGCTCGCACTTATCGCGCTCACGCTCGCCTTTTGGCCTGTGCAATGACGGGCGCGGACAGATAAGAGGAAACAACCATGGCGAAACGTCTCGTGCTCTCCTGGCTCGTCCTGCTGTGCGCTCCGGCCGCTTGGTCTGAGGCTACCGCGCAGGAACCCGCGCGCATCTACCTCAGCCAAGGCGAATGGCAGGGCGCGGTCTTGACCGAAAGCGGTCATCGGATCGTGGCGGATGCGGCCAAGTCCTCCGCCTCGCTGCCGGTGACGCTGCTCGACATCAACGCCCTCGCCGATTTCGCGTCGACGCCCGCGAGCCAGCGGCGCATCTCCGCCCGGCGCGCCGAGACCGTTCGCGAGGAGCTGCAGCGCGACGGCGTGCCCTCCGGCGATATCGGCGTGCAGATCGTGGACCAGCCCGACGGCTCGGTGCCGCCGCTCCGGGACGAGGAGAAGAGGCGCGTGGTGATCGTCGTGCATTATTAAAGACGCATCGTCATCGCGAGGCGGCCCTTGCCGCCGTGGCAATCCAGAGCAAAAATGTACGAGTCCGGCTATAGTCGATGCACGCGGCCAGGCAGCGCGCAATGACGGCGGAAAGCCGGGATCGATTTCCCGGCCGTCTTATGGAGTCGAGGCACGAGCGACACAACGGCCCGCATTATGCCATCGGCCACGCCAACAGACGAAGAGATCGCCGCTTGGAATGAGCTTTCCCGCGAGGAACAGCTCACGCGCTATCGCAAACTTTTTAGCCATCCCGGCACAATCACCGATAGTGGGCAGACGATGGAGGACATCCTCGCCGAGGCGCACCGGCGCTCCGATACGCGCCGCCGGCGTGGCTAGCTATCGCGTCGCCCCTCGTGCGCGCCGCCACCTTCTTGCGATCCACTAGCGAAGAATCCTTCGCCCTTCTATCCGGTTTTCCCGGCATCGGCGCTGACGCAGGCGAATTTGCGCCGGGACTTCGGCGCTACGCTATCAATCCCATTATGTTTTTTACATAGAGGAAGGGGATCGCATCGTGATCCGCGCTGTTATTCACACCTGGCAAAAGCTCAGGCCGCAACTCTTCCGGTGAAGGTCGCTCTCCGTCGCTAGATATGCGCGAACACCTAAACCGAGAAGCTAATTTGCCGTCCCGGAAACTCGCGGGCGGGTTATCCGGCATCTTCGTAGTACTGGGCAAGATTCTGGATTAGCGCGATGCGCTTTCCGCGATGACGGGAGCGGCAAATTCGCTCACACCATTGCGGCGGAACCGCCGAAAGCACGCTTGACAGGCCGCTCCGAAACGTGTCTTTGGCGCCACGGGACGCGGCCGGCAAAGCTGCCGCCCGGCCTAAGATCAGACGCGAGTAGTAACGCGAGCCGCATGACTTTTGCATTCACATTTCCCGGACAGGGCAGCCAGGCCGTTGGCATGGGGCAGGGGCTTGCACAAAGCTTTCCCGCCGCGCGGGCCGTGTTCGAGGCCGTCGACGAGGCGCTGGGCGAGAAGCTGTCGGCCGTCATCTGGGAGGGCCCGGAGGCGGAGCTGACGCTGACGCAAAATGCGCAGCCCGCGTTGATGGCGGTGTCGCTTGCCGCGCTCGCCGTGCTGCGCCAGGAATTCGGCGCCGATACCATTCAACCGGCTTTTGTCGCGGGCCATTCGCTCGGCGAATATTCCGCGCTTGCCGCCTCGGGCGTGTTCGAGTTGGCGGACGCGGCGAGGCTCCTGCGCTTGCGCGGGCTCGCCATGCAGGAGGCCGTGCCGCAAGGGCAGGGCGCCATGCTTGCGCTGCTCGGTGCCGATCTAGAACCGGCCGAAAAACTTGCCGCCGCCGCCGCGGATAACGATGTGTGCCAGGTGGCAAACGACAATGCGCCGGGGCAGGTGGTTATCAGCGGCTCGAAGGCGGCGATAGACCGTGCGGCGAAGCTTGCAGGCGATTTCGGCATCCGCCGGGCCGTGCCGCTCACGGTCAGCGCACCGTTTCATTGTGCGCTGATGAAGCCGGCTGCGGACCGTATGGCTGAGGCGCTGGACAAGGTGAAGCTCGCCGCGCCGCGCATCCCGCTCATCAGTAATGTCACCGCCGCGCCCGTACTCGATACCCACGAGATCAAAAGCTTGTTGGTGGCCCAGGTGACGGGTGTTGTGCGCTGGCGCGAATCTGTGGCCTACATGGTCGACCACGGCATCGATACCCTGTTCGAAATCGGGGCAGGCCGCGTGCTGACGGGGCTCGCAAAGCGCATCCGCAGTCAAGCCGATGCCCGGGCGGTAGGAACCGCGGAGGACATTGCCTCGTTCGGCGAGTGGTTGAAAGCGCGGACGGAGGCCTGAGGGCAGCATAGGATTTAGCGTCATGTTCGATTTGACTGGAAAATGTGCGCTCGTCACGGGCGCGTCGGGAGGCATCGGGGAAACGATTGCCGCGGCTTTGCACGCGCAGGGCGCGGCCGTGGCGCTCTCGGGCACGCGGCGCGGCAAGCTCGACGAGGTGGCAGCCAAGCTCGGCAGCCGCGTTCATGTGCTGCCCTGCGACTTGCACGACCGCGCTCAGGTTGCGGGCCTTGTCGCGCAGGCCGAAGCAGCCATGGGCCAGCTCGACATTCTGGTTAATAACGCCGGGATCACCAAAGACAACCTCTTCATGCGCATGAAGGACGATGAGTGGGACGAGGTGATCGCCGTCAATCTCACATCCGTGTTCGTTCTGTGCAGGTCCGCGCTCCGGAATATGATGCGCCGCCGGACCGGGCGCATTGTCAACATCGCCTCCATCAGCGGCGTGATCGGCAATCCAGGGCAAGGCAATTATGCCGCCTCTAAGGCTGGGCTCGTCGGGATGACCAAATCGCTTGCGCGGGAAGTTGCCTCGCGCGGCATCACAGCCAATTGCATCGCGCCCGGGTTTATCGAAACACCCATGACCCATGCGCTGAACGAGAAGCAAACCGAAGCCATCGCCGCTGCGATTCCTGCCGGCGTTTTCGGCAAGCCGGGCGACATTGCGGCCGCCGCGGTGTTTCTTGCAAGCGACGAGGCTCGTTACATAACCGGAGAAACGCTCCACATCAATGGTGGTATGGTCATGGTGTAACCGCAAAGCGCGCTATCGAGGCGCGCGAGCGGGAGGGTGTGCGGGCTTGGCTCGCGTTGAAGCGGGAAAGTATGGCAGCCTCGCAAAAAAAGGCTTCCGCCTCCCGGTCTTCAATGCTACCAGCCACATCGCGCCCAGTGCAGTCCATGTCCGATGTGTAGCGGCGATGTAAACTACTGTGCTTATCGAGTGTAAATTAGGCGCTAGGATCACTTGGGGAACCGTGAGGAAAAAATGAGCGATATATCGGACCGCGTAAAGAAAATCGTCATCGAGCACCTTGGCGTTGAAGCCGAGAAAGTAACGGATAACGCCAGCTTCATCGATGATCTGGGCGCGGACAGCTTAGACACGGTTGAGCTTGTGATGGCGTTCGAGGAAGAGTTTGGGGTTGAAATCCCGGACGACGCCGCGGAGACGATCCAAACCGTTGGCGATGCGATCCGCTTCCTGGAAGCCCATTCGACCAAGGCTTGATGGCCGGAAACTACACAAGCGCGCTATCTTCCCGTACTAGGCGTGGGAAGCGCGGGCGATCGGGTGCCGGCGGGCGTTGCGAGCCAGCCTTTGTGTCGCTGACTTTGCGTTAGAACGCCGGAGGAGAGGATGCGGCGCGTTGTCATAACCGGCATCGGTCTGGTCACCCCGCTAGGGTGTGGCGCCGATCGAGTTTGGTCCAATCTGATCGCGGGCAAGAGCGGTGCGCGGCGCGTCACGGAATTCGACGTGTCCGACATCGCCTGCCAGATCGGCTTTTTTATTCCGCGCGGCTCGGGGGCGGGGGAGTTCAATCCCGACGATGCGATGGAGCCGAAGGAGCAGCGCAAGGTCGATGACTTCATCGTGTACGCGATCTCGGCCGCCGGCCAAGCACTCGCGGATGCGGGATGGAGTCCTAAAACCGAGGATGAGCGCACGCGCTCCGGCGTCTTGATCGGCTCCGGTATCGGGGGTCTGGAAGGCATTGAGCGGGCCGCTATGACCCTGCATGAAAAGGGTCCCCGCCGCCTCAGCCCTTTCTTCATTCCCGGCCGCCTTATTAACTTGGCGTCTGGCTACGTTTCGATCCAGCACGGACTAAAAGGCCCGAATCATTCGGTTGTGACGGCCTGCTCGACGGGCGCGCACGCCATTGGCGACGCGGCTCGCCTGATTGCGCTCGACGATGCCGACGTCATGGTGGCGGGCGGCACGGAAAGCCCGCTTTGCCGGCTGGGCATGGCTGGGTTCGCTTCACTCCGGGCGCTTTCGACACACTTCAATGACGACCCGCTGCGCGCCTCGCGGCCCTACGACCGGGACCGCGACGGCTTTGTCATGGGAGAGGGCTCGGGCGTCGTGGTGCTCGAAGACTACGAGCACGCAAAGGCACGCGGCGCGCGGATGTACGCAGAGATCATCGGTTACGGTCTCTCGGGCGACGCGTTTCATATCACCGCCCCAGCCGAGGACGGTGACGGGGCTTACCGGTGTATGAAGGCGGCGCTAAAGAGGGCGAAGCTCGGGCCCGCCGATATCGACTACGTCAATGCCCACGGCACTTCGACGCCGATGGGTGACGAAATCGAACTGGCAGCCGTTGAGCGCTTGTTCGGCGGATTGGCCGGACAGGCCACGATGTCGTCGACAAAATCTGCCACAGGTCATTTGCTGGGCGCCGCGGGAGCCATCGAAGCGATCTTCTCAGCGCTTGCCATTCAGAACAACGCCGTTCCGCCCACGCTCAATCTCGATAATCCATCGGTTGAAACCGCGATCGATCTTGTTCCTCACAAATTCAAGGAAAAGCGGATCGATACCGTGCTGAGCAACTCGTTCGGATTTGGCGGCACGAATGCAAGCTTGGTGCTCAGGCGAGTCAGCTAGCCAGTGCACAGTAAGGATCGCCGATCGCTTCGGTTGGACGGTCTACGAAAGTTACACACTTTTTTGCCACAATACGTTGGTGATTTGCGCAGTCCGGGGTGAGAGTAAGCCGATCCAATGCCCAGAGACGTTTACAACTCGAAGGGTAAAAACCGCGATGCGAAGCAAAATGCGGGGTATCGCGGGCAGCGCGGCTATTCGATATTGCCCCGCAGCCCCTCTGAGGCCTTGGAGCCCGAGCGGGCCCCCGAGCCGCCTCACGGCAGCCGGCAGCGCCCCCAGCATCCGGCGGTCGTCATTCTGAGTTGGTTTACAACTTTCCTGCTGATCGCGCTGATCACCGTGGCGGGGCTGTTCTACTTCCTGCGCCATCAATTCGATCTACCCGGACCGCTCGCCTATCCCACGGTGTTCGTCGTTCCACCCCATCAGGGCGTGCGTACCGTCGGCCGCCGGTTGGAGCAAGAGGGGATCATAACCGACAGCTGGACGTTCACGATTGCCGCTTGGAAATTCGACTTGCAGAAAAAAATTAAAGCCGGCGAATATAATATCAAGGCCGGCGCAAGTATTCGTGACGTACTGGACGTGCTCGTGCTGGGCCATTCCATTTCATATAAGATTACTATACCCGAAGGATTAACCAGCTATCAGGTCGTGGAGCGGCTTAAGAGCAATCCAGAACTCGAGGGCGATGTTATCGAGCTCCCGCCCGAAGGTAGCCTGTTGCCGGAAACTTATCCTTTTCCAAGGGGAACCTCCCGAGCGCAGCTCATCCGGCGCATGCAAGACTCCCAGCGGCTGTTTTTGGAAGGGGAGTGGCCAAAGCGGGCGCCAGATCTGCCAATTAAGAAGACCGAAGACGTGTTGAATCTTGCGGCAATTGTCGAGAAAGAGGCAAGCCAAGCAGACGAACGCCGCCATGTCGCCGCCGTTTATCTCAACCGGCTGAAAAAGGGCATGCCGCTTCAGGCGGACCCGACCATTATTTACGGCGCTAGCAACGGTGAAGGCACGCTCGGCCGCCCCATTCGCCGCAGCGAGCTCGAAGACAAAGACAACCTGTATAACACTTATAGACATAAGGGCCTCCCGCCCACACCGATCGCCAATCCGGGCCGGGATGCGATCCTAGCGGTGCTCAATCCGGATAAGTCGGACGATCTTTATTTCGTTGCCGATGGAACGGGGGGGCACGTATTTGCGGAGAACTACGCCGAGCATCAGCGCAATGTTGCGAAGTGGCGGCGGATCGAGAAAGAGCGCGACGACGAGGAGCCCGCTCCAACGAATTCGGGTTGGAGCAGTACCACCGCGCTCGATAAACTACCGCAGTCGGATGTACCGCTACCGCAACGCAATCCGCACCGGTAGGTCTTGCTGCGCCGGTTGAGGCAAACAACGTTTTTGAAACCTCTGGCGCCTGCCCGCCGCTGCTAGAACCCGGCGAGGTTGACTAGGCCCGCCGCAACGCGGCCGGACCTCAATTCGAGACACCTCTTTGTTGAAAGATCGCTATGAGTGAAGTCTGTCAACTACCCGCGCGCCGCGGATTTTGCCTAATCCTATCCTCCCCTTCGGGAGCGGGAAAAACTACGCTTGCGCGCGCTCTGCTGGATTCTGCCGCAGGGCTCGCCCATTCGATTTCGGTGACAACCCGCTCGCCGCGGGCTGGCGAAACCGAGGGGGTGGATTACTTTTTTGTGACGCGGGAGCGTTTCGAAAACGCCAGAGACGCGGGCGAGCTGATCGAGTGGGCCGAGGTTTTCGGTAATCTATACGGCACCCCGGCAGCCCCGGTTAAGCAGGCGCTCGCTGGTGGCAAAGACATCCTCTTCGACATCGATTGGCAGGGCGCGGCACGGATCGCGTCGCTTCTTCCTGGCGACACCGTGCGTGTCTTCATTTTGCCGCCCTCCGCCGAAGAACTCTCGCGGCGCATATATGCGCGCGGTACGGACGCCAAACATGTGATCGAGGGCCGGATGAAGGCGGCTGCCCAGGAGATCTCCCACTGGGAGGAATACGATTATGTGATTGTCAACCGCGATCTTGAAGAAAGCCTCGCCGCGCTTCAGGCCATTCTTAGGGCTGAGCGCCACAAACGTGACCGGCAGCATGGACTGCATGCGTTTGCCGCTAAATTGATCTCCGCCCCAGTTGTTCCCCCAGACAGCGGGCAAGCCTGACGAATTCCAAAACCGTCAGGCGTTCCGCGCGCTGGGCGGGATCGATCTGTGCACGCGCAAGCATTGCGGCCGTATCGACGCCAAGCGAACCAAGGCTAGAACGTAGCATTTTACGGCGTTGACCGAAGGCGGCGGCGGTCACTTGCTCCAATAGAGAGACAGGGACCGCGTCCGGGGCAGGGGGGCAGGGCACGATCTCGACCAGAGCGGACGCCACTTTTGGAGGCGGCACGAATACGCTTGGGGGCAGCGTAAACAGCATGCGCGGTTGCGAGCGATATTGAGCCAGGACCGCAAGCCTGCCGTATTCGCCGCTCCCTGGCGCTGCGATGAGACGCTCCGCCACTTCGCGCTGGACCATGACCGTGAGCTTGCTGAACCAGGGCGGCCAGCGCTTGGCTGTGAGCCAGCCCACGATGAGCGGGGTCGCAATGTTGTAGGGAAGATTTGCGGCGGCGCGGCTCACCCCCGCCTCAGCGGCTAACGCATCGTAATCGGCCTCGAGCGCGTCCAGAAAGAGCGGGGTGAACCGCCCCTCGCTCCGCTCCTCAATCTGCGCGAGGATCGGGCGGAAGCGTTCGTCGCGCTCGATAGCCACCACCTTCGCGGCACCTTCTAAGAGGAGCGCGCGTGTTAGCCCCCCGGGACCAGGCCCGATTTCCAGTACCGTCACGCCTTCCAGAGGGCCAGCGGCTCTTGCGATGCGCCGGGTGATGTTGAGGTCGAGAAGGAAATTTTGGCCGAGCGATTTCTTTGCGGAGAGCCCGGCATCCCGAATAGCTTCCCTCAGCGGGGGCAGCGTTTCGATGGGGTCGGGGCCCGCTTTCACAGCGAGGACAGACGCGCTGCGGTTGAAGCCGCCTTGACCATCCGGCTTGCGAGCCGAAGGGCTTCGATAAAGCTGGCGGGATTGGCTTCTCCAGTGCCGGCGAGTGAAAAGGCGGTGCCGTGATCGGGCGAAGTGCGGATGAAGGGCAAGCCCAGCGTCACGTTCACGCCATCCTCGAAGGAAAGCGTTTTGAAAGGAATCAGTGCCTGGTCGTGGTACATGGCCAGCACGGCATCGTAAGTTTGGCGTGCAGCCTCGTGAAAAAGTGTGTCCGCTGGCAGAGGGCCAAACGCGTCGATGCCACGGGCATTTAGCGCGGCTATGGCGGGGGCGGCGATCTCGATCTCCTCCCGGCCGAGCGCGCCCTGTTCGCCGGCGTGCGGATTGAGCCCGCAAATCGCAAGCCGCGGATGCTCAATTCCAAAATACCGGATGAGACCCAAGTTGGTAATCTCCGCCGTGCGCTCGAGCCGGTCCTGCGTTAAGGCGGCGGGGACGTCCTTCAAAGGGATGTGGACTGTGACGGGAACGGCCAAAAGGCGCGGGGAGGCCATAAGCATAACGGGAAAAACCCCAGGGAAGCCATGCCGGGCGGCGAGTTCGGCCAGGAACTCGGTGTGGCCCGCGTGGGGAAAGCCGTGGCTTAGCAGCACATGCTTGGCGATAGGAGCCGTTACCACCGCGGAGGCCCGGCCAGCAACGGTGAAAGCGGCAGCCATCTCGATGGAAGCCACAATCGCTCCCGCATGAGAAACGCGGGGCTGACCTGCAATCACCGGGCCTAAGTGCCGGTCGAGCGGCAGGATGGGGAGCGCCCGCTGAAAAACGGCTTGAGCGTCTTCCGGCCGCTCGATCCGCTCAACTCTGTATTCGTTCGCGCGCGGCAAAGCAGCGGCTCTCTGAGCGAAAACGGTTGCGTCGCCCACGACGAAGAACACGGGGCGATCTCCCGCACCCCGCAGGCGCCAGCTTAATAGCGCAATGTCCGGTCCAATCCCCGCGGGGTCTCCCATGGTGACGGCGAGCGGCAGCGATGCGGTCATGCCTGCTTCGTTCCCTTGCCGTAGCCTAAGCAGACATTCGTTCGCTGCCCCGGCGATGTCCGCTTAGAATAGTTTGTTCACACGGAGCTTCTATCACAAAACCGGCGGCCACTTTTGGGAGACTCCGCTTAGGATCCCCTGTAATCGATCGCTGCCTTCTGCCTTAGCTCCTGCAGGTAGCTGCGCGAGAACCGCTCGTACTCCGCTTGACGCGGGTCAGGTTTTTGCTCCACATGCGCAGCCGGCTTCACGGGAGCGGACTTACGGCATACAGCGTAAGATTCCACAGCATTGCCAACCAGGACAGGCGGGGTCATTTGGCCCTCGGCGACCTTCTCAATAAGAGGCTGAACGTCTTTCGGAAAAGATGCAAGCTTCGCCTTGTCGATTTTTTTCACCGTGGCATCGGCTACGAGCCCGGCTTCTTTGGGAAGATCGGCACAAGAGCGGAACTTCTCCTTCAGGTTCTCGGCCTCAAGCATCCGCTCGCCAACGGCTTTTTGATCGTCCGCGTTCCTAACCGCAAGCCTCAGAACCCTTACGTCGAATTGTATATCCTTTTCGTCCACTTTTGGGGTGTTGTCCGGTATCGCGGCCATCATGGAGGCAATTCGAGGCCCGTAATTTTTGCGGATGACGTCTCGCCAGGCAAGCTGCGCGCGAACAATCTCTTTAATCGTCTTGCGATTTATCCCGTCCGCCTCGAACTGCGCGTAGAATGCGTTCATATCGGGCTTAGTGCCTGCGGGGCCAGCCTGGGCCCGCGCCGAGAGACTTTCCTCGACTTCTTTGTCGCTGATTTTGACCTGCAACTTTTTGGCGGCCTGCAGCTTCAACCTATCGTCGATCAAGGCCTCGATCACCGCTTTGCGTGACGACGCGCCGCCTTCGGATAGCACCCGGCGTTTGGCGTCCTCGACAAGTTCCTTTTTGATCCGCTCCGCCGCCTTTTGGGCTTCGACCTGCGAAGTCGGATGTGCCGCCATCATCAATTGGCGAAAACGCTGATTGATGCCATCGCCGGTTAAGAGCGCCTTCATGCGGTCACCATAATTGCTCGTCCGCGCAAGCCAGCGCTGACGTTGTGCCACATCGAATGAGGTTATCGGCTCATCGTTGACGAGCACGACGATATTTTGCGCGCAGGCCTCGCCGGGCGCCAGCAGCGGCGCGAACAAGAGCGAGGCGAGCGGAAGAACAATCAGGTGTTTAAGTGTAGAGATTCGCATTGAGAAGAGTTGGCTTGCATTTGCGGCAACAGTTTGCCGAACAACGGTACGCGGGCTGAATTTGCCTTCTCACCCACAGGCGGAAGCCCCCGCGCGGCGCGATCGAAGCTTTTAGCGGTAAGCGTTAGCTTCTGGAGAGATGTCGTAGATCGAGCTTGGGGTGGTTTGTTGTCCAAAACCCTTGATGCCGATGCGGAACACAACAGACGTATCGGGCTTGATGTCCTCAATCGTAACGTAGGTCTGCTGATAGGTAAGAGCATAAATGACGCATTCGTCGGCGTATTGAATACCCACACTATTGCGAACCCACTGCCCAAGATCGAGATCGTAGCGCGCATCGCCGAAGACCGACCACTCGTCGGTTACCTTGAGAGCTGAGAAGCCTGAAACTTCCTGCCGCGCTGTCAGGAAGCCGATGTTGGGCTGCGCAGGTAAGGATTCGTAGCTAACCCCGGCTTGCAAGAAGCCCAGCTTCGCCTGCACGGTGTAGCGTTGAGTGTCGAGGGTGAAGTCCTCCGCATTGAAGGAAAGCTGGGCCACCGCCCGGAAAAGATTCTTATAATCGAAATAGGTCCCAATTACGTAATCGGAGCGGTCGGTTTGAAGGCCGGTATTTTGATAGATAGCGTTTTCCGCGAATGCGTTGGGGCCCGCAACTTGTATGCTTTCGCCCGCAACGGTGCGGATGCTGAGACCGTTGCTGGCCTGCATGGTGTACTGCACGCCGAAATTGGTGCGAGTTCCCGTCTCGATCTGGTCGTAGCCGGAGAATTTGTTGATATCGAACAGCAAAGTGTCGTCGAAGACAAGGCTCTGCGCATCGGTGATCGGCACGAGATTGTTGTTTGCCTGGCCGCCGCGGGCGATAATCTGACCCACCGGTTCGATCACCTGAGAGATGCTTCCTGTATTGGCAACGAACGGGTAGCGGTAATCGAGCCCAACTCCGGCCATCTGCCGTGTGAACGTGTCGGCAGGCCCGCTAACATTCACCTCTTGGAAGGACGACACATTGTAGACGTCGGCGCGTCCGAACACAAACGGGGTAAAAACTTCGCCCAGATCGTCTTTGAACGTCCGGCGCCACTGCACATCGGTCGCGATGTGGTCCGTGGTGCCCTGGGTAACGTTCGGCAGATTGGCGATTTTAAGCTGGTTGGCGGGATCGTTGATCGACAGCGCAACCGCGTTCACGTCGAAGCTGAATTCGCCACCGAAAACCGGTTTATTGTGGACGTAGTTATAATCTATGCTTGGATAGGACGTCGCCGTCACAGTCTTGTCATAGGTATTCGTCGTAACATCGTAAGTGTCGCCCAGCAGGTTGCCGTAGCGATTGGCCGATATGCTGAAATAGTTCCGGTCGAACATACCAGTCAGATAAATCGTGGAAACGCGCTCCGTAGCGTAAATGCTATCGAGTGCATAGAACCGCCGGAAGGTGTCGTCGCTCTCGACGATGGAGCTCCAGCCGAAATGCCAAGATTTATTGAGTTCGAAGTCGCCCTTGGTATCGACACTGCCGCGCCAGTTTCTGTCGAATAAGTCATCGGCATTCTGATTATAGGCACCTGCGAGCTTGATCTCATATGACCCGTTCCACAGCCTTTGGCGCCAGTCCGCCTGCATCAGATAGCCGGCTTGGGTGGTAAATTCTGGAGTGAGGGTCACGTCGTAGTTGGGCGACAACGCATAATAATAGGGGATCGCTAGCGAGTACCCAGTGGTCGACGAATGGTACTCCGTGACCGGCGCTAAAAAGCCGGAACGTTGCTTAACTGTATTGTCGGGCGTATAAAAATAAGGAACCCACGCCACCGGAAGTCCGAAGAGTTCGAAGGTTGCGTTCTCGTAATAGAAATTGTGATCGTCTTTGTCTTGAATGATCCGGGTCGCCTTGACGCGCCAAATCGGTGCGCGCTCGGGATGATCCTCGCACGGCTTGCAGGACGTGATCACGCCCTTCTCATAGATCGTCTTGTTGTCCTTTTTGTAGGCGTTCGCCGCTGCGACGCGGGTATCGTCCTGTGTCAAGGCACGCAACGACCGGACGAACCCGTCCCGGAAGTTGCTTTTCAAAGTCAGGCGATCCGCATTGACCACCGAGCCGTCGGCCTCCTTGAGGCGGACGTTGCCCATCGCGGTCAGGACATTTGCGACTTTGTCGTAGATAACTTCGTCGGCAAGCAGAACATTGTCGTCCTGATAAATTTCGACATTGCCGCGCGCGATGACGCGATGGTTGCGGTTGTCGTAAATCAGGTCGTCAGCCTGAAGCAGCATGGGTGTTGTCTTGTTCGGGGAAACTTGTTTTGCAACGGTTGTTTCGCCCGATGGTGGCAGCTGGGCGCCGGCCTGCTGCTGGGCACCGGCCGTGCCCGCCAAGCACGCTACGCCCGCAAGGAGCGCTATGAGGACCCTGCTAAGCATTTGCCGCCGTTTCCATACAGCTATCCGCCACTCTCAACACTGCTGGCATCTCATCCCCTGGCATCCTAGCCATCCTCCTGATGCAGAAGGACGGTGGCGGAAAGGAGGAACGCAACAAGTGCAGGCCCCCATGCCGCAACGGCGACTGGTACCAAACCCGAAGCACCGACTTTCCGCGAGAATTCCGAAAAGATGAAAAAGCCAAACCCCCCGCCTAACCCGGTCAGAACCATAGTTTGAATTCTGCCAAAACGAAAGGGTTTCAGTGAGCTGGTTGCAGCGATAAGCACCATTGCAGCCATAAGAATAGGGCGCACCAAAAACAGCTGATATTGCAGTTCGTAACGACCAGTTGGTATACCGGCCTGTTTAGCAAAGGCTATAAAATCGGGAAGTTGCCAGAACGATAGTGTTTCAATCGAGCCGAGACTGTCCATAATCTGAGCTGGGCTTAAATACGTGCTGACGAAATACTCGTCGTAGTGTCTCGAAGCCTCTCCGGAACTTTGCGCAGTTGCATTCTCTAGTCGCCAATAGCCATGCCTCAGTTCGGCCTTGTTCGCTTGGACCTCCTCATAAAATCTGTTGTTGAGGTCAAATTGCAACAGGGTTACGCCTCCGAGCGTAAGTCCCCTGTCTGCCGCCGTTTTAGCGTGCAGGATCGTGGGGCCATCGCGGCCTTCCTGCCGGAGCCAGGAGCCCGTTCCCCGGGAGGTTCCAAAGGTCTTTTGGGTGTTGAAGAGCTCGGTCTGAATACGCTCGGACTCCGCTTTCATGGCGGAAGCAAGCGGATTGTATAGCGTGACCGCCACCGCACCGAAAAAGATGGACACGATAAGGCCGGGTTGTAGAAACTGCCAAACCGAAAGCCCCGCGGCCCGCACGATCGTTAGCTCCGAGCTGCGGCTCAGGCTTAGGAATGCACCGATGGTTCCGATCAGTACTGCGAAGGGCAGGGCAAGCTCGGCGAAAATAGGGACACGCAACAGCGAGATGAGCGCGAGCGTGCCCGCACCCACATCGTCGCGGCGCGACGCGCTGCGCAAGACTTCGACAAAATCTATGAAGAAGATCAATATCAACATTAAGAAGAAAACGCCCAAAATCGTAACGGCGAAGCGGCTCGCTATGTAACGGCCGAGTGCGGTGACAATCATCGGCCGGCCCCTCCGGTGGAACTCGCGGCGCGCGGCATACGCCGGGCAAAGGGGAGGCGGATATTGGGAACTGTCAGCGCGAGCGCTTGGATATTAAAGCGAAGCATGACGGAAAAGAGTAAGACCGATACCGCCGGGGCCCCGTAAATGAGCCCAACGGCCCAGGGCTTTTTGCCGACCATATTGACACCGGCAATTCCCATCGCTTGCAGCAGAGCGCCGATTAGGAAGGCCGTGAAGAGGAGGCTCCCGCGGCCCTCCCGTGTCGTACGCGGCCGCCCAAGGTAAAGCACGGCGAGGAATGCATAGGCGAAGGGATAGACCGGGGTTGAAAGCCGTTGATGGATTTCGGACCTAATCCCGGTCTGGTTTGCCTTATAGTATGCGCTTTCCTTATCCATGGTGAGGAGCTCGCCCAGATCGCGTTCCTCGTTTCGCCGTTCCCGCTGTCCCGCTTTCGAGGAAAAATCCCCCATATCGAAGCTGTAGGTTTTGAAATTGATGAATTGTACATTGGTCTTTTCAGCTTGCTGCCTGAGGATTTGCCCGTCGTAGAGATCCATCTCCGAGCGGCCGCCATCGGTCCTAACCTCGCCTCTCTCCGCGACGATCGTGTTGATAACTTTCTTGTCGCGTTCGTCATGAACGACCACGCCGACAAGATCGCCGTTTTCCGCTTTGTCCCGCATGTGGATGGTCAGTCCAGGCTCGAGATCGGAGAATTCGCCGGGCTGAAGCACCGTCGAGAGCAGATCGGCGCGCACTTGCGAAACGTAATCGTTGAGCAGTCTCGCTGCAGGCGGCAACGCGAAGATGTTCGCGCAAAGCACGCCGAGCGAGACAATGACGGCAAGTGTGAAATAGGGCACGAGCAGGCGCCAAACCGAAGACCCGGAGGCAGACAGGACGATAAGCTCGCTGTCTCCATTCAGACGGTTCAAAGTGTGCAGGCAAGCGATCAGGAAGGCTACGGGTGCCACTGTGACGATGAGCTTGGGTATAGCCAGCGCCGTAATTTTCAGAAACAGAATAAATGTCTGGCCTTCCGACGTTAATAGCTTGATTTCGCGCAACACCGAAGTCAGCCAGACGATCAGCGTCAGCGAGACCAGGATCATGATCAGCGCGGAAGCCGTTTGACGGAAGATGTATCGCGCGATCAGCATGCCATAATGCTCCAGCCGGGTGTATGGAGAGCAGCCCCGGTGCCGCTTTGAACTCTCATGCCTTCATGGCACAATTCCGGCCGTTATGCCGCAAACACAGCCTTTCCAACCGTGGGGCTTTCCGATAGGCTGCCGGCCGCCCATATCAACTCGGGCCATCGCCCGGCAGGCTAATTCCTCGATCCAATGACACAGCTTCCCAACGTAACATTCGCCTCTCTTACCTCCGAAACGCGAGCCGGGACCGCAGTCTATTTTGCGGCCGAGTGCGAAGGATTGCCCGCTCACCTGCGCGATCTCGACGAAGCGTCCGCGGGCGCCATTTCCCGGGCGTTGAAAGTCAGCGCCTTCAAAGGCAAGCGTAAAGCTGTCATCGAGATTTTGGCGCCGCACGGCCTTGCAGCCGGACGCGTCCTGATCGTGGGAACGGGCGATCAAAAAACGCTGAACGAGCGCGAATGGCTGGACATTGGCGGCGCTGTTCGCGGCAAACTGCCCGCGAAGGCGGACGAGGCCGCCATTTTCTTTACAGGTCTCGATGCCTTGACGGAGGAGGCCCCGCTTGCCTTTGCGCTCGGCTTCGGATTGAGAAACTACGCGTTCAAGAAGTACAAGACCAAGGCTCCAGCCCCCGCAGACGCCGATAACGATAGCGTCCCGGACAACGGTACGGCGCCCGCGCTTACGATACTGTCCGGTTGGGGCGCGGACCTGAGCAAGAAGTTTCAAACCTATCACGCTGTTTCTGAAGGCGTTTACCTCGCGCGCGATCTCGTGAACGAGCCGGCGAATGTTTTGACGCCGCCGGAGTTTACCGGCCGGCTCCGGGCGCTTGAAACGTTGGGGCTAAAGGTCGACGTGCTGGATGAGCGCGCGCTGAAATCGCTCGGAATGAATGCACTTCTTGCGGTCGGACAGGGCAGTGCGCAACCATCCTCCGTAGTTGCGATCCGCTGGGAAGGCCAGGCGGCCGGGGCTTCTCAGCCGGGAAACCTTGTGTTCATCGGCAAGGGCGTTTGCTTCGACAGCGGCGGTATTTCCATCAAGCCCGCGCAGGGCATGGAGGATATGAAGGGTGACATGGCCGGCGCCGCGGCGGTGGCGGGCGCCATGGCCGCTCTGGCGCGGCGCAAAGCGCCCGTCCGCGCGATCGGCCTCGTTGGACTGGTTGAAAACATGCCCAGCGGCACTGCAATCCGGCCAGGCGACATCGTGACCTCCGCGTCGGGGCAAACTATCGAAATCCTTAACACCGATGCCGAGGGACGGCTCGTGCTCGCCGATCTTATCTGGTATGCGCAGGCCCATCTCGCCCCCAAGCTCATCCTGACTCTGGCAACGCTCACGGGTGCGGTTATGGTTGCGCTCGGCAAGGAGAATGCCGGACTGTTCTCGAACGACGACACTCTCGCATCGCAGATTACCGAAGCGGGCCTTGAAACCGGGGAAACCGCGTGGCGCCTGCCGCTGTCCAAGAAATACAACAAGTCGCTCGATTCTAAACTCGCCGACGTGAAGAATATCGGCGGCCGCGATGCCGGTTCAATTACAGCAGCGCAGTTCCTGCAGCGTTTCGTCAATGCCGGAACCCTTTGGGGGCATTTGGACATCGCGGGCACCGCAATGGCGTCGCCTGCAACCGACATCAACCACAGCTGGGGCTCGGGTTACGGCGTGCGGCTGCTCGACCGGTTTAGCGCGAAATTCCACGAGGGTTGATTCGTGCGCCTCGGACAGAGGTTCCATAATGCATCTTATGCGAACGGCAAAAGGCGGTGATTTAGCTTTTTAACGCCTTTTTCGACGCTATTTTTCTGACCATATATTTGATAGGTTTTCGAAGGCACAACCGCTCTCATTCGCTGCAAGCGCGCGAACGTTCCGTGAACAAAGCGGCTTTTACGAGAAAATTCGACAATATTTCCCCGGCCGCGCGTTTTGCGCGGTTTTTTGCAGGCAACACCTCCCATTCAGCCTTTCATACCGTCACCGGCATGGGTGTTTCAAGGCAGCCGCTCACGTTCCTCGCCTTCACGAGGTTAACGGCAAAATAAATTTTCATTTTGTGAGGAATTGAGCTCTGCTTCCGTCCGGGACGCTCATTCCTGCCGCCGGATAGCCCTGGAAGCGCATCGGCGCCACTTCCTTAGCCGCCACCCATCTTGAGGGCTCCATCCCCTGCCCGATGAGCGTTGACGAAAAACGCTGGCAATCCCCACTGGCGGGCGTGCCAAAGCTTTTCGCGGCTGGGGCCGGTTAAGGAGGTCCGGTGTTTAAATTCAGGATCATCGCCTGGTCTCGCTCGCTGCGGCATGCCGCGGCGCAAAGTTAAGGGTATGGCGATTTGCAAATCGGGCAGCGCGGCTGGACTGTCCGGCATAGGCACGGTACAGCCCTCGCTGAGCAGCCTTTTGCGAATCTTTTATCAAATAGCGCCCGCGTTGGTTAACGCTTGGTTAACGGCAAGCAAAAGAGTTCGCACAACGCAAGACGATTGCGTCAACGAGCGGGAACATGAGCCAGACCGCGCCGGCTGACAGGGACAACAATAGCGGCCAAGAAGTTTTGGGTCTGTTGCCTGCACGGCGTTCGAGGCTTCCCGGTGGGGGGCAATGCTCACGCCAAAGCGCTTTCGCCGCGCAAGTCAGCAAGCGCCCGGATCGGAACTCAGTAGCAAAAATATAGAAGGCGCGTCTCTCAGCCCCAGCGACCGGCGTGCCCAATTTAACCAGGGCAACTTGATTTGCCTTTAAACGTCAACGCCCGCCAATCGCGCTCGCGGGAGCGGCAATTGGCGGGCGGGCAAACGCTGCGGTTACGGCTGCGGTTAGGCTCCACTTGGCGCATTGCCGGGAGCGGAGCCTTGCTTTTAGTAGAGCCTAGTCCTTGAAGGAGAGATCGCCGTGCAGCGGGATCGTCACACGCAACCGGCCGCTCTGGATATCCCCTGCCCCATTTTGCAACGATACCTCGTATTCTCCGGTTACCTTGATACCTTCGTAAACATAGCCGCCCACGCCGGTCTTTAGGAAAAAGCCGCGGGCGTCCACATTGTCGTTGAGGCTGACGGCATGCGCGGTGTTGAAGGCGAGCTTCGCAGTATAAGCGTCGCTGGTCGAAAACAGACCTTCATAGCCAGCTTCGCCGTAAGCGACCGAGTCCGGCATGCCGAACAGGTTCCCCGAAGCACGCAGCCTCGCTGTCCAGAAACCGGTCGTCACGTCCTGATCGCTGTATTGCAGCGCGAGGATCGGCGCATTTTCCGTAAAGCCGTCGACATTGATCGAGGCATAGCCAACCCGGGCGGCTGGCGTCAGCGTAATGCCGCCAAGCTGATATTGCGTGCCAATCGTCGCATCGGCGCTGTAATCGATGCCCCGCGTGGCGCCATCGGCGGAAACGGCGGGAAAGCCGGTTTGGCGGACGATTTTATCGTAATTGCTCCAAGACACGCCGCCTTCCACGCCCGCAAACAGGCCCGAAAACCGCGTGAGTGCGTAGGCGTCGATCTGGGTCGTACTCAGGTCTGCGCTTAAAGCATGCCCGGAAAGGCTGCCGGTTTGATAGCCAAGCGCGGAGCCGAAAGAAATGGGCCCGGCGCTGGAGTCGAAGCCCGCGCGCACACCGGCCAGAGAATAATCGTAAGCGGTGCTTCCGTATGTCGGGGTGTTGACGCCGCCAAACGAGGCGGTCGAACCGATGACTTCTGCGTACAAGCCGCCGGGCTTTTCCGCGGCCGGTGCAGCGCCCCGGCGGAAGATGATATCCGAAGCATCGAGCCGGTTGGATAGGCCAACTTGGCTCAGCGCCGAGACGGCTTTGCCGGTTTCCTCGGTCGAAAGCAGCAGCGCCGCGTAACGCGCGAGAAGCTCTTGGGCGGCTTCGGTCGGGTGAACGTCGTCCCAAAATAGGTAAGCGTTGGGATTACTGCATACGGTGACGCCGTTAAAGCAAGGATCGGTTATATTGCTAAAGCCGTAGGCCGAGGGATGGGCAAGCAGCACATTCAGTGCCGCGGACCAATCCATTTGAATGAGGTTCACCTTCGGGTTTAATGCCGCTAGAGCCTGAACATCGGCATTAAGTGCTGTGTTGTAGGTTACGGTAGCGAGAAGGCCTGCCTGCGCCGTTGTGGCGCTGCCGTTGAACGAAGGCGTAGCGCCCAGGTTCGGTAAGTTCGAAACGAGAACGGTCTTAGCCCCATCGGCGATCACTAACCCGATATTCGACGCATCGCGGTTGGCTATCGTGACCGAAGCGCCGGGAAGTAGCGCCGGAACCGACGCAGGCGGGGTTAGCGTGAAGAACTGAAAGAAGTCGTTCGCGCCGCCCTGAACGCTAACGAGATCGTTCGGACCGAACTTGCCTCCAAAACCGATAAACGTGTTGATCTGTGTCTGTACGTCAGGCACCGGATTGAGGCTTGAGCCAGGAACGGTTCCAGCTCCGCCGACAGCCGCGTTGACGTTTCCTGTGGTCAACCCCGTGGCCCAAAATGCATTCATCGAACTCGCTGCGGGATTCGAGGAATAAGCTGGATTCGAAAGCAATTCTATCCAGGTTGGACCGTTCGAAAATCGCCCGTTATAGTACGGAGGAGAGAGCGGACTTGTTCCGAAGGAGAGGGCGTACAAATTGCCATTATCCTGCAGGCTATCGCCGAACGCGATGTTCCGGCTGTAGTCGCTCGGGTCCGCCAGCGCGGGCGCAATCGAGCACATTAACGCAAATGATAAACCCAAAACACGCATGATAGCCCCCCACTTCGACGCCGCCCCGGCGCCGGCACTTTACTTATGATTGCTAGCAATTTAGGTGTGTGAGCGCGTTGCGGTCAATTCAGAGAAGTGAATTTAGCTGAAGCGATGCAGAAATGAGACAATTTTGTGCAGAATGAGGCGTGCGTGAGACACGAGCGAAAGACAAAGACTATTTCCGGAATCGAACAGGCCAATGACTGCGGCAAGGCCGCCGATGAATTGCAGCGCCTCCTTGAAATCATGGTCCGCCTGCGCGATCCGGTGCGGGGCTGCCCTTGGGACCGCGAGCAAACCTTCGCGACCATTGCGCCCTATACCGTCGAAGAAGCCCATGAGGTCGCCGACGCGATCGAGCGGGGCGATATGCACGATCTCAAGGACGAGCTTGGCGATCTGCTCCTGCAGGTTATCTATCACGCACGCATGGCGGAGGAGGCAGGCCATTTCGCTTTCGCGGACGTCGCCCAAGGCATTTGCGACAAGATGATCCGCCGGCATCCGCACGTCTTTGCCGATGCCGGGGCCGCCGGTCATGAGGCGCGATGGGAAGCCATCAAGCAGGCCGAACGCGTGGCGAAAGGCGCCGGTGATGGCGCGGCCACTGGCACCGGGCTGTTCGATGGGATACCGGCCGGGCTTCCGGCGCTGTTAAGATGCGCAAAATTGCAACGCCGCGCCCGCGGAACCGGCTTCGATTGGCCAACCGTCGAGCCCATCCTCGACAAGGTCGACGAGGAGCTGGCCGAGCTGCGCGCGGAGATCGCAACCCCTCCAAGCCCCGAGCGCGACAAGCGCCAGTTCGAGGAGTTCGGCGATGTGATGTTCGTGCTCGTCAATCTCGGCATGCGTCTCGGCATCGACGCGGATCACGCGCTGCGGGCGGCAAACTTGAAATTCATCCGGCGCATGGAAGCCATGGAAGCCGGCGCGAAAGCGAGCGGCCGTGAGCTGAAGGACATGACCCTCGACGAGATGCAGGTATTTTGGGACTTGGCGAAAGCAGCGGAGCGCGAGGGCGGC
>JBKQIH010000005.1:0-5054 GCA_052148445.1 Rhodomicrobium sp.
ACTGACGGTGCCTGCCTCGGCGCGAATACCGGCCCGGAAATTGCAGGACAGCGCTTCGAACTTAGGGCAGGCCGCGCGCAAATATTCTGGAGGCTTAAATGCAAATCGGCGTCGAAACGTCCCGGGCAGTGGAGAACAAGCGCGTTTTTGTGGTGTCGGATGACGAGATCGCGCGCGCGGTGCTGCAGTTCATGCTGCACGACGAGTGCGAGGCGCACGACCTGCCGGATCTGAACGCGGCCTATGCCAAGGCTGCCGGATGGAAACCGGATCTGCTTCTCTTGGGGCTTGAGATCGTTGAGGCGCAAGGGGCGCCGGTGCTGCAAGAGATCGCCGAAAAATTGCCGGGCGCTAAAATCATGCTCATTGCCGGGGCCGGACAAGATGCCTTGGCGCAAACCTATCTCAAGGAAGGGGTGCACAGCGTGCTGACAAAGCCGCTGACGGTGGAGGGCGTCCGTCGCAAAGTTAACATCGTGCTTGGCCGGGGGACCAACGCCATGGTGCAGCTTTCGATCCTTCCCGCCAAATCCGGTTGAAGAGTTCCCCGCTGTCATCCCGGAAGCCGCTTACGGCTATCCGGGATCTTGGGGCAATCGAAGCTCCCGTGAAGATCCCGGATACGCCGCAAGCGCGCCGTTCCGGGATGACAAAAATTGGGCGTGAAGCATTCAACCGGATACGTATGCGAATAGGTGCCGAAATCGAAGGAGCGCATTAATCTTTTCCATTTAGCTTCCTTCGGAACGGCGAAAACGCCGGGACGGGTTGACGCGGGGACGATCCTCGCTATGATCCGGCTTCCGATGGAAAAGCCCCAGTGGCGGAACGGTAGACGCGGCAGACTCAAAATCTGTTGCCTGCAAGGGCGTGCTGGTTCGAGTCCGGCCTGGGGCACCATCGCTTAGAGCCAAATTCAGCAAGGCAGAGACGGATGTTGAGCACGGCGCGGATTTTACTTGCTGGAGCACTGGCGGTTTTCGCGGCGGTCTATTCGGCGGCGGCCGGCCCTGCGCTGCTCATGGAGCCGTCGACCGGGCTCGTGCTGTACGCCGAGGACGCCGATCTGCCGTGGCGCCCGGCGTCGCTCACAAAATTGATGACGGCCTATCTGACCTTCGAGGCCATCCGCGACGGCAAGCTCTCGCCCGAGGACGTTGTCGTCTGCACGCAGCACGCTCAGAACCAGCCGCCGAGCAGGTTCGGAATGCCCGTGGGTGCCACCCTCAAGGTCGACCTCGCCGTGAAGGCGCTGATTGTGAAATCGGCGAACGACGTCGCCGTAATGCTCGCGGAAAAGATCGGCGGCAGCGAAGCCAATTTCGTCGAGCTGATGAACAAGACCGCCAAGCGGCTCGGCATGACGAACACGCATTTCGTCAATCCGAACGGCCTTCCGGTGTTCGCCTCGGAAAATGTCGAAGCGCCGGAGCAGTCGGTGACGACGGCGCGCGACATGGCGATCCTTGCGAGCATGATCCTCAAGGAATTTCCACAATATGCCGAAATCTTCGCCATGACCGAGGTGAAGATCGGCAACCGCATGGTCACCACCCACAACGGGCTTTTGCGCAGCTATGACGGCGCGGACGGCATGAAGACCGGCTTCATCTGTGCAGCCGGCTATAATATTGTCGCGAGCGCCACGCGGAACGGCCGGCAGCTTGTCGCGGTCGTGCTTGGCGAAAATTCAGGGGCCGCGCGGACCATCCGGGCCGCGGGGCTTTTCGAGCACGGGTTCGAGGTGTATCCCTGGAAGGCCGTGCTCGCGCCAACTCTGGCGACTTCGCCTGTGGCGACGCCGGAGGGCGCAAAAGCCCCGGACATGCGCAACATCGTCTGCGGCGGCGGCCGCTTCGTAAAAAAGGCGAAAAAGGGCAAGCGCCCCCGGCTGAAACCCGGACACCGCTCGCCGCATGCGGGACGGCCGGGACATAAAAGGCGCCGGTAACGCGGGGCCGCCTCAATCCCGTTCTCATGGTGCAGGGGCTTGTCCTTCACGCGCCCCGCAGACACGGGATCGTAAAAGAGGCCGGCGTTTGAAACGATCCCGGATACAGCCGAAGGCGGTTCCGGGATGACGGGCGGGGAAGCATTCAACCGGATCCGGTATTACGGCTCGATCGCAAATTTATAACTGCCGCCAACGCCCGCAATAAATTGCTCAGCGCTTCCCCTTACGGCGACGTGGGGGCTGTCCGCCGCGTCGCCCGTAAGCTCGTTGTAATCGACGAAGAATTTGGTCGACACCTGCTTCGTCCATTCGTACTTGCCAGTCAGCTCCGCTCCGGCGTACATGAGGCCGCCTTCCGCCCGGTACGGTACATAAATGCCTGTCTGTTGAGCACGTTGTGTGGAGAAATAGTCGGAGGCGTATTGATCGTTGGCAAGCTGCATGCGCGGGCCGAGGGTAAACGTCCAGTCCTCGTAAGGCCGCCAGATGTAATCGGCCGAAAAGTTTGCCGCAAACCCTGTGTTTCCAGTGAGGCCCTGCAGGAGTTCGACACGCGTCCGGATGTAGGTACGGGGATAATATTCAGCGAACCAGCCTGTAGCCAAATCGACGTCGGCTTTTCCAAGGCGCAGGTCGATATCCTCTCCATGGAAGCGGCTTTGCAGCGAAACATTGGCGGCCGGGCCGGTGCGGAAATCATAGTTCTCAAAAAGATTGTAGCCAACGGCGTCATTCGGGAAGGTCAGCCACTCTTTATCGCCGGGCTGCCTGATATCGATCTGCGGCTTGAAACCGAGGGTGTATTTACTAGAGCCTTCGTATACGGGCTCAAAGACGCCATACCCGCCAAGATCGACGATCCAGGCCGAAGGCTGGAGGCTGTCGAGCGAGGTAAAGTCCAAGGCGTGCGCTGGGGTTCCCGCGCAAGCGAATGCGCAAAGCAGCGGCAAAACTCTATAGAGTGCTCGCTTTTGCATGTGCCCCTAAAACCTGGCCCCAGGCACTCTTAGCCTAACGGCGGATCGAAATACACGGGCTTTCTAGCTCAGCCTAGTTAATTGACCGAAGCGTGCCCTTTTTGCCCCTCAACGGACGGGATGCTGACGCCTATGCCTCTTCAAACCCTGTAACGCCAAAACGGCCATTCTTTGGCAATCCCCGAAGCCCGGCCGTGCCCGCCTGGGCGCGGGTGCCACGATAATCGGAGAGTTCGCTCACGGTTCTGACCCGGCCCGCCGGATCGCCGAAACGCAGGCCCGCGGCGCCATCGAACACTTGGACATCGGCGAGACATCCGTCTTTATATTTCTGCAAACGCACGCCGCGGCCGCGGGTCATCTCGTTCAGTTCGGCGAGCGGAAAGACGAGCAGACGCCGGTTCTCGCCGAGCACCGCGACGCTATCGCCTGCCACCGGGCGGCACAGCGCGGCACGTTCGCCTTCGGTGAGGTTCAATATCTGTTTGCCCTTGCGCGTCTGGGCGACGACCTCCTCTTCGGCCACGATGAAGCCGTTGCCGATATTCGAGGCGACGAGCAGCTTGCGGCCGGGCTTGTGGACAAACCCCTCCAAGATCTCATCGGCCTCATCGAGATCGATCATCAGCCGCACGGGCTCGCCTTGACCGCGCCCGCCCGGCAGCTCGTTCGCCTCCAGCGTGTAGAATTTGCCGTTGGTGGCGAACAGCACGAGCTTATCGGTGGTTTGCGCCTTGATCGCGTATTTGAGGCTGTCGTCCGCTTTGAACGTCACCTTCGAAAGATCGGCATCGTGGCCTTTCAGCGCACGGATCCAGCCCTTCTCCGAGAGTACGATGGTGATCGGCTCCTTCTCGATCAGCGCCTCCTCGATGGAGACATCGATCTGCGGCAGCGCGGCCGTCTGCGTCTTGCGCTTGCCCAGCGGCGCCGATTTGCCGAACTTCTTCTTGGTCTCGCGGATCTCGCCGGCGATTTTGTCCCACTGCTTGTCGTCCGAACCCAACAGCTCGATCAGACCCGTGCGCTCTTCCGACAGCTTCGCATGCTCGGCGTTGATCTCCATCTCTTCGAGCTTGCGCAAGGAGCGCAGCCGCATATTGAGGATCGCCTCGGCCTGCACGTCGGAGAGGGTGAAGCGCTCCATCAATATGGGTTTCGGCTCGTCCTCGCTGCGGATGATGCGGATCACCTCGTCGAGATTGAGATAGGCGATCAGGAAGCCGCCGAGCACTTCGAGCCGGTGGTCGATCTGCTTCAAGCGGTGATCGGAGCGGCGGCGCAGCACGACCTTACGGTGGTCGAGCCATTCCTGCAGCACCTGGACGAGCCCCAGCACCTGCGGGATCTGGCCCTTCGAGAGCACCGTCATATTGAGCGGTACCCGCACCTCAAGCTCGGAGAGGCGGAACAGCTGTTCCATCAGCAGCGCGGCATCGACATTGCGCGATTTCGGCTCGATGACGATGCGGATATCCTCGGCGGATTCGTCGTCCACATCGCCGAGCAGCGGCAGCTTCTTGGCCTGCAGCAAATCGGCCATCTTCTCGATCAGCCGCGACTTCTGCACGCCATAGGGGATCTCGGTGACGATAATCTGATAGGTGCCGCGCCCCGTCTCCTCGGTGTGCCAGCGCGCGCGCAAGCGGAACGAGCCGCGCCCGGTTTTGTACGCCTCGATGAGCCCGGCCTGATCGTCCACCAGCGTGCCGCCGGTCGGGAAATCCGGCCCCGGCAGATAGCTCAGCAGCGTCTCCACGCTGGCTTTCGGATGCCTGATCAGATGCAGCGCCGCGTCGCAAACCTCTTCGACATTATGCGGCGGAATGCTCGTCGCCATGCCGACCGCGATGCCGGACGAACCGTTCGCCAAGAGGTTCGGGAAATTCGCCGGCAGCACGACCGGCTCTTCTTCCTCGCCGTCGTAAGTCTCGCGGAAATCGACCGTGTCCTCGTCGATGCCCTCCAGCAGCGCGCCCGCAACCGCGGTCATCCTCGCCTCGGTGTACCGCATCGCCGCCGCGTTATCGCCGTCGATATTGCCGAAATTGCCCTGGCCGTCGACCAGCGGATAGCGCTGCGCGAAACTTTGCGCGAGCCGCACCAAGGCGTCGTAGACCGAT
>JBKQIH010000006.1:0-20962 GCA_052148445.1 Rhodomicrobium sp.
AGGCTGACCCTATCGAATTCGCACGCCATCACCGCGAATTCGCCCGCGCGTTCATCAGCTTTCCGCACGACGCGAGCAAGCTCTTTCCGGGCTGGCAGGCGAAGCTCGGTTCGGCCGTCGAGTAAGCAGTCCCGGTTTGGCAACATAACGGCCGCGGTTTCAACGCCGCGGCCGCAAATTTGCGGCCAGCATTGGGTCACGGTGGCGGCTGTTATTCCGGCCAATTCAGCAAGTCAGAGGTGACGGAACGTCACCAATACGCAGGCATGCCGGGGGGTATTGAACGCGGCAGGAAGCCTCCCGGCCACCGCGCTCGATATCGAGCTGGTGTCGATTCCCGCCGTTCAATAATCTCGAACAAAAAGAAATCGGCCAGGATGATCGCGAAGCCACCCTCGTGCGAGAAGAGGCTGCTTTTCCAGAATCGGTGTGTTCGACGGCATCAAGCCTCTTATTAATCTGTACTCCACTGTATATTCCCGCTCCCTCGTCGTCAGCGCATCCGCTTTGTGCACTTAGGGAGACTAAGCAAGCCTGGGCAGAGGCAGTTCGGCAGCAATACGGTCTCCCCCAGCAAAGCCCGAACGCATTTCCGAACGGTGCGGGGCATAAGGCGGCTGAGATCCCCTCCGAGTGCACTGCCGAATGCCGGCCTGAATGCCTGAGTTCTGGGTGGTGGCAAAAATGCAGAGAATGGCTTGCCACTGCGCACTAAATTGGCTGCTCCAACATGCCGCCGAGTTGAACAATCATCTGGTCAAAGCGCGGATTGCGCATTCCCCTAACGCGCAGAAAGTCCGATTTACCTTAGATCGCGTTCACTCCCAAAAATCCTCCGGACAGCCGCACCCGGCCTCGGACGGGCAAACGCCAAGCATGGCTCTGCGCCGCGCTAAGCCCGGTGATACGGATGCCCCTGCATGATGGTGACGGCGCGGTAGAGCTGCTCGGCGAGCACGATGCGAACGAGCCCGTGAGGCAGGGTCATGCGGCCGAGCGAAAGCTGGAAATGCGCGGCCTGTTTGACCGCCTCGCCGTGCCCGTCCGGCCCGCCGATGGCGAATGCCACATCGAGCGCCTCGTCGCGCAGCCGCGAGAACATGGCGGTGAATTCGTAGGAGGTGAGCATCTGCCCTTGCTCGTCGAGCGCAATGAGGCGCGAGGCGCCGAGCTTCGATAGAAGCGTGCCGGCTTCCTCGTCTTTGCGCTCTTCAACCGAGAGGCTCCGGCTCTCGCCGATTTCGACGACAGATATCGGCTGGATCCGCAGATTGCGCGCTGCCGCGTTGAACAAATCGAAATATCGGTTGAACTGGGTTTGCTCAGCGCCGCTTTTGAGCCGGCCGACAGCCAGAATCGAAATCTTCATTCCGGCCGCCCGCCGTCAAAAAGCGCTATTCCACCGCTTCCAGCTTGGGTTTATCGGCCCCCCACATCTTTTCGATGTTGTAGAAGGTCCGTGCCTCCGGGCGGAAGACATGCACGATAACGTCCCCCGCATCGATCAGCACCCAGTCGCAGAGCGGCATCCCTTCGACCCTTGTACCCTGGACGCCTTGCTCCTTCAACTTCTCAAGCAGCCGCTCTGCGACAGCGCCGACATGGCGCTGCGAACGCCCCGAGGCGACAATCATGAAATCGCCAAGCGAGGTCTTGCCCGTCAGGTCGATGCTGACGATTTCCTCAGCCTTGGAGTCCTCAAGGGAGTCGATGATGAGATGAGCGAGGGAGGCGGAAGCCGCAGCGGCGCTCGGTGCGCGGCGCGGAGTGAGCCCAGCGGGCTCGTGTTTCAGCGCGTTAAGCCTCAGCGTGAAGACCCTTCTTTGTGGATAGTGTTCCGGCTATGCTCCGATCAAACACTTTAACGCACCGAATGTGCATCAGATTTGCTTCATTTTCAAGACGGCGCTTGGCGTTTGTGCACCCAGGTTGTGAAAAAATGGGCTGCGATCCGGTTGACCGATGCAAGGTAATAACATTACATAGGTGAGATGAACGACAGGATGGCACCCTCATTCCCCGCGCGCGAGCACGATCACGGCGCTTGTGTCGCCGGTGCGCTTTGGCGCGCGAAAACGCGCTGCCAGGAGAAGGGCATCAAATGGACCGCGCTTCGCGAGCGGGTTTTCCGTCAGGTCGCAACCAGCCATAAGCCGGTCAGCGCCTACGATTTGATGGAAAGCCTCGGCAAGGAAGGCAAGCGGCTCGCGCCCGTTTCGGTTTACCGGATTTTGGACGTGCTGCAAGGCGCCGGGCTTGTCCACCGGCTCGAAAGCCGCAACGCGTTTTTCGCCTGCATGACCGAGCACGAAAGCGCGCGGCAGACGGTGACGCTGCTTTGCGATAGCTGCGGGCGGGTGAGCGAGGTGGACGCACCGGAGGCCTATGGCGCCATTGCCGGGGCCTGCACGGGCGCCCGGTTTCACCCGCGCGCCACGATGATCGAGGTGATCGGAGTCTGCGCGGATTGCCGCGCGGCGGCGGAGGGAGCGCCATGCTGACCAAGGTGGAACCGCAAGAAGCCATCGAACGGCTGAAGGCGGGCGCGGCCGGGCCCGAAGTTCTCGCGGCGGCGTCCGATGTTTCGATAGCCCTGCGCGGCAAGCCGATCCTCGACCGGGTTAGCATCGCGGTCCATCCCGGCGAGATCGTCACGCTGATCGGCCCGAACGGCGCGGGCAAGACCACGCTCGCGCGGGTTTTGCTCGGGCTTGTGCCCCCGGCCGGCTGCACCGTTACGCGGCGCCCGGGCCTTCGCGTTGGCTATGTTCCCCAGCGCTTGGCCGTCGAGCCGATCGTGCCGCTTTCCGTGCGGCGGTTCATGTCCTTGAGCCAGCCCGTTTCAAAGGCGCGCGCGCTGGAATGCCTCGCCGAGACCGGCGCGCCCCATCTCATCGATGCGCAGATGGCGCAGCTTTCCGGCGGCGAGTTTCAGCGTGTGGCATTAGCGCGGGCGCTCGCGCGCGATCCGCATCTGCTCGTGCTCGACGAGCCGGCCCAGGCCGTCGACTTCGCCGGTGCCGCCCAGCTTTACGCGCTCATCGCCGCGATCCGCGAACGGCGCGGCTGCGGCGTCCTCCTGATCTCCCACGATCTGCAAGTGGTGCTGGGCGCCAGCGACCGCGTGATCTGCCTGAACCGGCATATCTGCTGCGAAGGCGTGCCGCGCGCGGTGGCGGGCCACCCGGAATATGTGCGGCTTTTCGGCCCCGATGCGGCGGCAAGCTTCGGGCTTTACAGCCACCGCCACGATCACACGCACTCGCTTTCCGGCGATGTCGCGTGCGGCGGCCATGCCGATGGCAGCTGACCGCGTGATCGCCAGACCGTCCTTCCAGATTATCAACGGGCGCAACACCCCTCATCCTGTCCTTCTCCCCTTGGGAGAAGGGACGCCTGAACAATGCGCCGAGAGTGAAGCAGCGCCCCCTCTCCCAAAGGGAGACGGCCGGGGTGAGGGGTGTTGCCCCGGTTTTGCGCGCGGAACGCTGCTTTTGGCGAACACGGGGTTGGTGGCGCATGCTTGACGATTTTCTGACCCGCGCCGCGCTGGCTGGCATCGGCACCGCGATCCTCGCCGCGCCGCTCGGCTGTTTCGTGGTCTGGCGGCGCATGGCCTATTTCGGCGAAACCGTTGCCTATTCGGGGCTCCTCGGCGTGGCGCTCGGCTTCCTGCTCGGCATCGATCTCACGCTGGGCGTGATCGCCACCGCCGCCGCGATGGCGCTGCTGCTCACCGGCTTCCAAGCCCAGCGCGCGATCCCCTACGATACGCTGCTCGGCATCTTGGCGCATACGGCACTTGCGGCCGGGCTGATCGCGGCGAGTTTCGTGGGCGGCGCGCGGCTCGACCTGATGGGCTATCTCTTCGGCGACATCCTTGCGGTCTCGAAGGCCGACATCGCCTGGATCTGGGGCGGCGCCGCGGCGGTGCTGGCCGCGCTGTTCTGGCTTTGGCGCCCTCTGCTCGCCATGACCGTGAACGAAGACCTCGCCGCGGCCGAGGGAGTGCCCGTGCGGCGCACCGGGACCGCGTTCATTCTTCTCATCGCGGTGACTGTGGCGCTCGCCATGAAGGTGGTGGGCATCTTGCTCATCACTTCGCTGATGATATTCCCAACGGCGGTCGCGCGGCCATTTTCGAAAACGCCCGAGCAGATGGCGGTGCTGGCCGGGATCGCGGCGGCGGCGGCGGTGCTCGGCGGGCTATTTCTGTCGCTCCAGTTAGACACCGCGGCGGGGCCGTCCATCGTGCTCGCGCTGGCCGCGCTATTCTTTTTCGTGGCGGCGCCCGCACTCGCCTTCCGTGCGCGCTAACGTTCGGCTATGGTAGCTGTGTCATGAATGATCTCCTGCCAGACGAAACAGACGCGCGGCTGCGCTGGCTCGAAGAGCGGGCGGAGGACGCTTATACGCGCATGTACGACGCCGGCTTTCGCGGTGCGACCGCGTGCTACAGCGACGCGAAGGAATTCCTTTACGACGCCATCGCGCTGGCGCAGCGGCTCGGCAAGCCGGAGGAGGCGGACAGGCTGCTCCATCGCCTCGCCCACATCAAGGCCGTGTTCCGCAGCCAGTTTACGTCTTGAAACGCCATAGCCGCTTAGGTTTCTGGCCGCGTGACAACGCGGGCGTCAAACTTCAGCGCAGAATATTACTTTCGCTGGCGAGCCGTTGGTCAAGAGGAAGAGTTTGGGTTCGCGGTTGTGCTCTGCGAGGAAGCATTAAAAGCGTGCTCATGCCCCCAATCGCTGCCTAAGTGACCTCCGCCTGCCCACTTCATGAACGAGTGTTCCCCCTCCGAGCGCCAATAGCGCGCCCGCAAATGCGGGGCGATCCACCAAGAGAAGGCAGCGGAAATAATCGAGGTCGCCGCAATAACCAGCGGTACCCAGAAAAATCCAGCGTGCTCGGTAAGCGTGGGATAGTACAGCACTGCCGTCATGCCGAAACCGAATACCACCGCTTGCAACATCATGAAGACCATGACAGCAAGCCAGAGACGGAGTTTTGTGTCCTTGGACATCGCAACTTCTTTCCTGAATCGAAGCACAATTATTTGCCGCAAATCCCGTCGCGTAGCAGACGGCAGGGTTGGCGGCGCGATTCGCATTTTGCGGTCGCTTGCACCGCCGGAATGGGCTGGGGACGTCTGTCTTTGTGGCTCATCCCGGCGACTGAGACGACAACACCGCACTCTGGCGAGGGTTCACCTTCGCCCTTTTCTTTTTGCCTGCGCCAGATTTGCCAACAGCGCAGCGCTCGTCCAAACCGGGAAAGTCAAGCCGCCCGATCCGCCCTCAGATTCAAGCATGGACCAATTAAAATGCTTATCCCCGGTATTATAATTTTCCTTGCTCTTTTTGCCTCTATCGCCGCTGTGAAGGGGTATGAGCACTGGCAAGCATCAACGTCCGACCCTATAGGAAAGGTTGCAATCTGCATTATCGTAGTGGGAGGGATTGGCTGTTCTGAGCCGCTCTGGCTCCGGTTTTTTCCTCACGAGATTCTCGATCGCTTTGAACTTCCAAATACGTTAGACGCAGATCGCCTCACAGCTCCAGATGGACGTGTATTCATCGTGAGCACTTCGATTCTTCGTGTTCAACGTTACGGCCCCGAAGGCTTCGAGAACGGCTTCCTGTTCGTGGGAGGCGGCAAGCACTCCATCGCCGGGGTTTCGGCGTCCGGTAACCTCGTGATTTGCTCTTCAGGGGGTGAAATGATTACATACACTCCCGATGGCGATGAGCTTTCACCTCGCAGACGGTGCTGGGATGGCTTCGAAGGCTCGTTCTCTTATTACCCTAGCAACGCCAAAGTACCGGGCATTGCTTTCAACAGGTTCTCGGCCCTGGCTGTGCTCCTGTGGCATCCCTTTGCGGGATTCTGGGTCATGATGTTTGGCGCTGTTCTTCTCAGAGATTTCTCGTCTGGAAGCTGGAAGACGCCCTGAGCGCAATCCTTGGTCAGAGCGGTTCGGGCGGCAGGGAAAACAGAAACGAATTTTACGACTTTTTCCGTAGGGGAAGCGCCCCGGGGCGTAGAATTCTTGTAGCGCCGTCACGTGGTTAACGCCGGCGTGGTAAACCGGGGCGGATTCGAATATCTTACCGCCGCAAATGTCGCGATTTTTCGCGTTTTCGCCTGCAAAAGCGTCATTCAAAAAGTCCGTTAAATATATTTCCAGTTTGAAATTAACCAAAATATGCCGCGAGCGCCTGCCCCGCGCCGCCGCCGCAGCTGCATGTTTGCTCGTAATATCAATATGTTACGGCTCTTAAAGCTTTAGCAAGGCGCTTTGCCGCAAGCTTGCATCTTAAGAGAGAGGCGCGCGGTGCACTGAGCAATCATGGTTTTGTACGGTATTCATAGGCACGGCTTAGGCGATGAGGAAGCTCTCCACCAGGGCGGCGACGGCCTCCGGCTCGTCGTGGTGCAGATTGTGGCCGGCCCCGGCGATCCGCTCGAAGCGCGCGCCTGCAATGGCGGCGGCGCGCGCGGCGAGGCCGTCCGGCTCTTCGGCCAGCGCGGCTGGAACGGGCCGCTCCGAGGCGATGAACAGCGCCGGCGCGCGCACCTCGGCGAGGCAGGCGGCCCATTCGGCCTTGCGATGCAGCGTGGCAAAGGGGGCGCGGTGGCGCGGATCGAAGGCCCAGACGAAGCCGCCATCGGGCAGGCGTTCGCTCAGCCCGGCGGCGAGGAACAGCGCTTTCGCCTCATCGAGCCGCTTGTTCGCCTGGCGCAGCCGCGCGGCCATTTCGGCCACACTCGCATAAGGTTTGTGCGGCGGCGGCGGTTCGCGCCAGCCGCCGAGCCAGCGCCGCAGTTGCGCGGGCGCTGCCTGGGGGCCGAGGTCCGGCAGGCCGAAGCCGTCGAGCGAGACGAGCCGCGACACGCGCTCGGGGCGCAGGCCCGCATAGGTGCAAGCGGCGTTCCCGCCGAGACTGTGCCCCACCAGCGGCACGGGCCGGCCGGGGAAAAGCTGCTCCAGAATGGCGTCGAGATCGGCGAGGTAATCCGGGAACCAGTATCCCTGCGGCGCGCTCTCGCTCTTGCCGTGGCCGCGCCAATCGGGCGCCACGACGCGCCAATCGCGCGCGAGGCTATCCACCATGAATTGGAAGGTCGCCGAGGCATCGCGCCCGCCATGGAGCAGGACGAGCGGCCCGGCCGCCTCCGGCCCCCAGCAGCGCAGGTGCGCTCGCAGCCCCCGCACGGTGAGGAATTGACTGCTTGAAACCTTGCGCGGCTGATACATCCCCGGAGACTCCAGATTTACGAATTTTTGACAAATCACAACTTCAGGCTATGCAAAAGAGCAGCGGTTGTTTTAGAATAGCGCTACTTTAGTCGTAGGATTCTAGCGTAGCGACCCGAGCCCATGCTTCACGATCTCAGAGGCGACTACATCCGCCGCGAGGAACCCGGCTTTTTCGAGAGACTTCCCGCGGCCATCAGAAATGCCGCGATTTGGTCCGCCACGCTCATCGCTTCGGGCGCGCTGCTCTGGGTCTCGCTCAAATATGGCGAGTCTACCGCGATGAGCGAGCCGCTGACCTATTTCCCATGGATTACGCCGGGAGCGGAATAAAATCGATCTCGTCGCCCGGCACGGTATCGAAGCGGCGCTGCGCCCAATCCTCCTTCGCCTGCTCGATACGCTCGCGCGAAGAGGAAACGAAATTCCACCAAATGTGGCGCGGACCGTCCATGGGTTGGCCGCCCAGCAGCAGGAGGCGGCTTCGCGCGAGCGCGGCGACCGTGATCTCGTCGCCCGGCCGGAAGACGAGCAGGCGCCCGCTCTCGAATAGGTCGCCCGCGATCTCGATGGCGCCCGAGGCGATATAGATCGCGCGCTCTTCGTGTTCCGCGGTAAGCGGCATTTTCGCGTGGGCGGCCAATTCCGCGTCGGCGTAGAACATCGCGGAGAAGGTTCGTACGGGCGAGGTTTGGCCGAACAGCGAGCCCGCGATGAGACGCAAGCGCATGCCCTCGTCCTCGATGAAGGGAAGCGACGCCGCGCCATGGTGGAAGAAATCCGGCGGGGCTTCCTCGGCCGCCTTGGGCAAAGCAACCCAGCTTTGGATGCCGAACATTTTCCGGTCCGCTTGCGCTTTCCATTCCGGCGCGGTGCGCTCCGAATGCACGATGCCCTTTCCGGCCGTCATCCAATTGACATCGCCAGGCGCGATCGCCTGGGCCGAGCCAAGGCTGTCGCGGTGCACGATCCCGCCCTCGAACAGGTAAGTCACCGTGGCAAGCCCGATATGGGGATGCGGCCGCACATCGAGCCCTTCGCCCAAAGCGAACTCGGCCGGTCCCATCTGGTCGAAAAAGATGAATGGGCCCACCATCTGCCGCTGGGCCGAAGGGAGTGCGCGGCGCACATTGAACCCGCCGAGGTCGCGCATGCGCGGCACGATGACGGTGTCGAGCGCGTCGCATGACCGCCGTTCGCCAGGGATGGGGCCGTTGGAAGGCTGCCAGCTCACTTTATGCGTCTCCATGAAGGCAATTGCACCTGCACAAAGATTAGCACACCGGCGCGCCGGTGAAATTCACGAAGGCGTTTCCAAGAAGACGGCGCGGCAGCAGGGCCGCGGTGGCAGAGCGGCTGACGCCCTGCGAGCGGCCTAATCCCCGCTGCCGGGGTTCGGCGAGAAATACTTATCGAGCTTATCCATCACCTTTTCGAAGTCGTGCGCGTCAGGCGGATAGGCCTTCTTCACCGTTATATTCGGCCACTTTTCCGAATAGTCGCGGTTCAGCTCCAGCCATTTTTCAAGCCCAGGCTCGGTGTCCGGCTTGATCGCATCCACGGGGCATTCCGGCTCGCACACGCCGCAATCGATGCATTCGTCGGGATGGATGACGAGCATGTTTTCGCCCTCGTAGAAGCAATCGACGGGGCAGACTTCCACGCAATCCGTGAACTTGCATTTAATGCAGGAATCCAGAACGACGTAGGTCATTGGTATCTCCTGAGCCGACGCGGGCGGCCGATCTTTCGAACCGCTTCCCTAGCGTAATCGAAAAAGGTTCACAAGCGGACACCGGCTTGATCCGTATGGCAAATCGCCACGGCTCAGCCCGCGCCCGCCCGGAATTAGCGGGAGTAGAACTCGACGACGAGGTTCGGTTCCATCACGACTGGATATGGTACGTCCGACAGCTGCGGAATGCGAGCGAAGCGGACATTCATCTTATTGTGATCGGCTTCGAGATAATCGGGCACGTCGCGCTCGCTGCTCTGCACGGCTTCGAGAACGAAAGTCAGGCCACGCGACCTCTCGCGGATCTCGACGACGTCGCCCTGCCGGCAGCGATAGCTCGGTATGTTCACGCGCCGGCCGTTCACGGTCACATGGCCGTGGCTGACGAATTGGCGGGCCGCGAACGGCGTCGCGACAAACTTGGCGCGATAGATGATCGCGTCCAGGCGGCGCTCCAAGAGCGAGATCAGGTTCTCCGAGGTGTCGCCGCGAAGCCTTGTTGCCTCGTCGTAAATGCGGCGGAACTGGCGCTCGGTGATATTGGCGTAATAGCCCTTCAGCTTCTGCTTGGCTTTGAGCTGTGTGCCGAAGTCGGAAGTTTTGCCGCGGCGGCGCTGGCCGTGCTGGCCGGGGCCGTATTCGCGCTTGTTGAGCGGGCTTTTCGGCCGGCCCCAGAGATTTTCCCCGAGGCGGCGGTCGATTTTATGCTTGGCGCTAACGCGCTTGGTCATGACAGTGCTCCAGATGTGAGACGGTGGAGCACACCCTCCTTTGCAGACGAGCTGCTGACAGACGGCGGATGCCGTCACGGGCATGCAAAAAGGCGGCAAACGCCGCCATCGCGCAGAAATAGCGGTTCGCGCAGCCTAACGCAAGCGCAATTCTGGCGGGCAGCAAACCCGATGGACCGGGCAAGAGGTGCGCTTTCCCAAATAATGCGCAGGTGGCCGTCACCTCTGAGCATGGCTTTACCGTTGAGATCGATATGACCGCCCGCAGGAACGATGCAGGCTACGCCCGGCCCATGGCCGAGGCCGTCGAGGCCCGCCTGGGCAAAACGCCAAGCCGCCTGCTTGCCGATACAGCGCTGCTCCGGCATGCCCGAAAGCCGCGCTGGGGCGGCCAGACGCCGATTTTTTTACACGCTCGAAGGCAGGAATCCATGTTTGTTGAGGGCAGATCGGGCAGTTAGATGGATATCCGCATACGCTGGTATGACAGTATCCAGCCAAGCTTCGATCGATACGCGTCAGGCTTCGGCGAAGACCTTCTGCAACAGCGCGGCGCCGGCGAATGTGGCGTCCCCTGCGTCGCCGGCGAGAACCTGGAACGGATGGTCAGGTTCGCCAAAGGAGTCGAGAACGAGCGCGGCTCCGGTAAAATCCTGGCCTGCGGTGTAGCCGTTGACCGTGACGATGGTTTTGAGCTTCGCCGCGAGCGATGAGCGCAAACCCTGTGCGGAATCTTCGAAAGCAAGGCACTGGCTGGGGTCAAGGCGCAGCTCCCGCAGAACATAATTGTAGATATCGGGTGCCGGCTTTTTAGCCGGTACGATGTCTCCGGCGCCGATAACTTCGAACCAGGAAAGTTCGCCGGGCATCGCGCTTTCGAGCAGCGCGGTCACGTTCGCGGGCGTGGTCGTCGTCGCGATGGCAAGCCGCAAGCGGCGCTCCCTTGCTTCTTTCAGGAGCCGCGCCACGCCCGGACGCAAGCGTACGCCGCCTTCAGCAAGAAGCCCGACATAGTGCTTGGTCTTGGCCGCGTGCAGGCTCGCGACGAAATCGGGTAGCGCGCGTGGAGCGATGAACCCGGGACGGTACCGGTTAAGATAATGCAGGATGCGCTCTTTGCCGCCGGTCACGCAGAGGAGCTCGCCATAGAGTTCCGGCGTCCATTCCCAGTGCAAGCCGACCTCGGCGAAGGCGCGGTTGAACGAAATCCGATGCCCGTCCCGCTCGGTGTCCGCGAGCGTTCCGTCCACGTCGAAAATTAATGCTTCCAGCTTGCTCATGCCATCCCCCCCGTTAAGTTAGCCCAGCGTTCCGCCAGCGCGTATTGCAACGAGCCTAAGCAGTATTTCTTGGACTCTCCAACGCTTTCTTCTGTTGCCGGTCCATAGCGGTCTTGGCGCAGTTCGTTCAAAGACCGAATGAGGCGGTTTGCATAATCTTGCACGGCCGCTTTGTGTAGATTAAAAACAATGCTTACCGGCGAGTAATCGGAGAAATAGAGTGACGCAGCTGGAGAAACCCGCGGACGCCTGCGCAAGCGAATGTTGCGCTGCTCCTCCGGTCATATCGCCGCCGGAACCCACCGTCGATCGCGCTGCCCTTATCCGGGAAGCTTTTCGCCTCGAATGGCTGACAATTGGCTGGATGACGGTTGAGGCCGTTGTAGCTATCGCATCGGGGTTGGCTGCCGGCAGCCTTATCCTAACGGCATTCGGGTTGGATAGTGTGATTGAGCTGGCCTCAGCTGCCGTCCTGATCTGGCGGTTACGGGTCGAACTGCAACATGGCCAATCGTTTTCCGAGGACGCGGAACGGAGGGCTGGCCGGATTGCGGGCGGCCTTCTCTTCGCCTTGGCTGCTTATGTTACAGCGGCGGCCATCTGGAGCCTTTGGTCCCGACAGGGTGAAACCTTCTCGTGGCCTGGGTTCATTGTCGCCTTAGCTGCGATCCCGTCTATGCGTTTCCTTGCCTATCGCAAACTTGCAGTTGCTGCAAAGCTTGGCAGCCGCGCCCTCCGGGCCGACGCGATGGAAGCGGTGACATGCGGCTGGCTTTCCTTCGTTGTGGTTCTCGCTCTTGGCGCTCAATGGGCCTTTGAAGCTTGGTGGATCGATGGAGTTGGATCGCTGGCTATCGTTTGGGTTTTGATCAAAGAAGGCCGCGAGGCTTGGTTCCATCAATCGTGCGACGCTTGCTGTGGGGTTGAGACTTCTTGAGGGTCTGATTTCGCCGAGCAGCACCTTTTTCAGGTGCGCGGGCGATTCGCGCGAAAACGAAACCGAAGGAGACGCAGCCTTTCCGCTCACGGCGTGGTACAGCCGGTGCGGCTGATAGAGCCGCGCGAGGTAACCGTTCCGGGCCGCTATGTGCCATCGGCCGCGGTTGTGTACGAGAATGTTCGTGAGCGAGGAAATAAACCGCGCCGTAAGCCGCCATGCCGAGCCCCACGGAGAGCGCCCAAAGCGGGCCGCCGGCCTCGGCGTTCCAGGCGATAAGGGCGATAGAGATTGCTCCAAAAAACAGGCCGGAAAGATCGTTGAGCTCGAACGCGCCCTTACGCGGCTCGTGAAGACTTTTGTGCGGGCACCAAAGAAAACGGTGCATCGCGCATTTTTGCGTGGTCCAAGCGACGGTCTCCATGGCCAGAAACGTGGCGAAGACAATCGCTGGGTATAAAAGCCGGCCGGTTATTGCGGCGCTGTTCAGAGATCCGCTGCGAGACCGGCCGCGCCGCGTTGCTAGCCCGGTGCGATAATCCTGCTATAAAGCTTTAGCGCCTTCATTTTTTCAACGGAGACAGCCGTGCCAAAGGGGTACTGGATTGCAAGGGTCGATGTTCACGATCCCGAGGCATACAAAGAGTATGTTGCCGCCGCGGCGCCCGCGTACCTCGAATACGGGGCTAAGTTCCTTGTGCGAGGCGGGCAATTCTTCGCAGCCGAGGGTCAGGCGCGCGCGCGCAACGTCGTGATCGAGTTTCCTACCTATCAGGCGGCGCTCGATTGCTACAATTCGCCGGTCTATCGAGCCGCGCGCGCCCATCGCCTGGCCGCTTCCACCGGCGAGATCATCGTCATCGAGGGCTACGAGGCCTGATGGTGGGCACCCCAGAAAAATCGCCGTGGTGGTTGCGACATACCAGACCCGCGCGAGACGATGGCGGCGCAGACGATCGCCACGCCGGAGGACTTCAAAACAATTTACTTAAGCTACGCAGGCGCCGGCTTTTCGGCCGCGCCGCACTTCATGCAGTCAGCCTATTTCCGCTTCTATAACAAGGTGGAAGGCATCGCCAACCTGTATCTCGCGGGAGCGGGCGCATCCCGGCGCGGGCATCCCTAGGGTTCCGTGCTCGGCGAAGGTCTCGGAAAAGGTCATCCTCAGTAGCCGGAATGCAGCTTTTCCGGGGCATAGGTTACAATATGATACATATAAACTTTTACATTGCTTGCCTTTCCTTTTTCACAATGACGGTGCTATATCGTTTGTATGCGGGAGCTTCACCGCGATTCTTAATGACGTACGAGTATGGCGCAAAGCCATCGCGTTTCTCATGGCCGGGAAAAAAGGTCCGTCAACTTTGCTAAGAGAAGGTTGTAAATGAAACTAACACGACTGATAGTTGCCGCAGTCGCGGCACTAGGTTTGTCGCTTGCGGTGCAATCGGCATCCGCGGGTTCCGTCGTTTTGGACGGCGGTGCGTTGAAGGCCCAGTCGAAAGACGGCGTTACGCTGGTCTGGGGCGGACATGGCGGCGGTGGCCATGGCTGGGGTCATGGCGGCGGTGGCCATGGCTGGGGTCATGGCGGCGGCTGGCATGGCGGCCGTGGATGGGGCGGCAGGGGTCCCGCCGGCGCTCGCTGGGGCTGGCGCGGCGGACGCCGCGGCTACTGGCTAGGCGGCGTCTGGTACTGGGGTCCCGTTGTTGGCGGCCCTTACTATGGTGACTGCTACTATGGCGGCGGATATGGTTGCGGCTACGGCTACCCAGGCTGGGGCTACGGCTATGGTTATGGCGGCTGGCGCGGCGGCTACGGCGGCTGGCGCGGCGGCTACAGAGGCGGCTGGCGCGGTGGTCATGGCTGGCACGGCGGCGGCTGGCGCGGTGGTCACGGCGGCGGTCACGGCTTCGGCGGACACGGTCACCGCTAAAGCTCGCTGTTCAACAGCTTAACTGATTTTGAGAAGCGGCCCCTTTTTGGGGCCGCTTTTTTGTACGTCAGTCGTAACGCGATCTATTGGGGGGGCGAATTTCACTGAAACCGCCGGGTAGAGGAACGCCGCCGCCGCGAGAAGGATCGCCGGGAGGCTCCCTCCTCGCCAGCCTCTCGATTCAAAAGCATAAGCTTGGTAACCGGCTCTTCTCTCCCGGCATGAAAGCGGAAGCGGTTACAATTTTGGGCATCGTATTTCACATCATGGCGGATTATTATTGTTTAAACGATGGATCTGAACCCGTCGTGAGTGCGGGCGGCTTCAAGCCGCAAGCGTGGGCCGAAGAAGGTATCGCGAACTACACGAAGAGGTAGGTTATACGATGCCGGTAAGAAGTACATTGATTGCAAGTGCCGCTTTGCTGGGATTGTCCTTTGCCGGACTACCTGCATATGCGTCGCCGGGAACCTTAAGCGGATTATCTCAGGCGGAAATGCAACCCACCGCTGAATCGGGTGGATTTGCAACGCTCGTTCGCGGCGGCCATGGCGGCGGTCACGGCGGTGGACACCACGGCGGCGGACATCACGGTGGCGGCCACCATGGCGGTGGACATTTCGGCGGTGGACATCACGGCGGCCACGGCGGCCACGGCGGGCATGGCTGGCATGGCGGCCACGGCTGGCATGGCGGTGGCTGGCATGGCGGCCGGGGCTATTGGCGTGGAGGCGTATGGTACGGATACGGCGGTGGCAGCTGCTATTGGAACTGCATCAATCAGGGATTTGGTCCTGCGTACTGCCACGTCCGCGCTTGGAGGTTCTGTTATTAACGATCCGCTAGCTCGATGCCGGGGGCCGCGAAAGCGGCCCTTTCGATATGTGCCAAGCGAAATGCCTGGCCTATTTTCATTCCGTCCGCGCAGTGCCAGGCTTTTGCATCCAGCGGACCAGGACGGCGGCAAAGAAAAACCAGATCAGTGTGGTCACCAAATAGAATAGAAGTTGGGTGCCCATCGAGGTTTCCGGTAGGCGCACAATCGCGATGGATATGGCGAGCGTAAAGTAGCAGGCGCTGCCCACTACGAACATGACTGTTCCGATGAGTTTTTTCAGACGGCTGGGCATTGAGTCTCGCGATCTCTTGTCTGTGTTATTGCTGCACGTTTAAGCTATTCGATGTTCAAAGCTCGTTTTATCGGAAAATTTTTCCTTTAGATTGAGTTAAGTGTCAGAGGAACATCTCTTGGGCGGTGATCGTGCTCCTGACATGTGCGGCGGAGGCCGGGTTGGGGCAAGCTCTCCTCCAGCCATAACCGATGTTCCGGCTAAATCTACCCCGGCGATCAAAAAAGATGCCGGAAAGGAACAGGAGTCCGGGAGCGAGCCGGCCGCCAACACCCGCGCGCCGCTCAAAATAGACGCCGGCAAGCCGGATGGCGCGAAGATTACCGGTGCGGCCACAGGTGCCGGGGGTCCTCAGCCCGTGAAGCCAGCTACGACGGTCGGTCCCGGTAGTTCGGCACCGCAGAGACCAGCCACTGCGGCCGATGCCAAAAATAATGTCCGAACTCCAAAGCAAGCGGACAAGCCTGTAGCAGAAAAGGCTGCGAAGGCTGAGCAGGCTGCCGCGCCGGAGACCGGGAGCAGCAAAGCGGCGGCGGCCGGCGGAACCGGGCACAAGATAGCCGCCCAGGCCAAGCGTCACCGCAAGCGTTATGCGAAATGTGGGCGTCGCTGCCGGCGGTACCGCGCCCGCTGCTATTACGCGCCGCCATCATGTGTCGAGCCATGCCGTTTACAGGCATGCGCATAAACACATCGAAAAGCACGCGCGGATCGAGAAGCATCCTCCGGTTCAGCCTGCAAAGCTCGCCGCCGAGCCAAAGAAAACTGGCAAAACCGCCGATCCCATGAACCACTCCAAATAACGCGTCCAGGCTGCAACAAGAGAACTGGCGGTTTTGGTGCAACCGCCAGTGTTTTGCCGCAAGAGGCTAGACAGGAGTGCTTGCGAAGATCGCGGCAAGGAAAGGTCTTTACGAAATACATAGCATTCTCGCGGAGCCGCAAACAGTTATTCAATTTTACGTATGGCAAATATTAAGTTTTGGTTTAATAGAAGCGTTATTGACTGAGACGTACCCTGTATGATCAGCGTACCCGGCGCATCGGGTACCGTGTTACTGTCGAGGTCAAAAGATGAAAAAACTAATCGTAGCGGGTGCTGTCCTTATGGCGGCCTCTCTTCTGCCGGGAGCCGCTTCTGCCGTTCCTGGAAGTGCGGCAACCGGCGTGCAAACATCGACCGCCGCCGTTCAGGTGGCTTATGGCTCTTGCCACCGCTGCCGCCACCATTACTACCACCGCGTCTATAGTGGATGCGGGTACAGGTATGGTGGCTGCGGATCTTATGGAGGCTGCGGATATTATGGAAGCTGCGGTGGATATTACGGCGGCTGCGGCGGAGGTTTGCCTCTGTTAGGCTGGTTATTCTAAGCTGGAGGGAGGCCAATGCCTCCCTCTCCCTTCAAAGGGGAAGCATCACCGGGGATAGAACTTTTCATACTCTTTTTTAGCGATATTCTGACAAGGATACGCGAGCGCTCCAGTGGCCGGGGGCATGACGCAAGGATCAATCGAATGAAAACTCTTCTGTGTTTTGCCATTGCTTTGTTCGCGGCCACCTTCTTCGGAGGCGAAGCGCGCGCACTGACCGCATCGCCGGTGCACTTTGCAGCACCGGCGGCTGATACCGTAAAAGCGGGGTATAAGAAATGCCACCACCGCAGGGGGCACTGCGGTTGCGCGACATATGGCGGTTGCGGCCGATGCGCTCCCTACGGTTATCCAACCGGTTATCCCACCTGCCATGGTTGCGGCTGCACGCGATGGGACCTCTATACCTACACAACAGCCTGTAGCGCCCGCCCGCCTTATTATGGTTATAGCGGCTATGGTTGCGGCTGCGGTAGCGGCCGTTGCAGTTGCGGATATGGTTGTAACGGCTGCGGATATGGCGGCTGGAGCTGGTCCGGCTGGCTCTATTAAAGCAAGTACGGCCCAACATTTTTGCCGTACGGCAGTTTCCGGTTTAACGATGCATTCATGGGGCGGCATAACTAAGATCGTTTAGCCGCTCCAGCGCATGGGGCACCTAAGCTAGGACCGAACGAAATGAGAACCTTTATCTATATCGCCGCGGCTTTGCTTGCGGTTGCGATCCTCACAAGCGAGGCGAGCGCAATGCCGGCTGCACACCCGCAATTCACGCAGCCCGCCGCGGGCGCCGTCATGGCACGCTACCATCGCCGGCACAGCCACTCGGGTCTTTTCCGCAACTGGTGCGCCTATAATTGTTACGCCGTTCCTCGTTGCGCCCATGGGTGTTACGGCCGGTACGGTTACAGCCGCTTCGCGTACGATGAGGATCTTCCTTTCCGCTACCGTTACGACCGCGATGCGATCCCGACCGATAACGCAGACGCCTTCCTCTACCGCTTCACAGGCGAGCCGTTTGTCCGCGCGTTCGAACGCGTCTATTAAAGCGAATGCGGCGCCCGGGGGCCGTGCGACCTTTGGCGAGCTTTATGTTCGGGGCCGTTGGGGCTAGGTCAACGGAGGCCCCAACCATGGTTTGTTTTATCGATGACTTCACTCGCGGATGCCGCTTCGCCTGAAATAACCCGCAGCACCGCGCCGGCGGCGAGGCTTACCGCCGTGCGGATTTGGCTTTTCGCAGTGGCCGGTTTTGTGCTCGCCATGGTGATCGTAGGGGGCGCCACGCGCCTGACCGGCTCCGGTTTGTCGATCACCGAATGGCAGCCGCTTCTCGGCACGCTACCGCCGCTCAGTGAAGCTGCCTGGCAGGACGCCTTCGAAAAATACCGGCACATTCCACAATACGAGCTTGTCAATCGAGGGATGAGCCTCGGGGAGTTCAAGGGAATCTATTGGTGGGAATGGTCGCACCGGCTTCTCGGCCGCTTGATTGGCTTCGTGTTCCTGCTTCCCTTCGCTTACTTTCTTTGGCGCAGGGCCATTCCGAAGCCTTTCATTCTCAAAATCGCCGCGCTTTTCGTTCTCGGCGGCGCGCAGGGTGCCCTTGGCTGGTTCATGGTCATGAGCGGGCTCTCCGAACGCGTTAGTGTCAGCCAGTACAGGCTGGCCGCGCATCTCGCGCTGGCGACGGGGATCGCCGCCTACGCGTTCTGGCTCGGCCTGTCGATCCGCGATGAGCCGGGCGGCGCGGAGGCTGCAAAGGCGCCTTCTCCAGCCGCGAGGTTGGGTGCTCTCATTCTTGCCGGCCTTGTCTATGTGCAAATTATCGCCGGCGCGTTCGTCGCGGGGCTAAAGGCCGGACACGCTTCGAACACTTGGCCGCTGATGAATGGCGAGATCGTACCGGCGGGTCTCGACGTGTACGAGCCCTGGTACATGAATATTTTTGAGAACCCGCTCGCCGCGCATTTTGCGCATCGGATGCTGGCCTATTCGATCGCGGTCTACGCCGGGGCCTTCGCCTTCGCAATTTGGCGCTGGCGGCAGCTCCGGGCTCCGGCAATCGCAACCGGCGCTGTCATCTTGCTGCAAATCGCGCTTGGCGTTTGGACGGTCGTCTACGAAGTGCCGCTGAGGCTCGCATTGGCCCATCAGGCCAATGCGATGATTGTGCTTGCGCTGGCGCTCTGGACAGTCCATCGCGCCTCCGTTTCGCGCGGTTAAACAGCGGCGAGGCCCTGTTCGAGATCGGCGATAATATCGGCGCTATCCTCAAGACCGACCGATAGCCGCACGACATCGTCGCCGGCTCCTGCCAGCGCGCGCTGTTCCGGCGTGAGCTGGCTGTGCGTCGTCGAGGCCGGATGGATGATCAGGCTGCGCGTGTCGCCGATATTGGCAAGATGGGAGAAGAGCTTGACGTTGGCGACAAGCTTCAGCCCTGCGTTGTAGCCGCCTTTGAGGCCAAACGTGAAAACCGCACCCGCGCCCTTGGGCACAAGGCGCTCCGCCAGGGCGTGATAGCGATTGCCCGGCAGGCCTGCGTAGTTGACCCAATCGACCTTGGGGTGCTTCTCGAGCCAGCTCGCCACCGCCACGGTGTTCTCGCAATGGCGCGCCATGCGCAAGGGCAGGGTCTCCAGCCCGTTGATGAATAAAAACGCGTTGAGGGGCGCGATGGCGGGGCCGAGATCGCGCAGCGAAAGCACGCGCGCCGCAATCGCGAAGGCGAAATTGCCGAAAGTCTCCGCCATCACCATGCCGTGATAGGAGGGGTTCGGCTCGGAAAGCATCGGATAACGCCCGCTCTTAATCCAATCGAACGTGCCGCAATCGACGAGAATGCCGCCGATGGAATTGCCCTGGCCCCCGATGAACTTCGTTAGCGAGTGGACCACGATGTCCGCGCCATGCTCCTTGGGCCGGAAGAGGTAGGGGGTGGCCAAGGTGTTATCCACGATCAGCGGCAAGCCTGCCTTCTTGGCAATCGCGGCGATGGCCGGCACATCGAGGACGATGCCGCCGGGATTGGCGATGGACTCGATGAAGATCAGTTTCGTCTTGGGCGTGATCGCGGCTTCGAAGCTTGCCGGGTCGTTGCCGTCCGCCCAGACCACGTTCCAGCCGAACTTCTTAAAGGCATGGTTGAATTGATTGATGGAGCCGCCATAGAGCTGGCGCGAGGCGATGAACTCGTCGCCGGGCTCTAAAAGCACGTGGAAGGTCAAGAGTTGCGCCGCGTGTCCCGAAGCCGCAGCCAAAGCCGCCGTCCCGCCTTCGAGGGCTGCGACACGGGCCTCCAGCACCGCCTGGGTCGGGTTCATGATGCGCGTGTAGATATTGCCGAACGCTTCGAGATTGAACAATGACGCCGCATGCTCGGCATTGTCGAACACATAGGAGGTCGTCTGATAGATCGGCGTCACGCGCGCGCCCGTGGCGGGATCGGGCTGGGCGCCGGCATGAATCGCAAGCGTGTTGAAACCTGGCGTGCGTTGTTCGGACATTATCGATCTCCCTAGAGTGTAGGTTCCAAGGGAAATCGATTTACGCCGGAAAATCAATAGAAATTAAAAGGCTATTGCTTCCAAATCCCAAGCTTCCGCGATCAGGGCAAAGTTTTTCCTCCGCTGGCGAAGCTCAGGTTTTTTCTTTCCCGATGGAGAGCTGCTGATAGCCCTTGCCGAGGATTGCCGGCTTTTGGCTCGAAATCATCCTATTGTTCACCCCGGCCCAAGCGATCTCGCCCGAAATGCGTCCATATTCGATTTTGGGGCAGCGGTTCATGACCACCTTCATGCCAGCTTCCTCGGCAAGGCGCGCTGCCTCGTCATTTCGGACGCCAAGCTGCATCCAGACGACCTCGATGCGGAGCTTATCTTTGAGCGCGAGCGCCTCCTTGACGATGCCCAGCGCCGCCGCCGAATTACGGAAGATGTCGATGACGTCGACGGGCTCCTCAAGGGCGGCAAGGTTCGCAAATACCTTCTGCCCGAGGATCTCTCCGCCGGCGAGCCCCGGATTGACCGGAAAAACGCGATAGCCTTTCGCAAGCAGATATTTCTGCACGAAATAGCTCGGCCGCACGGTGTTGGCGCTCGCGCCCACGATGGCGAAGCTTTTCGCCTCCCGCAAAATGCCGGCGATATAGCTGTCTGGGTAGCTGTCGTGATCCATGGTCGCCCCGCTTGCCAAGCTTCCTCTGCATATAGCGCGGGCTGCGCGTGTTCAAGCGCCGGCCTGCTCGCGCCCGCGCCGTTCCTTGCCCCGGAGCTGCCCGTCCTGGGCGTCCTGTTAACACTTGTTGCGCTTCCCCTGTCCGCTCTCCTGAGAAACCGTCATGGCCCAATCCTCGCAGGAAGCGCCTTACCGAAGCGTTAAGCCGGATATGTTGTTGATGTAACACAATATTCTTCCGCAGCGGCGGTGAAGCGGAAGCCGGGAAGGGGCGGAAACAAGGTTAACGCGAAACTGGAAATATATTTAACGGACTTTTTGGAGTCGCGATTCGTAGGTGAAAATGCGAAAAATCGCGGGTTTGGCGCGCAATCGCGATTTAATGCCGCCCGCGTTTACCAC
>JBKQIH010000007.1:0-49119 GCA_052148445.1 Rhodomicrobium sp.
CGGCGTTGGCGTGCAATCTCACTTGCATGAGGCAAAGCGCTCCCTCAGGAAAAGGATGCCTCGCTCTACACCGATTCTATCTCGCCAATCATCTGGGACTAAACACCAAGGCGAGCTTGCCGGGAGAGAGCTGGGGTGAGGGGAGTGACGAGCCGGCATTTGCACGCGTTGCCGCCCGCCGCTGAGGATTTGCGGCCGCCGCCTGCGGCTGCGGGGATGCGGATCGGGCTGCTTGGCGGCTCGTTCAACCCGCCGCATGCCGCGCATCGGCTCATCAGCCTCAACGCGCTCAAGCGCCTGCGCTTGGACCGGGTCTGGTGGATGGTCTCGCCCGGAAATCCGCTGAAGGAGCACAGCGAACTAGCCCCGCTTGCCGAGCGCATCGCGCTTTGCCGGGCGCTGTCGCGCCATCCCCGCATCGATGTAACCGCCTTCGAGACGGGGATCGGCACCGCCTACACGGCGCTGGCGCTGCGCTTCCTCCGGCGCCGGTTTCCGGGGGTGCATTTCGTCTGGCTGATGGGGGCGGATAATCTCGCGGGCTTCCATCGCTGGAACGAGTGGCAGGCCATTTTCGGCCTCATGCCCATCGCCGCCGAGGACCGGCCCGAATGGCGGTACCGCGCCCTTGCCTCGCCCGCCGCGAGCTGCTTCGGCCGGTTCCGCGTGCCTGAAAGCGCCGCGGCGACGCTGCCCGGTCTCGCGCCGCCCGCATGGTGCTATCTGTCTGGGCCGCTGTCGAAATTGTCGTCGACGGCCCTGCGCGCAAAGAGAGCGCGGAGCTGAGCGCAGGGGCGGCGTTTCGCTAATCCGTATGCCTAGGCGTTATTGCGGCAGACTTCCGGAAGCGGCCGGCACGGTGAAGCCCGGACCGGCATGCAAAACGAAATTTACGGCAAACGCATCTCTGTCATGCCTGAGCGGCGACAAGTCCGACGCCCGTAAGAATAAGGCACACGCCGATCCAGCGGACACGCGTAATGCGCTCCTTTAGAAATATCTGCGACAAAATTGCTATGGCCACGTAGTTCAGCGCGCCGATCGGAAAGGCGACGCTGACGTTGAGGAAGGACAACGCGCGGGAGTATAAAGTTATGTCGGCGATCAAGAACACGACTGCCAGCACGATCCAGGCGAACCAGCGCACCTTTGCCGTCGCGGACTTTTTCAAAAAGACCTGCCCCAGGCCCTCGAACAAAGTTGAGACGATTACAAACAGCACCCCAAGGGTTGTCCCGCTCATATGTGCGGCCCCTCTTTAGACTCGGCGACCGTCACATGATCGGTCTGGCTGATGAACCAAACCCCGGCCAGCACCAGCCCGACACCTACGAGCTGCAGCACGGTTACATGCTCCTTCAGGAAAACTGCCGACATCGCCAAGACGCTTAGAAAACTCACGGCAGTGATCGGCTTCGCATAGCTGAGATCGGCTTGGCCGAGCACCCTAAACCAATTCAGCAATTGCGCGCCCATGAGCAGGATCACGAGAATGAAAAGCGGTTGGCTCAGAACCGCGGATATTGGCAGGCCATTCTCGCTAGAGGGCACAGTCACAACCGCCGTTTTCCACAAAAGCTGAACCGCTGTGTCCAGGAAAACTGCTAAAATTAAGCCGGCGATCAGCCGGGAGGGGATCGATTTTGCGTTGCTCATAGCCTTGTCGCATAGCGCGGATATTCACGAGGATCAATGACGGTTTTTTCGCCGCATCGAGCATGCAGCGCAACCAAGCCGCCATCTGGATTGCTTTTAATCAATTTTCGCCGCATATCTGGGCGCATTTCCCGGCTGCCGCCAGCGCTGTAACTCTAGGTTGAGGAGGCGCAGCCCAGCATGGCGCCGCCGGGAAACGGGCGGCGCCGTGGCACATTACCGGAACTAGATACATCCGAGCAAAGCAGGGGCACGCAAACTAACTGCGTGATGGCCTGCATCGCTCGCTCGCATGGCTGAGCTAGCCGATCCCCCGCTGCCACCAGCCCTTGCGCGGGGGGCCGGCTCTAACGGGCTTCGGTTTCGGCTGCGGAGCCGGAGCGATCACGGGCGCCGCCGCCACTGGGGCGGGTTCCGGAGACGACTCGAGGGTTGGCTCAGCCGGCGCGTCCGGTTCCGGCTCGAGGACCGCCACGGCAGGTGCCGCCGCCGCTTCGGCTTGCACTTCAGGCACGGGCGCGGCTTGCGGCGCGGCATCGGCCGAAGGCAGCGGTTCACTGGCGACGGCCGGCTCGCGAAAGGCTTCGGGCTGCGCTGCCGGAAGTTCCTGCGGCGACGGCTCGCGGCTTATCGGCCCAAGCTCTAGATTCTTAGGAAACTTCAGGTCGAACGCCATGAAAGGCTGCTCGCCAAGACCGGGGATGGCGTCGCCCGGCTGCTTCGCAAACTCTGCGCCGCCGCCCAATTCGTCGCGGTGGCGCCGGCCTCCGCGCCTGCCCCGGCGGCGATTGCGCCGGAACTGGGATTCCTGCTCGCTTTCCGTGCCGTTCTTGGCCGGGCCTTCTTCGGAAAGCGCCGGCTGCGCAGCGCCGCCTTCTAAGGTGGTTACCTCGTCTACCTCTTCGGCCTCGCCCTCTTCGTCCGAGCTTTCAGCGTCGAGGACCGGCGATGCGGCCCCATTATGGAACGCGGCCTCGCCCGGCTGATCGCCACGGCCGCCGCGCCGGCGCCGGCGCTTGCGGCGTTGCGGACGCTTGTCTTCGCCTTCTGTCCCGGCTGGAGCGGCCGTTTCCTCTTCATCCTCGGCTTCGGCCTCGGCTTCGGCCTCCGCCTCGGCGGGCGCCGATCGAGACGGCTCCATCTGGATGGCGCGCGTTTCCGCAACAGCCGGCGCGTTCGCAGCCGCGCCGCGGGTGAGGGTGAAGTGGGCGCCGTGAGCGTCCTCGTCCATCTGAACGACGACAGTCACGCCGTAGCGCAGCTCGATGTCGCGCAAGTAGGCGCGCTTGTGATTGAGGATGTAAAGCGCGGCCTCGGTCGCAGTGGCTGCCGTGAGATCGGCTGGCCCTTGTGTGCGAAGGTGATCTTCAATCGAGCGCAGGATCATCAAAGCAACCGATTCAGTCGAACGGATGTGACCTACGCCCTGGCAGACGGGGCAAGGCATGGTCGAAACTTCCACAACGCCCTGGCGCAAACGCTGGCGCGACATCTCGAGCAGCCCGAAATGGCTGATATGCCCCACCTGGATTCGCGCGCGGTCGTGGCGCAGCGCCTCCTTGATTTTGCGTTCGACGGATCGGTTGTTGCGCCGCTCGTCCATGTCGATGAAGTCGATGACGATCAGGCCGGCGAGGTCGCGGAGGCGTACCTGCCGCGCCACCTCCTCGGCAGCCTCCATATTCGTCTTCAGCGCCGTGTCTTCGATGGAATATTCGCGCGTGGCCCGGCCCGAGTTCACGTCGATGGCGACGAGCGCTTCGGTCTGACTGAGTACGATGTAGCCGCCCGAGCGCAGCGTCACCACTGGGCTGAACATCTGGTTCAGCTGCCGCTCGACCTCATATTTGATGAAGAGCGGTTCCGGCTCCTTGTATTGGATGACGTTCTTTGCATGGCTCGGCATGAGCATGCGCATGAACTCCTTGGCCTCGCGATGGGCTTCGTCGCCCGCGACAAGGATTTCGTCGATATCTTTGTTGTAGAGGTCGCGGATGGACCGCTTGATCAGGTTGCCCTCCTCGTAGACGAGGCAAGGCGCCGTCGATTTCAGCGTCAGATCGCGAACGTTCTCCCAGAGGCGCAAGAGATATTCGAAATCGCGTTTGATCTCGGCCTTTGTGCGTGAGGCTCCGGCTGTGCGGATGATGAGCCCCATTCCCTCCGGGACTTCGAGCTCCTGCGCGATCTCCTTCAGCCGTTTGCGGTCGGCGGGGACCGTAATTTTGCGTGAGATGCCGCCGCCGCTCGGCGTATTCGGCATCAGCACTGTGTAGCGGCCGGCAAGCGAAAGATACGTTGTCAGCGCCGCGCCCTTGGAGCCGCGCTCCTCTTTGACGACCTGGATCAAGACGATCTGATTGCGCTTGATGACTTCTTGAATCTTGTAGTGCCGCCAGCGGCGCTTGTGCCGTTGCGGCAGCTCTTCCAGGGCGTCCTCGGAGCCGACGACCTCAACAGGGGCTGGCGTTACTGTCTCGGGAACCGAAATGACGCCGCCGCCTTCGCTGTGCGCCCGTCCATCGCTTCCCCAGCTTGAATGCTCTTCGCTCTCCTCATGGGCCGGCCTTCCAGCCTCGGCGAGCGATGGTTCCTGGGCAGCGAAGTCCCCTGGACCCGCGCCTTCCTGCGTCCCAACGGCTTCGACATCGTCGGGGTGCGAGGGGATTTCGTCGCGCGCTTCTTCGGCGCGAGCGATAGCGGCCGTAAATTCCTCGTAAATAATCGCGGGAAGGGCTGCTTCGAGCGGAATTGGCGCTTCGCGTGCCTTTCGCGTTTCGCTTTGTCCGGTCTCGCTGGCAGCCGTCTCAGGCACTGCTTGCGCTTCGGGAACGCTCTCCGTGGCGTGTCCGGACGAAGCCTCTTCCTGCCCGGAAGCTTGGCTCTCCGGGGCGGGTTGCGTTTCGCCCGTTTCCGCGGACTCGCCGTCCTCCGGCTGCCTAGCCGGGGCCCCGGCTTCGGGGCTTGGCCGGAACTCCGCCTCGCCTGAGTGCCCGTTATCGCCGTTTTCGGCGCCGCTCTGACGATCGAGCGCGTCCTCTTTCATAATCGCTTCGCGGACCGCCACCGGGATTTGATAATAATCGGGATGGATTTCAGCGAAGGCCAAAAAGCCATGGCGGTTTCCGCCATAGTTTACGAAAGCGGCCTGTAAGGAGGGCTCTATGCGAGCCACTTTGGCGAGATAGATGTTGCCTCTAAGTTGCTTACGCGACGCCGATTCGTAGTCGAACTCCTCAACCCGGTTGCCGCGCGTCACCACCACCCTGGTTTCTTCCGGGTGGGTGGCGTCGATTAACATTTTGTTTCCCATTGTAAATTCTTCCTGGCCAGCCAGGGGCAAAATCAGGCCTCGCGATCATGATCCCATGATCGAACGGACCGCTTTGCCGGGCGCCATTTTTGTTGATCGCGCGCTCCCCGCTTTCGCCCAGCACTACGCTGGCAAGGGCCTTCACGCTGCCCGGCATCTTTCCGGGGCTGCGTCTGGCACTCTGCGAACAAAACGAGTTGAAGCGCGAGGTTGACATTCTGTTGGTCTCGGTTCGCCGGCGGCCCACTGCCCGTTAGGAGCGTTGAGGCGGCGTCACCAGTGGTTATTGCCGTTCAGGATTTAGCATCCCGGTTGCTTTTGCGGCAATCGCTCGCTTTACCCCGGACTTAGATTGTGGGTGTCTCGCGATTGTCAAACTTTTCGCCCGCTGATCCTGAGTTATCACCATGAGCTCAGCTTAGAGCCATGATTTACCCGATCAGGGTTGATAGACCTCTAATACGTTGTGTTCGCGCCGGCCGCAAGCAAGACCTAGTCAGCCATCTTCGAAATACGAAAAACAGTTTGTGAAGCCGCAAAGCGTGGCGGTGGACGCGATCTGAGGCCGTGCTATAAGCGCAAGCCTAAAGGAGCGGCGAAAGGGCGGCGGATGGGATGCAAACAAGGCAGCGACATAGGGCTTGCATTAAAAGGACTCGCGCTCCTTGTCCTTCTGTTGCAGGCTCAGGGAACGCTCGCCGCGGAGCAGCTTGCGCTGAAAGCCGAAATCGGCGGCGATTTGCAGCATACGCGGTTTGTGGCATTCCTGTCGAAAAAGGTCGAGTTCCGCATTTTTTCCATAAGCGATCCCTATAGAATTGTCGTCGATCTTGCCGAAGCCGAAATCCAATTGCCGGCCGGCAAGCGCGGGCTTGTGCTCGCTTCGCGCTCGGGCCTGCTCGCTCCGGGCAAATCGCGGATCGTGATCGACCTCGCGGAGCCCGCGCTTGTGGAAAAATCCGAATTGCTCGCACCTGAAAACGGTCTGCCGGCCCGGCTCATCGTCGAGCTGGCAAAATCGACTCACAAGGCCTTTGCCGCGCAAAGCAAGGCGCCCCCGCCGTTGCTGGCGGGAAAGCCGGCGCACAGTGCCGCGCAAAAGGATGTCGCGGACAAGCGGCCTCTCATCGTCATCGATCCAGGCCATGGAGGGGTTGACGCGGGCGCGCTCGGGCGCATCAGCAGCACGCCCGAAAAGGAGGTTACGCTCGATTTTTGCAAAACGCTAAAGGCAAAGCTCGAGGCGACAGGCAAATACCGTGTGATCGCGACAAGAACGGAGGACGTGTTCGTGCCCCTGGACGACCGGGCGAGCGCGGCTGCAGAGCGAACGGCCGACCTTCTCATCTCGATCCATGCCGATGCGCTCGATCCCAAGCGACTTGGAGTTAAGGGCGTGCAGGAAGTTCGCGGCGGCACGATCTACACTCTCTCGGAAACGGCTTCGGACGAACAGGCAAGAATTCTGGCGCTGAACGAAAATAAGGCAGACTTGCATGCTGGCGTTGGGAGCGAGCAGAAGAACCCGCCGGAGGTCACCGCGGAAATCAACAGCATTCTGAGCGAGCTGGAAAGCCGGGGAAAAATGAATAGATCGCTCGCGCTCGCCAACTATTTGATCGAGCATTTGAAGGATAAAATGAAATTCAATATCAGGCCGCACCGGAGCGCAAATCTGCGGGTACTGAAAGCGGCCGGTGTGCCGGCGGTGCTGATTGAGCTTGGATATCTCTCCAACTCTGACGATGAAAAACTCCTGACCTCTGCCGAATGGCGCTCGGCGACGGCGGCTGCGATGGCCTCGGCCTTGAACGAGTTTATGTCGGACCGGCAAGCGCAGCTTCCGTTGTAAAGGCGGGAGCAGCCGCATACCGTAAGCGCAGCCTTCGTTAACTTACGGTTGCCGATGCCAGGATCTTGTGGTTAGCCCTCGCCGGAAAGCGTTATATGCTGTCACAATTTGGCTATGCCGCTATGGTCGAGATACTGGCATAACAGAGCTTCCGTGGATCGGCCCGGTCGCAGGGCTTATCGCATAAACAGGCTAGGAACTGATGCAAATTAATTTGTCCCTGAAGCCGCCTGCCAAGAAAAAGCACCGCAAAAGCTGGTTCTTGAGGTTTCTGGGCTTCGCATTCACGGCTGGCGTTTTTCTGTTTCTGGCCGGAGCGGCCGGCGCGGCTTATTTTCTCTGGCAGATCTCAAAAGATTTGCCGGATTATGAGAGGCTGTCGAACTACAAGCCGCCGGTTATTACGCGCGTGCATGCGGGCGACGGCAGGCTTATCGCCGAATTCGCGGCGGAGCGCCGGATCTACGTGCCGGTCCAATCCATGCCGAAACTGCTCATCAACGCGTTTTTGGCGGCCGAGGACCAGCATTTCTACGAGCACAACGGCATCGATCTGCAAGGTATTGCCCGCGCGGTCGTCAAGAATGTGTTCTTTCACAAGCGGGAAGGCGCCTCGACGATCACGCAGCAGGTTGCCAAAAACTTCTTCCTTACAAAAGATCAAACCTTGCAGCGTAAGGCAAGGGAAGCGATCCTTGCCATCCGCATCGAGCGGGCGTTCACGAAGGATCAGATCCTCGACCTTTATCTCAATCAGATCTTCCTTGGCGCGAACTCCTACGGCGTCGCCGCGGCGAGCCTCACTTATTTCGGCAAGGAGCTGCATGAGCTGCAAATCCACGAGGTTGCCTATCTTGCGGCGCTGCCCAAGGAGCCCTCGAGGTACCAGCTCACCACGGCGCGAGGGGGCAAGTATTTCGAGGCGGCGCTCGCGCGCCGCAATTCGATCATCGACAACATGGCGAAGTTCAAGTTTATCGGCGCGGAAGAGGCGGATATCGCCAAGAAGATGCCGATGGAGATGAGCGCACGCCGCGTTGGCCCGTCTACATTCGCGGCAGAATATTTCAAGGAAGAGGTGCGGCGGTCGCTGATCGAACTCTACGGCGAGGCAGAGCCCGAATCGGCCGCTAACGGTGCCGGTCTTAACTTCTACACCAACTCCAGTCTTTATACTGGAGGCTATTCCGTGCGCTCGACGCTCAACCCAGAGCTGCAGCTGATAGCCCGCGCCGCGCTTCGCCAAGGCCTTGTCAACTTCGACCGCAAGCGCGGCTGGCGCGGCCCAATGTCGCATATTGACAGTGTGGACGGAGACTGGGGCATGAGGCTTGCTGAGATCCCCGCCTTGGCCGATGTCGATCCCTGGCACCTCGGGGTTGTCCTGCAATCGTCCAAAGATAAGGCCCTGATCGGCTTGCAGCCTGGACGGCTCCCTAACGGTACCATCGAGCCCGGGCGCAAGACTGCCGAGCTGCCTGCCGAGGGCGCGAAATGGGCCTACGACAGCCTCCGGAGCAAGGCCAAGACAAAAGGGCAGCTCGGCGTGAACGACGTTCTCGCTGTGGGTGACGTTGTCTATATTTCGCCTCCAACCGAACTCGATCCTCCCATCAAGCCGGTGAGGGAAACGCGCGACGGCAAACAGCCCAAGGGCGAGCAGAAGCCTCTGATTCCGCTTTGGCAATTGATGCAGGTTCCGCAAATAAGCGGTGCAGCTGTCGTTATGGACCCCCACACGGGCCGCATATTGGGGCTTGTCGGCGGCTTCAGCTTTGCAGAAAGTCAATTCGACCGGGCGGTTCAGGCTAGGCGGCAACCGGGGTCTTCCTTCAAGCCCATCGTCTATGCCGCCGCTCTCGACAATGGCTATACGCCGGCAACGATCGTGAACGACGCCGTGATCGCGATCGATCAAGGCAATAACCAGGGTTTGTGGCGCCCGGAGAACTACGACAAGCAGGTTCACGGGCCTCAGCCGCTCCGCGTCGGCATCGAGAAATCGCGCAATCTCATGACCGTGCGACTTGCGCAGGATGTGGGTATGCCGATTGTGAGCGAATATGCCCGCCGCTTCGGCGTGTACGACGACCTTCCGCCCCTGCTTTCCATGTCGCTTGGAGCCGGCGATACAACGCTGCTGCGGCTGACGACGGCCTATTCCATGTTCGTCAACGGTGGCAAGAAGATCAAATGGACCTTCATAGACCGTATTCAGGACCGCTACGGGCGCACCGTTTGGCGGCATGACGCCCGCCAATGCGACAATTGCGCAGCCGAGGCTTGGCGCGGCCAAGAGGTGCCGCAGCTTATCGACGACCGGCAGCAAATCGTCGACCCCATGACCGCGTATCAAGTTGTTTCGATGCTTGAGGGCGTCGCTCTGCGCGGCACCGGAGCTATGATACACAAGACGGTCGGAAAGCCCCTCGCGGGTAAGACTGGCACCACCAATCAAGAAAAAGACGCATGGTTTATCGGCTTTTCACCGGACATAGCGATGGGCGTATTTATCGGCTACGATAATCCGCAGCCGATGGGACATGGAGAAACCGGCGGCGGGCTTGCCGCCCCAATTTTCGCGGACTTCTTCAAGCTCGCCTTGAAGGATAAGCCCGCGATCCCGTTCCGTACGCCTCCAGATATTAAGATGGTGATGGTGAATAAACACACTGGGCTCCGGACAAGCCACAACGATCCGGATGCCATCGAGGAATATTTCAAGCCCGGTACCGAGCCGGCCGAGGGCTATCCCGTGGCGCAAGGCGAGGAGCCAGAGGCCGCTCCCGGCGCCTGGGGTGCGTCCCCCGCGTCCTCCCCGGCGGGCACCTGGGGATCCGGCCCGCGTGAGCCTGCTTCGGCGAGCTATCCGCCCCGCGACGTGCCGCGCCCCGGAGGCTTGTACTAGCGCGCATCGATCTCATCTTTACGCAATTCATCCGCAGACCGGATCGTACCGCGAGGTTCGCGGGCGCTCCGGTGCATTACCGGAAATGGACCCCAAGATGCGCCCCGAGACACTCGCCATCGTCGATGAAATCAAGCAATCCCTGTCGCTCCTGCGGAGGTATCTTTGACTGGGATAAAGCGCAGAAACGTCTCAAGGACTTGAATGCCATCGTCGAGGATCCGGCCCTGTGGGATAATCCCCAGCGCGCTCAGAAGCTTTTGCGCGAACGCCAGCACCTCGATAGCGCGCTGACGGCGTATTCCCAGCTCGAATCGCGCCTCAACGACGCGACAGGGCTGATCGAACTCGGTGAGGAAGAGCACGACGAGGAAGTCGTACAGGAAGCCGAGGCTTCGCTTGCCAGGCTCCGGATCGAGGTCCAGCGCCGGGAGGTCGAGGCGCTGCTTTCCGGCGAGGCGGACGGCAACGACACATTCCTGGAGGTTCACGCGGGTGCCGGCGGCACCGAAAGTCAAGATTGGACCGAGATGCTCTTGCGCATGTATATGCGCTGGGCGGACGAGCACCGCTACAAGGTCGAGCTGATCGAAAGCAACGCGGGGGAAGAGGCCGGCCTCAAATCTGCGACCATCCAGGTCAAAGGCCAGAACGCCTATGGCTGGCTCAAAACGGAGTCTGGCGTGCACCGGCTGGTCCGTATCTCGCCCTACGATTCCAACGCGCGCCGGCATACGAGCTTCGCCTCGGTTTGGGTCTACCCCGTCGTGGACGATGCCATCGACATCGCTGTGAACGAAAGCGAATGCCGCATCGATACCTACCGGGCGAGCGGCGCTGGCGGCCAGCACGTGAACACGACCGACAGCGCGGTTCGCATCACGCACATACCCACCAACATCGTCGTGCAATGCCAAAACGAGCGCTCGCAACATAAAAACCGGGCGACGGCCTGGGCGATGCTGAAGGCCCGGCTCTACGAGATGGAGCTGAAAAAGCGCGAGGATGCAGCCCAGGCGGCGGCGGCGTCCAAGACCGATATCGGCTGGGGGCATCAGATCCGCTCTTACGTGCTGCAGCCCTATCAGATGGTGAAGGATTTGCGCACGGGCATCGTTAGCACCAACCCGCCGGCGGTACTCGATGGCGACATTACGGACTTCATCGAGGCGGCGCTGGCGCAGCGCGTCCATGGTGGCGGGCCCGCAACTGTCGCCGACCTCGACTAAGCGACCGGCGTTTTCCCCCGGCAGAGGCTAACGAATTCGGTGTGCTTGACAGGGTGCCGTGCAACTTGTAGTTGTGGGCGAACTCCTCCTAGACTGTCCCTGGCCGAGCGTAGGCTAGGGCCTTTTCCACGGCTTATGCACACAACCTTTAGACGCGGTTGACTCAACCTGCGTTTGCACTTAGGTTTGAGTTGCATTTCGCTGAATGCACCAACCCCTAGTGGCCCCCCGCGCCGCTAGGGGTTTTTTTTCGCCTTACCGGTGCTGTTATCCACCGCTGGCTTCGCGGAGTGCTTCGGCCATCTCCGCGACAATGGCGCGGGCGGCCGCGGCGGGATCGCCTGCCCGAGTAACCGGCCGGCCCACCACAATATAATCTGCGCCTGCCCGGAGTGCGTCGCTGGGCGTTGCGGTGCGCGCCTGATCGTCGCCGGCAATGACTTGCCCGCTTTTTGGCCGGATTCCGGGGCAAACGACGGCGAGCTTGTCGCCGAAATTCGACTTGAGTTCCCCCGCTTCCCACGGCGAGGAGACCACCCCATCGAAACCGGCGTCCGCCGCAAAGCGCGCGCGCCGCAGCACCAACTCGGGCGGTGGCAAAGAAATGCCTTGCGCGCCGAGGCTATCGGGCGCGGTGCTCGTGAGCAGCGTGATGCCCAGCAATTTAAGGCTGGAGCCAGCCCTGCCCCGCGCGGCCGCGGCAACGGTTTGCGGATCCTGCGCGTGCACCGTGAGAAACGCGGCGCCAAGCGCCGCGACCTGCGCCGTGGCACGCTCCACCGTATTGCCGATATCGAAGAGCTTCGCGTCCACGAAAACGGAGGTGCCCTCCGCCGCGAGCTTGCGGACCAGTTCAATGCCGCCCGAGAACAACAGCTCCAGCCCGATCTTGGCCACGGCGCCCGGTAGCGCAAGCCGCTGCCAGAACGCATGCGCCTCGCCCGCATCCGGCATATCGAGCGCGACGATCAACCTGCGCTCCGCCTCGATTTTCACAGGCTGCATCGCTTCTCCCACTAAATCGTTACGCCGGCGAACGGCCCGGCTGACCTTGGCTTCGATATGGCTTACAGGCATTTGCGCTGTCCATTAAGCGCCGGATCGCCTCTGCGATCTCGCGCTCTGGAATTTTATAACCTTGCAACAACGCCCAAGTTTTTAAGTTCAGTGTGCATACGTCACGATACTGCTGGCGACAGAATCTGCGACGTGCTCCTTCGTAATCACTCCGGCAACGTCCTTAGGACGCGCCACCCCACGGCCTCGCACGACGAGTGCCATTATGGCGTGTCTTCGCCAGATGCGTTTTATGACGTCGTAGACAACGTCATTCTCACGCACGATGGTAAAATGACGGCTTGCAAGCTCACCCAGGGTGACGGTCTGTCTTTCCTCGCAGGGCTGCCTTAGCGCAGTGTTGACCCGCAGCACGCCGGCAATGCGATTACCGTCGCAGACGGCAACATGCCGAAGCCGGTCATTATGGCCGGGCAGGAGGAGGAACGCTTCGAAGCTCATGTCCGCCGGCGCAATTACGACATCGGTTTCCATAACCTCCTTAGCAGGGCGGACCATATACATATTGGCGTGGAGCGCCTTCGGAATCACATGTCCGCGCCGTTCGAGTTTTGCGGTATAGATATTCTCGCGCGAAAGCAGGCGCCGCACGCCAACACTCATAGCAACCGCGAGAATCATAGGCAGCACGATGGTATAGTCGAGCGTCATTTCAAAAATCATGGTAACCGCGGTCATCAGCGCGCCGGTGGACCCTCCCACCATCGCGCCCATCCCGACGATAGCGAAAGACGGGATATCGATATTGAGCGGCAATGGCAGCGCGGAGAGGATGGCCCCAAACGCTCCGCCAATGGTTGCCCCCATAAAGAGAGACGGAGAAAATATCCCGCCGGAAGCGCCGGACCCGATGCTGAGCGAGGTTGCCAGCAGCTTGCAAAAGAAAAGCAAGATAAGCAGTCCCGCTCCGGCCAGCTGGCCGAGCAATAGGGCCTGAATGGTGGCGTAGCCGACGCCCTCGACATAGTAGTGACCGAACTTTTGTTGCAGCGTATAAATGAGGATGCCGACTATCAGCATCCCTACCGCATGCCTCAAGTAGCGCTGTTTGATTTTGTCGAACTGGTCTTCGAGAAGGTGCAACCCCCTAATAAAGCTGGCCGCCGCCAGGCCCGTAATGGCTCCGAGAGCGGCAAAGAGGCACAGCGTAATCGCCGCAGCCGAATCGACGTGGAGAGGCGGAAGCGCCGGCACTAAGAAGGCTGGCTGCGGGCCGAAAAAATACCGGCCCATGAAAGTCGCCGTGCCAGTGGCAATGGCGACAGGCATAAAGGTCCGGGAACTAACTTCGGGCATCATGATCTCGATGGCAAACATGACCCCGCCGATCGGAGTGTTGAAAGTCGCTGCAATTCCGGCGGCAGCCCCCGATGCGACCAAGATAATGCGTTCGCTGGGAAGCATGTTAACGATCTGTCCGAGCGTGGAGCCGAGCGCGGAGCCAATCTGAATGATGGGACCTTCACGTCCAACGCCAGCCCCGCTACCGATGGAAATTGCCGAGGCGAGCGATTTGACCAGGGCGACGATGGGCCTGATAACGCCGCTGCGGTAGTAAATGGCGTCCATCACTTCGGGCACTCCATGCCCTCTTGCTTCAGGTGCAAAGTTGTTTACGAGGAAGGTTACGGCCAGCCCGCCTACAACTGGAACCAGGATGACCAAAGGCCCCCACGGGCCCGCGGGAGTGAAAACGTTCGCATCGTAACGAAAGCTGATCTGGCCTAAAAACAGGAGATTGTGAATGAAACTGATAAGGTCGCGGAATAGCACCGCACCTAAGCCCGTGATGAGCCCGACCGCCAACGCGAGAAAAGAAAGATATACGAGCCCAATCCTGCGAACTCTTTCAACCTTCGCCGCACCTGGCCGCTCTTGAGCTTTGGATTGCGTTGGACCGCTGCCGCCGGCCAGTAGCGTGTCCGCGGCAGGGATGGCAAGAGGCGTTTCTCTCATTTGTCAGATCCAGTCAACAATATCTAAAAGACGATACAAATCCTGAGCGGAAATGCATCGCTTTAGACTTCCCCAATTCTGTTCCAAGGCGCAAGCATAAAGCTCGAATTGCGAGGGCTAATATCTCATTTGCCGGGCGGGACGGGGCCTGTTTACGTCCGGCGCGAGGCTCATCGGAATTTCGAGGCCCCATCGGCGCGCTGCCTGCGTTGAGCAAACGCTTTTTCAGCGGTCGTGTCCCTTGACGTGGTGTAGCTCGTGGCTGTCATCGCCGGTCTAGGGCAGGGCCGGGATGGTTAGGCCGCCGCCATGGCGGGCAGCCTCGCGATAGGATCATCGCTCAATTGCGCGATGCTTTCCAGTGGCACGTAGCGTGAGCGCTGCACGGCCCACTCGTCGTTTTGTTCGAGCAGGATGGCGCCCACGAGGCGGGTGATGGCCGCTTCGTTGGGGAAGATGCCCACGACGCCGGTGCGGCGTTTGATTTCGCCGTTCAAACGCTCGATCGGATTGGTGGAATGCAGCTTGGTCCGGTGCGCTGCCGGAAAGGTCATGTAGGCGAGCACATCGGTCTCGGCCTCGTCCATGAGCGCGGCAAGCTTGGGGAGCTTGGATCGCAACTGATCGGCGACTTTGCGCCACTGGGCCTTGGCGGCGCCCGCATCGTCCTGGGCGAAGGCGGTGGCGATGAAGGCGGAGACGACGCGCTTTCCGCTCTTGCCGGCATGGGCCAGCACATTGCGCATGAAGTGGACGCGGCAGCGCTGCCAGGTGGCTTTCAAGACCCGTGAGGCAGCCGCCTTGATGCCCTCATGGGCGTCCGAGATCACAAGCTTGACCCCCCGCAAGCCGCGTTTGCCAAGCTTGCGCAAGAAGGCCGTCCAGAACGTCTCGGCTTCGGAGGAGCCGATATCCATGCCCAAGACCTCGCGCCGGCCCTGGCTGTTCACACCCACGGCGATAATCACGGCCACGGGCACGATGCGGCCGTTCTCGCGCACCTTCACATAGGTCGCGTCGATCCAAAGATAGGGCCATTCGCCTTCGAGCGGGCGGGAAAGGAAGGTTTTAACGCGCCCGTCGATCTCCTCGCAGAGCCGGCTGACTTGGCTTTTGGAAATGCCGCTCATGCCGAGCGCCTGGACCAGATCGTCCACCGAGCGCGTCGAAACGCCTTGGATGTAGGCTTCCTGGATCACGGCGGTCAGCGCCTTCTCCGCCATCCGGCGCGGTTCGAGAAAGCCGGGGAAGTAGCTGCCCTTGCGAAGCTTGGGGATGCGCAGGCCGACGGTGCCGGCCCGGGTCTCCCAGCCGCGCTCCCGGTAGCCGTTGCGCTGGGCGAGCCGGTCCTTTGAACGCTGGCCGCGGGCGGCGCCGGTCAGCTGGGCCACTTCCAGCTCCATCAGCCGCTTGGCGGCGAAGGAGATCATCTCGCGCAGGATGTCTGCGCCGGGGGTCGTCTCAAGAAGGGTGCGAAGGTTCATCATCTCATCGGTCATCGGCGGTTCCCCGGTTTGCGCTGGTGTCGCAACCCGATCCTACCGCTGAGCCGCCGATGACCGCCGCAAGCCGCTCGCACGCTACAGCGCCATTGGAAAGCGCGCGAGCGAGCGGCTCGCTACCGTTGAGTTACACCACTACCGGGGACGTGACCTTTTCAGCGCGCGTGGCAGTCCGTGGATTCAGTCTCCCGGCTTTCATACAGGCGGCCGCAGCACTCCCTCGGTCACCATCAGGTGCAGCGCTTCTTCAAGCGTGACGGAAGAATACACGCGCCACCATTGGCCAGTATGCCTGTGCCACATCACGTCGAACCGAGTGCCCGGCCCTTCCGCCACATGGTCCAGGCGCGCATAGGTGGCATCGAATTCTTCGCCCGCATTTTCGGGAAAGCCCGAGCGGAAGCGCACGATGAAGCTGTAGTTGCTTCCCCGCCATTTTCCCAGAATGTCTACTGGATAGTTGAATTGCGTGGGCCGGATCTCCGGGAGGAATTGCGGTTTCAGGACCTCGGCGATGAGGCGCTCGCAGGCCACGCCGATGGCAGCCTTCTCATCGGGACTGAGGCGTGTCGCTCTCACCCATACGCGCCGCCGTTCCGGCTTTGAAGCAGTCATGCTCGATCTCCCTCAGCGGTCACGCATAAACTCATTTTGTTTGGCTGTTAGGCCCCCGCCGCCAACTCATCCCCTATTCCTATTCTATGTTGCTGGGCCGGGAATCCTGGGGGTCGTCTCACCAATCCTCGCATCTGAGCCCCTCGACGCGATCGAATTCGCCCAGATTGCCGGTCACCACGACGAGCCCCCGGCTGCGCGCGTGGCCCGCGATCAACACATCGTATCCGCCGATTGATTGACCCTGCCGCTCCAGCTTCGCCCGGATTTCTGCGGCATGCCCGGCGGCCGCCAGATCGAACGGTAAGACTTCGAGGCGTGCCGCGAACCTCTCAACCTCAAGCCGGTTTCGCTCCGGCCGCGCCGATTTCGCCGCGCCATGCAGGAGTTCGGTCAAGATGATCGTGGAAATACACAGGCCATCGGCTTCGCTATTAAAGCGCTCGCGAAGCGCCTCGGGGCGGTCCCGGAGAACCCGGATGCAGAGATTTGTGTCCAGCATGTAGCGGAGCATCAAAGCGAATCCCGGCTCTGCGCTGGCAACTGATCGCGCTCGCCAAGCTCAATGCCCGGAGCATCGAAGAAATCGTCCCAGACTGCGCTCGAGGGCACGATGACGCGCCGCTTGCCGTCACGAAGCACGGTCACCTCCTTGACGTTATCCGGGAAGGCAACATCCTTCGGCAGACGCACGGCCTGCGAACGGTTCGACCGGAATAGCTTTGTGCGGACCATCGCGATCCCTCCTTTAGCTGCAATTGTGAGGCGAAGGATGGGATATGTCAACGGGATGTACCGTTTCCAAGATCGGCCACGCCATTTAGGACAGGGGCCTCACCTGCCGGCAGTGTCAAGGTACGCGCGCCCGTGGGCCGATTTCGAATCTCAGCGGCCCATGGCTGGCAGCTTCAAGAACCCTTACAGGCCCGCCTCGAACTTACAACAATCTTAACCTTTTCAATTGATCCCCCCCCGCATGTTAGCATCTTGTTTATCGCCGGGCTCAAAGCCCATGGCGGAGCTTTAGATTTGGTGCAAGTCAATCGGATTAAAGGGAACTTTCGATGTTCAGACATCTGTGTTTCGCAATTCTCGCCCTCACGTTGATGCCGGCCGCATACAGCTTGGCCGACGACATGCCCATGCGGTCCAGAGCTTCCGGCGCCCCTCCGCTCATTTTGGCGCAATCGGACAATCGAGATCTATGCGCGCGCCGTTGCGAGTTCGATTACCAGACCTGCGCTCAATATGTGCGGGAAAATAGTTCTGACGGCAACTATGGGGGATACCAATTGCTGCCCAGAGGAACCGCGGAAAGTTTCAACCAAGCCGCCTTAGACGGTTGCGAAACCAAGTTCAAATACTGCAACCGCAATTGCGACCGGCCTTGATCGTTGGCAGTTAGCTGAGTTTTTGGTTGACCCGGTCCCTTCGCCTGACCGAAGCGCGCAAAGCGGCGGGCCCGTTTCCTGTATCTATCCTGTATCTACTAAGGGAGCTTCTCCATGGTTAGACATCTGCGCATCGCAATTCTTCCGCTCGTCGTAGCCGCCACGCCGATCACGCACGCCATGGCCGAAGGCTTGGCTGCCAAGACTCAGGCTACTCCCTACGACACCCGGATGCGCATCATCCTCGTCGATAGATATGAAGACATAACTGGATGCAAGAAAGCATGCGAGGATGACAGAAGAGAGTGTCAGGCCATGCAGAGTTTTCGAGGATTGAATACCCCGGAATGGAATCAAGCGATTAAGAACTGCGCAGAAATTTGGAGGGAATGCCGCGACGCCTGCTACAAATAGATCTCGCGGCCATTCCGGGCGGCTTCGACTGTCACATCGTGAACGAGCGGTTTACGCCCGTCGCTGCGTTCACCATGCGCGCGGCGGTGCGGCCGGGCGGGAAGCGGTGGAAAACGGCGACCATGCCGACTTTCGGGCGGAACGGCAGCCTCATTTCCGGCGATAGAACAGCGCCCGCCCCGCCGGAACGAGTTGGAGCAGAATATCGTAGTCGCAGACGTTCGCGGTTAGCACGACCAAGCCAAGCTTCCGGGCCTGCAGGAACAGCACGCAATCTTGAAGCGCGCGGAGTTTGCCGTCTTTCCCATAGCCTTGGAGGCGGCACAGAATCCCCGATAGCAGCGCCGCTCTGCCAAGAACTTCAATGTCCGGCACGAAGATCCGATGTGCCGGCATAGCCTTGATAAGCTTTCCGATCTCAGCGATAACCCCCGCGGTCCGCGCGTCCGAAGGGTTCAGCACACCCACAGTGTGCATCAACTCTTGGATTGCAACGGCCGAATGGTTGACCTGCCGCTGCGCGATCAGATCGTCCAATAGCTGCGGCGAACGACCCTGCATCTGGTCGATGTAGACGCACGTGTCGAGCAAGAGCCCTTGTCCGGCGATCCTGCTCGCACTAACGAAGGGAAGCTCATCGTCCCCTCGCCGGGCCAGCGTCTTTTGCGGATCGAACCGCGCCCAATGCTGTGCCGCGTCGAAATCGAACTCCGTCACTTCAGAAGCCGAGTTTCAGCTCTGGATCCACCTTGCCTCGGGACTTCTTGAACGTTTCTTCGAAGTTATCTTCAAGCGCGACTGTTGCCAATGCGAACTCGAGTAGGTCCGTATCGGAGACAATGCCCGTCTGCCGCTTGGCTTGTCTGACCAAGTCCGGGCTTACCCTGCCGCCGATCCGGGCGTGCTTCCCGCCCAGAAGACCGGACTGTTCCGCTGCCCGCATGACAGCCTCGAACCGTGCATTGCCCGAAGGAACCGCGCCGGCCTTCACGCGCCCTTTGCCGCGTTTGAGCGTACCCCCGGCCAACGGCTTAGCCCGGCGTGGTGCCTGTTTGCCTACTGTTGTCTTTTCCATGGCGCTCGCCTTGCGTTCAACAATTTCCATTTTCGTTGAACATACCGCTTCGCCGTCCCAGTTTCAATGCCCTTGGCCGAACACGCCCGGAATGCACTCCCACTTATTACTCCCACTCAATCGTGCCGGGCGGCTTCGAGGTCACATCGTACACCACTCGGTTCACGCCCTTCACCTCATTGACGATGCGTGTGGCGATGTGGCCGAGCAAATCCAGCGGGAAGCGGTAGAAATCGGCTGTCATGCCGTCCACTGAGGTCACCGCGCGCAGGGCGAGCACATGCTGATAGGTGCGCGCGTCGCCCATCACGCCGACGCTCTGCACCGGCAGCAGTACGGCGAAGGCCTGCCAAATATCGTCGTAGATGCCGTTGTTGCGTAGCTCCTCTAGATAAATCGCGTCGGCCTTGCGCAGCACGGCGAGCTTCTCATCGGTGATCGCGCCGGGGATGCGGATGGCGAGTCCCGGTCCCGGGAAGGGATGCCGCTTCACGAATGCCTCGGGCAGGCCAAGCTCGCGGCCGAGCGCGCGCACTTCGTCCTTGAACAGCTCGCGCAAGGGCTCCACGAGCTTTAGCTTCATGCGGTCGGGCAGGCCGCCGACATTGTGATGCGATTTGATCGCCGGGCCACCCTGGAACGACACGCTTTCGATAACGTCCGGATAAAGCGTGCCTTGCGCGAGATATTCCGCGCCGCCCACCTGGTGCGCCGCCTCGTCGAACACGTCGATGAACAGCCGGCCGATGGTTTTGCGTTTCGTCTCTGGATCGGTCACGCCTTGCAGCTCGGACAGAAAGCGCTGGCTCGCGTTCACCTGGATGAGAGGGATATTGTAGGCGCCGCGGAACAGGCTTTCGACTTCTTCGGCCTCGCCCTGGCGCAACAGCCCGTGATCGACAAAAATGCAGGTCAGCGCATCGCCCAGCGCCTCGTGCAGCAGCACCGCGACCACCGCCGAGTCGACGCCGCCGGAGAGCCCGCATATTACCTTGGCGCCGCCAACCTGCTCGCGCACGCGCGCGATCTCGGCCTCGCGGAAGGCGGCCATGTTCCAGTTGCTGCCGCAGCCCGCGATTTTATGCACGAAATTCTTCAGCATCGCGGCCCCGCTTGGCGTGTGAACCACTTCGGGGTGGAACTGAACGCCGTAAAGCCGCCGGCGCTCGTCCGCGATTGCCGCGAATGGCGCGTTACGCGTCGTCGCAATCGGTACAAACCCTTGCGGCAGCGAAGCGACCCGGTCGCCGTGGCTCATCCACACCGGGATTTTGTCGCCCGGCGCGCCAACGCCCTCGAACAGCGGCGACGCCTCTTTCACATCGATCAAGGCCGAGCCATATTCCCGCTCGCTCGCCGGCTGGACCACGCCGCCGAACCGCGCCACCATGCCCTGCTGGCCGTAGCAAATGCCGAGCACCGGCACGCCGGCCGCGAAAATCGCCTCCGGTATTTGCGGCGCGCCCTCCTCGAGCACGCTCGCCGGGCCACCGGAAAGGATGATGGCCTTCGGTTTAAGCTCGGCCACGGCCTTCTCCGCGGCGGTGAACGGAACGATCTCGGAATAGACGTTCGCTTCGCGCACGCGCCTTGCGATCAGCTGCGTGAATTGGCCGCCGAAATCGGCAATCAGAACCACATCCGTGATGGGAAGACCGGACAAGGGGCGCTCCTCTCCTGCTGGCCGGAATCGAACGGGCCCGCAAGGAGCGGACCCGCCCTTACCATAGACCGATTACGCTATGTGTCCAGCTTCGCCGCGCCCTTGGCAGGGCTAGGGCTTCAGTAGCCTTCGCAGCTCTGGATCGGTGCGGCGGTCTCGCGCTTGCGCACCTGCTCGCAAGAGAACCGGCGCAGCGCATCGGGCATTTTGCTGTTGATCTCCGCCCAATAGGGCGCGTTTGGCGCCGTGACGAACGAAGCGAACAGCCAATAGCCGAAAACGAGGATAACGATAAGAATAACCAGGTTTATAATCGCCCTGACCATGACTGAACTCGCTTTCGATCGATTGAGGGGTAGCGTTAAACATGCACCGGCACTTTATGCCGTCATCGTAACAGTTTCTTGACCGGTCTCCTGGGCCGTGGAATTCGATCCGGCTGCGGCCGAAATCGATAACTCTGACCTTGCCGGATTGATCCATCGTTTCTTGTAAAAAATAGTCACGGTTCTTGACGCGCGAATTACCGGCCGGCCAGGGAGAAGGCATGCCGATGTATATGAGCATGGACGGCAATTGCATCGGCATTGAGAAGGGGAACTTTTGAGAGGCCCATGTTTTAGCAATAGCATAAAGTCATTCCAAAGGGAGTATCGAATGAACTGGGATCAAATCGAAGGTAATTGGAAGCAAATGACCGGACGCGCCCAGCAACAATGGGGAAAACTAACCAACGACGACCTTGCTCTCGTTAAAGGAAATCAACGCGAGCTTGCCGGAAAAATTCAAGAACGCTACGGTATTACCAAGGAAGAAGCCGAGCGTCAGGTGCGAGATTGGCAGCAACGTATGTAAATCAAGTTCAATTCTTAGCAAGGCCCCGCTTGACGGGGCCTTTTTTTTTAGAGAAGAAATCTCGTTGAAAGCAATCCTAGATAACTTTCTTGTTTTGCGCTCCCGCATAAACCTCCGGTTAACCTCGTTCTTTTGCCTTTTTGCGGCGCCGGGGCTAGCCGGTACGCTTTCCTTCAAAGAGGCATTATAGGCGAAGCGCCTTTCCGAGACCTTAAGCGGTGCGTTAGCGCATTGATAATACAGGGAAAAGGTCGCTTGCCGCGGACAGCCGCCCGCGGTGCGCCGGGCCCTGACACGGTTAATGCCAGATTAGAAATATATTTAACGGACTTTCTGAATCGCGTTTTTGTAGGCAGAATCGCGAAAAATCGCGGCAATTGCGGCGGGAAGAAATAGAAATCCATCCCCATTTACCAAGCCCGCATTAACCACGCCGCTCTGTACCGCAGGACGTCCGCCTCACAGACCGGGAGCAAGGGCACGCCGCAGCGAAGCTTCGCCTCGCTGCGGCGCTAGCCTGAGCATCCGCTCCCCAGAATAGCGAATGTCCCAGCTTAGTAGTCGTAACAACTCCAAATGGAGTTCTTACGAGTGTGACAGCCCCCGGTGGCTGGTGTCAGGTTTGTACTTAGGGTGATGGACGGCGGCCGATGCCAGAGTGGAAATGGGCAGAAACTTCAACACAGCGATCTCCGTTAGATTTCAGGGAGGGAACGGGGAGAGGCAGGCCTCCACGTTTCTGGCTCGTTCAGTGCGCTGCATATTTGTCGCGGGCCTCGCTCGCACGGTTCATGCAGCTCCAAAAAATTTCGGCGTTGAAGGATTACCGCCGGCAAAGCCGCGCCCGGACTATTGGGTTTTGCAGGAAACGAGCCCAGATTCCGGATGTGCCAGCATTGACGGTTCGGAAAGGAGGCTGCTTATGCCTTCAGCTCAGCTGGGGACGCACGAAGATTTCGAGGTGGCCGCCCAGGCAATTTGGGACGGCCTGCCTGAGCAGTTCCGCGCGGTGCTGGGCAATGTGACGGTCCGTGTGGCCGATTTCGCCGATGCGGAGACGCTTCTGGCCCTGCACATCCACAATCCGTACGATCTACTCGGGCTCTATCACGGCGTGGGACTGCCGTTCAAAAGCGTGTGGGACCCCGCAAGCCTTCCGGACAGGATTTTTCTCTACCGTATCCCCATCCTTAGTTACGCCAACCGGAACGGCGAGCCGGTGGACCGCGTGATCCGCCACGTGCTGATCCACGAGATCGGTCACCATTTTGGGTTCTCGGACGCCGGGATGGCCATGATCGAATCCGGCACATAGGCCACTTTCCACGCCATCGGCCGGGATTACCGAGGCTGAACGCGATTGTCACGCTAGCAAGGTTGCGGCCGGTGAGAGAAGACAGCGGCAGGCCGGGAGCGGAAGGCTATAGATTTCTCTGGTTTCATTTTTCCCGGCGAAGCCTCATTCGACAACGTCACTTTCAGGCGCTACACTTGGTTTCAGAGCTTTTCCATAGCCGAGCGTGCGTTTCTTCTCGCCCTCGTCATTTTTGTGCTAATAGCGATGTTCGTGCTTCCGCGCTATCGCAACGTAGCAATAGCTTGCTACAACGTAAGGCGAAAAATGAGCTGCAACATGAACGGCACGGGGCTGCTGTAAGATCGATTTGTGAGGCGCTCGGGGTGAAATTCCTTGGCTACTTTGTTCAAGGCAATTTCCGGAGTTGGGGGTACAGCGGGCGCGCCCAATTCTCCACGCCATTTACTCTCATGGATCGAAACGCAATCGTCGCAACCTTGCGAGACCGGGAAGCCGAACTCAGAGCGCTTGGCGTCGTGAGCCTATCGCTGCTCGGCTCGGCGGCGCGCGGCGACGCGACGGAAGAGTCGGATAGCGGACATTTCAGTTTGCGTTCCTGTCCCTTTGCATTATTTGACCCGTGGAGCGCGCCGGCGCAAACCCAACTGACGCAGGAATGAGATGGCGAATGAAAACGCCGGGCCTTCGTGCGGGGGGGCGATTGTGCGCACGTTTGCTGCAACTCGACGGCCGCCCGGCGCGGTCAAATTCAGGAGGTTCATGGTGACAAATATTCCTGTCGCTGACGATAAAGCCCGCAACAAAGCCGAGTTGCTGTCCAGGCCCGTCGAGCACATCGACGTGGCAAGTTTCGATGCGCGTCCGATCATCGCGGCGATGGACAAAATGTCCTTCACGTCGCGCGATCTCGCCCGGGCAGCGGGGATTTTCAACGATATGCTGCGCGACCCATCGTGCAGTATTATTCTGACGCTGGCGGGGTCGACTTCGGCCGGCGGGTGCATGCATGTTTACCGCGACTTGATCGAGTACAACATGGTCGATGCCGTTGTGGCCACCGGCGCCAGCATCTGCGATATGGACTTCTTCGAGGCGCTCGGATTCCGGCATTATCAGGGGAGCCCGCAAACCAACGACCGCGAGTTGCGCGATCTCTACATCGACCGTATCTACGACACCTATATCGACGAGGAAGAGCTGCAATCCTGCGATCACGTCTTTTGCGAGATCGCCAATGGCCTTGAGCCGCGCCCCTATTCCAGCCGCGAGTTCATCAGGGAAATGGGCCGCTATCTCAAAACCAACGCGAAGAAGCCGGGCTCCCTGGTCGAAAAGGCATTCGATCATCAGGTGCCGATTTTCTGTCCGGCGTTTACGGATTCAAGCGCCGGGTTCGGTCTTGTCATGCATCAGGCCCAAAACCCGGATCGCCACATGACGCTCGATTCGATCAAGGATTTCCGCGAACTGACGGATATCAAGATCAAGGCGGGCACGACGGGTCTTCTGATGATCGGCGGCGGGGTACCCAAGAATTTCGCGCAGGATACCGTGATATGCGCCGAGATGCTTGGCCATGAGGTTGCGATGCACCAATATGCCGTTCAGGTGACGGTAGCCGATACGCGCGACGGCGCTTGCAGCAGTTCGACGCTCAAGGAAGCCTGTTCCTGGGGTAAGGTGGATATCGCAGCCGAGCAGATGGTCTTTGCCGAAGCCAGCAGTGTCATCCCGCTGGTCGTCAGCGACGCTTATCATCAGGGCTTTTGGAAAAATCGCCCGCGCCGGTCATGGGACAGGCTTTTTAGCTGAAGATCTCGTCCGGCACGCAAAGACCAGAGAACTTCTGCATCCGGGGACGAAGGTGAACGAAGCGATAGAAATCCCGCCCGAATGGGCACCGCAGAAGGCCGTGTGGACGGCCTGGCCCGCCGATCCGGAGCAATGGAACGGCGACGTGGAGCCAGCGCGCCGCGACGTGGCGGCGCTGGTCCGCGCGCTTGCGGATTTTGGGCTTCTGCGGCTGCTGGTGAACGGCGCGGAGGCCGAGGCGTCCGCGCGCAAAAAGCTCGGCGGCGCGGCCGAGTTTTTCCAGGCGAAATACGGCGATATCTGGCTCAGGGATACAGGCCCGATCTTCGCTCGCGCTGGCGGCCGGGCACTGGCCTTGCGCTTCAAGACCAACGCGTGGGGCGGCAAATTCGACCTGCCGGACGACGCGACCGTGGGTGACGATATCGCGCGGTTCGCGGACGTGCCGGTGCGGCGCTTCGATTTTGTGCTGGAAGGCGGCGCGATTGAGCACGATGGCGGGGGCACCATTCTCACCACGCGCCAGACGCTGCTTAACCCGAATCGCAATGGCTGGACGAAAGAGGAGGCGGAGGCCGCTCTTTCCGAAGGCCTTGGCGCGAAGAAAGTCATCTGGATCGATGAAGGGCTCAAGAACGACCACACCGACGGCCACATCGACAATCTCGCCCGTTTTGTGGCGCCGGGCCTCGTGGTTTGCCAGGCTCCGGCCGGCGATGACGACCAAAACGCGGAAGTCCTGAACGCCATCGCCCGCAGCTTGGAAGAGGCGAGCGATGCGCGCGGCCGGCGGCTGGAAGTCATTCGCATTCCGGGCGTGGGACACTACCGCAACGTCCTTGGCGAAACGTCCCCCGCGTCGCACATGAATTTCATCGTCGCGAACGGCGTCGTGGCCGTGCCCGTTTACGGGACGCGCTCGCAGGATGCGGCATTGGGAATGCTCCGGGAGCTGTTTCCGAAACGCAAGGTCATCGGCCTGCCGTCGCAGGGCGTGCTCGGCTATGGCGACATCGGCGGCGGATCGTTCCATTGCATCACGCAACAGGAGCCGCTCCCATGACTGGGCGCACCATAATTGTCGCAGCCATTCAAACCTCCTACACCAGGGACATGGCTGAAAATATTGCCAAGACCGCCGGATTTATTCGCGAGGCCGCCCGGCAGGGCGCGCAAGTGATCCTGCCGTCCGAGCTGTTCCAAGGCATCTATTTTTGCACGCAGCAGGACCCGAAATGGTTCGAGACAGCGCACCCTGCGCAGATGCATCCTTGCGTGCTCGCGCTGAAAGAGTTGGCGCGCGAGCTTCGCGTTGTGATCCCGATCTCCTTTTTTGAGAAAGACGGCCCGCACTATTACAACAGCGTGGCGATTGCCGATGCCGATGGCGAGATCCTCGGGCTTTATCGTAAGAGCCATATTCCCGACGGACCGGGATATCAGGAGAAATATTACTTCCGGCCAGGCAACACTGGCTTCAAGACCTGGAAAACGCGCTATGGCACCATCGGCGCCGGCATTTGCTGGGACCAATGGTTTCCCGAGGCGGCCCGCGCGATGGTGCTCGCCGGCGCGGAGGTGCTGTTCTATCCAACGGCCATCGGCTCGGAGCCTTACGACGCCGCGCTCGACACGCACAAACAATGGCAACGCGCGATGCAGGGCCACGCCGTTTCGAACGCGGTGCCCATTGTGGCCGCGAACCGCATCGGCGCCGAGGAGAACGCGGACGCGGTGCAGCGCTTCTACGGCCACAGCTTCATCGCCGATCATCGCGGCGAGTTGGTGCAAAGCTTCGGCGAGGATGCCGAGGGCGTGCTGGTCCAGGCCTTCGATTTGGGCGAAATCGAGCGCTACCGTGCCGAATGGGGTTTTTTCCGCGACCGGCGAACGGACCTTTACGCGAAAAGCATTATGTAAAGGCTGCAAAGACCTAAAGCGAGCACTGCCATGACAGAGGAACGCCAAGCGCATTGGGAGCAAGTCTATGCAGCCAAAACCGAGGATGAGGTTAGCTGGTTCGAAGAAAGCCCGGCCGTATCGCTAGCGCTGATAGAAGCCTGCCGGGTCGCCCCAGGCGATGCTGTGATCGACATCGGCGGCGGCGCTTCGCGGCTGGCCGATGCGCTCCTCGGCCGCGGTTTCAACGATGTGACGGTTCTCGATCTGTCGGAGAACGCGTTAGCGCGCGCGAAAGCCCGCCTGGGCCCAAGAGCTTCGCTCATTACTTGGATCGCCGCGGACGTGACGCGCTGGCAGCCTTCGCGCACCTACAGCCTTTGGCACGACCGGGCCGCGTTCCATTTTCTCACAGAGCCGGAAGACCGCGCGCGGTATCGCGAAAAGCTTCTGGCCGCCCTGAAGCCAGCCGGCTACGCGATCGTCGGAACCTTCGCGCTCGATGGACCCGGGAAATGTAGCGGGCTCCCGATTGTCCGCTATGATGCAAAATCTCTTGCCGGGGCGCTCGGGCCGTCTTTCGAACTCTTGGAGACCCGCAGCCACAGCCACCTCACGCCATCGGGGAAAGTCCAGCAATTTCAGTTCAGCATCTTTCGCCGTGGGGCGGGTGTCAAAACACCCCGGGAATGAGCCGCCACGTGCGGCGGCGATAGGCCTCGTACTCGGCACCGAAGTGCGATTTCAGCAGCGCTTCCTCGGCGCGGATGCGGGCGAGGAGCGGCAGCAAGAGAAACGCGGTCAGCAGCAAGCCAACTCCCGAGCGGAAGGCGAGCGCCCATCCGGTAGCGTTGATAAGTAGCCCCAGATAGCTCGGATGGCGGACGGCGCCATAGACCCCGCCCGTCACCAGCGCATGTCCCGGCTGGATGGCGACGAGCCCGCTGAACCGGCGGCCGAGCACGAACACCGGCCAGATGCGCAGCACGCCGCCCCCAGCGAAGAGAACAGCGCCAATCCAGCGGACGGTTTCGCCGTCCAGCGTCCAGAAGCCGATCCGGTCCGTGTAGGCCGGCACATACGCGCTCAAAAGCCCAAGCACGCCGAAGGCGGAAAACACCCAGCGGTTGGAGCGGTCCTCACGCTCGCCGGCGCTGAGATTTCCTGCCGTCAGGAACGCGGCTGCCAATAGTGCGAAGAGCGTGATCGTGACCGCGATCAAGGCGGGATGAGAGAAAAAGGCCCTGAAGCCGCCTGAGCCGAGGATGGCGAGCCCAATATAAAAAAGCGTTCCAAAAATTTCGAAGGCCACCAATCTGGGGCCGGGCGCCGTCATGCCGCTCATTCTCCTAGGGTGCTTCCGGAAAAGTGTGAAGCGGTTTTCCGGTAAGAAGCACGAGAAAACAAAAACTTAGAGCCCGCTTTTGATTCCATCGAAAGCGGGCTCTAAAACTCAACGCCCGCCTGGGCCTTGAAGCCCGCCGCGAAGTGATGTTTCACCGCGCCCATCTCCGTCACGCAATCGGCGGCAGCGATCAGCTCCGGCTTGGCGTTGCGGCCGGTCACGGCCACGGTTAAGTCCGGCCGGCGGGCCTTCAGCACCTCAATCACGTCCGCAAGCGGCAAATAATCGTAGCGCAACGCGATGTTCAGCTCGTCCAAGATCAAGAGCCGGATGTGCGGATCGGCCATCAGCACGCGCGCCTTCGCCCAAGCTGCCTCCGCCGCCGCGATATCGCGGGCCTTGTCCTGCGTTTCCCAGGTGAAGCCCTCGCCGAGCGTGTGCCATGAGACCTGATCGCCGAAACGCCGGAAGGCGTTCCGCTCGCCCGTCTCCCATGCGCCCTTGATGAACTGCACCACGCCGACCCGCCAGCCATGGCCGAGCGCACGCAGCGCGAGCCCGAACGCGGCGGTGGATTTGCCCTTGCCGGGCCCGGTATGCACGATCAGCACGCCGCCGCCGGCAGTCTTCGATGCAACCTCCGCATCTTGCACGGCTTTGCGCTTTTCCATCTTCGCCTTGTGGCGCAAGTTTTCGTACAACGGATCTGCGGGATCACTCATCTTTCAGCACCATGGGCAGGCCGGCTGCCATGAACACCACCCGGTTCGCGATGGCGGCCACGGCCTGATTGAGACGCCCCGCGCGGTCCCGGAATTCCCTGGCGAGCGCATTATCGGGCACGATGCCGAGGCCCACCTCGTTCGAGACAAACACAATGGGCGCTTGCGAAGCCTTCGAGGCGGCGAGCAGCTTCGCGGTCTCCGAATCGGCGTCCTTTCCGGCCAGCATGATATTGGTCAGCCAAAGCGTGAGGCAATCCACAAGGATGGGGCGGGTTCCGATAGCAATCACCTCTGCCAGGGCGAGCGGCGTCTCAACCGTGGTCCAGCCTTCAGCGCGCCGCGATTGATGCTGCGCAATCCGCTCGCGCATCTCCGCATCGAGCGGCTGCGCCGTCGCACAATAGACCCACGGCGGCGGCAACCCGGCGATCAGCCGCTCGGCGTAAGCGCTCTTGCCCGACCGCGCGCCGCCCAGGACCAGTGTTATCGCGCTCATTGCTTCGGCGTCTTTCCGCATTATCTGAAACCCACTGGGTGAATATGGGATTACTTTTCACAGTTTCGGCCGTCAAGCTTGGATCGATGGAGCAAACGTAATTAAAAGTTATAACGAGGGTACCATTACCTTCCCACTCCACGCGAGGGCGCCACTCACCATCGCGAACTGAATCCTCTATGTTCGCGGGCGCTCCGAACCCTCCACGGCTGTCCCTCGGACTAGGCTAGGAACTCATCCACTGTAATCGAGGGTTGGGCGGCAGTTCTCATATTTCCATGATAAGCGCGAAGGCTCGCAAAACCAAGAGGCGCACAACCATATAGAGGCAGAACGCTTATTTGCTGTCTTGACGTGTGCAGAAGCCGGAAAAGATGATAATCGATATGAACATGCACGCCTTTCACCTTGAGCGAAAACTATGAACGGCACATGGATCGATCGTTTTCCGGCACTTGGCCGGCTACCGCATGAGGTGCGGCAGCGTTTGGAGGCGGAGAGCCGCATCGTCGCCCTGCCCGAAGGCACGCGCATTTTCGGCTCGGGCCAGTCGCCCGCCAATTTCCTGCTTCTGCTGGAAGGCTCGATCCGCGTGCAGCAGGTCTCCGAAAACGGCCGTGAAATCATCCTTTACCGTGTCGCCGCCGGAGAAAGCTGCGCGCTCACCACGGCCTGTCTCATGGGCCACGACCATTATCAAGGCGAGGGCATCGCGGAGACCCCTATCGAAGCCGTTGCGATCCCGCGTGCGACCTTCGACGATCTGATCGCGAGTTCTTCCGTGTTCCGCCGCTTCGTGTTCAACGCGTTCAGCGCGCGGATTACCGATCTCTTCCGCGTTATCGACGAGATTGCCTTTGCGCGCATGGATGTCAGGCTGGCGCAGAAGCTGTTGCAGCTCAAAAACGCCAAAGGCGACATCGAAGCGACCCACCAGCAGCTCGCGGTGGAACTTGGAACCGCACGCGAGGTGGTCAGCCGCCAGTTGAACGAGTTTCAGCGGCGCGGCTGGCTCAAGAGCGGGCGCGGCGTCATCTCCATCGTGCAGGATGGCGCGCTTCAAGACCTTGTCCGGGCAAGCTAATCTTTTCGTAGCCTCGGTGACTAAGTTACAGACGGTTTGCCGCATCCGCGTTAACCTCCCATTATCGAACATTGGGAGAATCATATGAGCGTGAATGTCGGAACGATCGATCGTATTCTACGCATTATTGTGGGCGCTGCGCTTCTCTATTGGGGCGTCTACGTCCAAGGCGCTTGGTGGGGATGGATCGGCGTCGTACCGGTTCTCACGGCTTTGGTGGGCTACTGCCCAGCTTACAGCATCGTCGGACTGAGGACCTGCTCCAGGGCCTGAAGACGTCCTTCGACGGCAAACTAGCTTCGGCGGCGGAGGCTCGTGACCGGCTCCGCCGTCCGTTGGCGTGCCGGCCCTATTTATTGCGCTGGCGGTGAATGTCGCGGCTATTGTGATTGAGTTCGCGGTTCAGCTTCGCCTGCTCCCGCTTCGTGATATGCCCGCCGTGTTTTGCTTCGTCGCGCTTCATCTGGCGTTCGACGCGCGCATCGCGGCGCGTGTCGCGCGCGGCTTGGCCAGGTGTGAGCTGCCCTTTGTTGATGCCCTGATCGACGCGCCTTTCCTGGTTATCGATCCGGCCCTGGACTTCGTTGACGCGCGGATGGCCTGGCTCCTCCTGCGCAAACACCGGTCCCGCGAGGACAGCCCCCAGCAAAGCGGCGGCGGCAAGCACGGCGATCTGATTGAGTTTTTTCATAATTTGCTCCCTCTGGGATTTTGGTTTCGTGGCCGGCCGCAAACTTTACTTCGCGAGCCTTGCCCGATCCCATTCGGTCGCGCATATAAGTGCCGGTTTCACGCCGCTTTGAAGACCGCGCACTATGAAAAGCGGCGGTTTTGTATAGGATTGTTCAACGCACCGGCTTATTGGTACATTCTGCGAACGTAAAGTTCGGGCCTTTGCTTCCTGCAAGCGCTACAAATTGCCGCGCGTGGTTGAGAGCCCATTTCTTTTTCCTGGTCTCAATGAGGTGCATCGTTTATCATATATTCATATATAAGAATACGCCAGCAGCGAACCACTCTAGGAGGGATCACGATGAAAGTAGCAGACATTCTGAAGGGCAAAGGCTCGGAAATCATGACCGTTAAGCCGGGCGATAACGTCGGCACGCTGGCGCAGCGTCTCCGGGAGTCCGGCATCGGCGCCATGATTGTCAGTCAGGATGGGAGTTCGCTGGACGGCATTATCTCCGAACGCGATATCACTTACGCTCTTCCCGCTCTAGGTGCGGACTTGCACCGGACGCGCGTTTCCGAGTTGATGACGAAAACCGTCATTACCTGCTCGCTTGAGGATGGAGTTGCCGACGTCGCCAAGACCATGATCACGCGGCGTATCCGTCATCTTCCCGTGAAAGACGGCGGCCGGCTCGTGGGCGTTATCAGCATCGGCGACGTCTTGAAGGCAAGGCTGAGCGAGATGCAGCTTGAGACGAACGTCCTGCGCGACCTCGCCATCGCCGGCCGCTAAACGGCATCTCTTCGAAGCGGCCGCACCGGGAACCGCACTGCGGCCGCCGCCCCCATATCCTCAGACAGCATCCGCGGGGCAGCAGCTGCCGTCCATGCGGACAGGCGGCAACGCGAAAAATATGCGCGGCACCGGAGGCGGAACGACGCCATAACGCCCTCAGTATTACACCTTCAGCGGGTTCATACGCGGAAAACTTGCCGCGAAGGCGTTGCCGTGCGACGCTAAGTGCAGGACATGTTGAACCTGCCGGAGCGGCGCTGCTGGTGCTGAGTATCTAGCTCATCCCAGCGGATAGAAAGTGGCGCTTAAGATGTGCATCGGGTTTCCTATGGAGGTTGTCGAGCCGCGCTCCCGGTACGCGCTCTGCCGGTCTCAAGGGGTTATGCGCGAGATCGATATGGCGCTCGTCGGCGAGCAGCCCGCGGGCACCTGGGTGCTGAGCGTACTCAACACCGCGCGCGAGGTGGTCACTGCCGAGTATGCGGCGAAGATTGCCGATGCCTTGCACGCACTCACCCTCGTCATGCAGGGCGAGACCGATGTCGATCACCTCTTCGCCGATCTGACTTCAAGACAGTTGGAGCTGCCGCCCTCTTCGATGGGCGGTTCCGGCGAGGCCGGAGGGCAGCAGCAGTGACTATTCCGCCCGAAGGACTTATCCGGATCCAACTCTCCTCCAATGGCGGTAAAGGAGCCGCCATGATCGAGAACATGCGGCCCTTGGCGATATCGAGCCGGTTTGCAGGGCGAACAGCGGCCGAAGTTGCGAACCTCGTCCCTCTCGTGTTCTCGGTTTGCCGCGCGGCACAATCCGCCGCCTGCGAGGAGGCCATGGAAAGCGCGCTTGGGATCGATGCCGGCGCGCGCACAAAGGCGGTGCGCGCGCTGCTGACCTTGGCGGAAACCGCACGCGAGCACGCTTTGCAAGTGCTTTACACTTGGCCACGGTGCCTCAGGGCGCCGGAACCGGCGATGGCTTCGTCCTCTATCAAGCGGCTGCTCACGATCGATCGCGAAATCGCCCGGTGCCTCGGCGCGGGCGGCACCAAGCGCGCCGGAGAAAGCGGCGCAATCGACACCGCTGGGCTGGGACACGCAATCGCCGAGCTCAACGCGCTGCTTGGCGAAGCCGTCTTCGGTGAGCTACCGGGGGAATGGCTGGCGCGCCGGGACACTGAAGACCTCTCTTTCTGGGCGCGGCGGAACGAAACGCTTGCGCAGACCGTGATAGAATACCTCGTCCAAACCGGAATGGCGGACGCTGGCGGAACGGACGTCGCGCCCCTTCCGCCGATGGAGCAGGAACAGCTACAAGCGACACTGCTAGGGGCGCATGCATCTTCCTTTACCGCCCGGCCGGAATGGGACGGAAAACCCCGCGAGACGACGCCGCTCTCAAGACTGATTGGCCATCCGCTGATCGCATCCGTGAAAGACCGCTACGGGTATGGCCTATTGGCGCGGCTCGCGGCTTGTCTCCTCGAACTTGCGGAAATTCCAGGGCGGATGCGTTCGCTCGCGGCCTCGCTTACGGAGGCAGGGCAAAGCGGGGCGGCGGCAGCCGCGCAGCGCGATAGCGGCACTGGCCTCGGGATCGCAGAGGCCGCGCGGGGACGCCTCGTCCACGCCGTGGACATTGCGGAGGGGCTCGTCCGGCGCTATTGCATTCTCGCACCCACGGAGTGGAATTTCCATCCCGAAGGCGCGGCGGCGCGCGGTCTGGCCGGCGTTGCGCTAGCGGCGCCTGCCCAGCGCGAGGCGCTTGCGCGGCTTTTCATAACGGCTGTCGACCCTTGCGTCGGCTACGACCTGAGACTGTCCTAATGCACGAAATGTCGATCTGCCAAAGCGTCGTGCAAATGTTAGAGGAGCAGGCCGCGGTTCATTCCTACACGCGCGTCAAGGCGGTATGGCTAGAAATCGGCCCGCTGGCGGCCATCGAGCCCGAGGCGATGATTTTTTGCTTCGACGCGGTGTCGCGCGGGACGCTAGCGGAAAACGCGCGCCTCGAGATTATCCACACCCCGGCAACCGCTTGGTGCATGTCCTGCGCAAAAAGCGTGGCCGTGGCAAACCGTTTCGATAGCTGTCCCGGCTGCGGAAGCCACCAGATGCAGATCACGGGTGGCGATGAGCTGAAAATTAAGCAGATGGAGGTCGACTGATGTGCGCTGTTTGTGGATGCGGGAAGGGCGAGGTGCGCATCGAGTCCGGCGGCGGCAACGGAGCCGGGCTGGCTCATAAGCACAGCCATCGCCACGATGAGGATCATGCTCACGATCACGGGCATGACCACCACCACGATCATGACCACGATCAAGGACATGAGCATCGTCACGAACACGGCGATCACGGCCACGATCACCATCATGACCACGTTCACGATCATGGGCGTGAAGCCGGCCAGTCCCGCATGGTGCAGATCGAGCAAGACATTCTCGGCAAGAACAACGCTTACGCAGCGGCCAACCGCGCGCGCTTCAACGCTGCGGGCATTCTGGCCCTCAACCTTGTCTCCAGCCCCGGCTCGGGAAAAACCTCTCTTCTCGTAAAGACCATCGAGCATTTGAAGAGCGAGCTTCCGCTTGCCGTGATCGAGGGGGACCAGCAGACTTCGAACGACGCCGACCGCATTCGCGCGACAGGTGCTGCCGCCATTCAGATCAACACCGGCAAAGGCTGCCATCTCGACGCGCATATGGTGGGCCATGCCGCCGAACATTTGCGGCCTGCGCCGGGCTCGGTGCTGTTCATCGAAAATGTCGGAAACCTCGTTTGCCCCGCGCTGTTCGACCTTGGCGAAGCTCACCGCGTGGTTGTGCTGTCGGTGACCGAGGGCGAGGACAAGCCGCTCAAATATCCCGATATGTTCGCGAGTTCTCACCTCATGGTGATCTCGAAGGCCGATCTCCTGCCGCATATCGATTTCGATGTGAACGCTCTCGTGGTCAATGCGCGCAAAGTGAACCCCGGCATCAAGGTCTTGAAAGTGTCGGCGCGCACCGGCGAAGGCATGGAGGCTTGGGCGAGCTTCATCCGCATGGCGCGGTCGCTCGCCATGACCGGCCATGAGGGCCTGGACGCGCGAGTTTAGCTTGTGAGCGATGGAGAGAACGCCAGCCCGCCGGGCATTTCCATCCGCGTGCGCGGGTTGGTGCAGGGCGTAGGCTTCCGGCCCACGGTCTGGCGGCTCGCCCATCGGCTCGGTCTTGCGGGCGAGGTGATGAACGACGGGGAGGGCGTCCTCATCCATGCGTGGGGACCGGCCCCGGCCCTCGTTGAATTCGAGCTTGCGCTATCCGCCGAAGCGCCGCCACTGGCCCGCATCGACAGTGTCGAGTGCGCGCCGCTCGAAGCCCGCGGGGACATTACCGGCTTCCGTATTGTCGAGAGCCAGAAGGGCGAGGTGCGCACCGGCATCGCAGCCGACGCCGCCACTTGCCCGGCCTGCCTCGCCGATATTGGCGACCCCGCAAACCGGCGCTACCGTTATCCCTTCGCTAACTGCACCCATTGCGGGCCGCGGCTGTCCATTGTGCGCGCGATCCCCTACGACCGCGCCGCGACCAGCATGGCGAAGTTCTCCATGTGTCCCGCCTGCCTCGCCGAATATCGCGACCCTGCCGACCGGCGCTTTCACGCGCAGCCCAATGCCTGCCCCGAATGCGGCCCAAAGGTTTGGCTGGAAGCGGCCGGCGGCGCGCTCGCGGACATTTCCGCCCATCGCGATGCGGTAGAAGCCGCTGCTGCCCTCATTGCCGCCGGGGAAATCGTCGCTATCAAAGGCATCGGCGGCTTTCATCTTGCGTGCGACGCTTGCAATGCCGATGCGGTTGCAGGCTTGCGCCAGCGCAAGGCACGCTTCGGCAAGCCCTTCGCGCTGATGGCGCGCGATTTGACGGCCGTTGCGGACTATGCGGAGCTGGGCGACGCCGAAGGCAAGCTGCTAACCGGCGTGGCCGCGCCCATCGCGATCCTAAAATCGAAGCCTGAAGCGGCCGTTCCGCTTGCGCCCGGCATCGCGCCCGGCCAATCCACACTCGGCTTCATGCTGCCCTACACGCCGCTCCATCGCCTTTTGATGGAGAACTTCGAGCGGCCGATTGTGCTGACCTCGGGCAATCGCAGCGACGAGCCGCAATGCATCGATAACGAAGAAGCTCGCGAGCGGCTTTCCGGCATCGCCGATTATTTCCTGATGCATGACCGCGACATCGTAAACCGCCTCGACGACAGCGTGGCGCGCGTGATGGCGGGGACGCCGCGCATGCTGCGCCGGGCACGCGGCTACGCGCCCGCGCCGCTGCCGCTGCCGCCCGGTTTCGAGGATGCGCCAGCCGTGCTCGCCATGGGCGCCGAGCTGAAATCCACGTTTTGCCTATTGAAGGACGGGCAAGCCATCGTTTCCCAGCACATGGGCGACCTGGAGGAAGTGGCGGCGCATTCGGATTACCGGCGCAATTTGCAGCTTTACAGGGACCTTTTCCGCTTCGAGCCGCGGCTGATCGCGGTGGACGCGCATCCCGAATACATCTCCACGAAATGGGGCATGACGCTCGCCGAAGACGCCGGAATTGAAGCGATGACCGTGCAGCATCATCATGCCCATATCGCGGCGGCGCTCGGCGAGCACGGCGTTCCTCTTTCTGCCCGGCCGGTGCTGGGCATAGCGCTCGATGGCTTGGGCCTCGGCGAAGACGGAGAACTTTGGGGCGGCGAGTTTTTGCTGGCGGATTACCGCAGCTTCCGCCGCCTCGCCCATTTCGCGCCCGCGCCTCTGCTTGGCGGCGCCAAAGCCATGCGCGAGCCCTGGCGCAATACGCTCGCCCATTTTCACACCTTCCTGGGGTGGGAGACAGTCCAGGCCAGCTACCCCGGCCTTGAGACCGTGCAGCGCTTGGCGCAAAAGCCTCTCGACACATGCCTCCGCATGATGGAGAGCGGTATCAATTCGCCGCTCTGCTCCTCGGCCGGCCGGCTTTTCGATGCGGTTGCGGCGGCGCTTGGCATCTGCTTCGACGCCGCGTTTTATGAGGGCCAGGCCGCGATTGAGTTGGAGGCTCTGGCGGAAAGCGCGATGGAAGAGGCCGGGGATGGCTATGACGCGGCTTTTCTGCCGGACACACCCACGCGGATCGATTGGGCCCCGCTTTGGCTTGGCATATTGAAAGACCTCGCCGCCGGCGCCGATCGCGCGCTCATCGCAGCGCGGTTTCATCGCGGCGTGATCGAGATCGTGGCGAGCACGGCACAAGGCCTCGCGGGGGCCCATGGCTGCGAAGCGGCCGTTCTCACGGGCGGGGTGTTTCAGAACAAGATTCTGCTCGAAGGGGTGAGCGCGCGGCTTGCCCAGATGAACCTCAAAGCGATGGCGCCCGCTTCATTTCCGGCAAACGACGGCGGCGTTAGCCTGGGCCAGGCACTGATCGCCGCGGCGCGCTCGAAAGGCGCTCAAACTATTGCAACGCGCGCCGTATCTTGATAGGAATGGCGCCAAGCGGATTTGAGCGTGACAGCGTGGCCGTTAGCGGCTAAACATCTCGCTCGCGATTCCGCGCTTTCCTGCCTGGAGAGGTGCCCGAGTGGCTAAAGGGGACGGACTGTAAATCCGTTGGCTAAGCCTACGTTGGTTCGAATCCAACCCTCTCCACCAGATACTCAATCGCGAACGTCCGCCCCAATCCGGCGCTTTGGGATTTCTCCTTAAGATTTAGGCAATTCGCCTGGAAGTTTTTCCACCTGCGTCCGTGGCGGTCCGGTCGCAAGCGTCATCTGGCGGCTGCTTCGCGTAGGCGGGCTTGGACTCCAGCGGCGCATGTTGCAGAATGAAAACAATGGGGCAGGCTTGCCATGGAGGCAACAGCACCGTGCGCGAAGCTGCCTCAAGCCAGAGCTTATCCGCTTTCGATGGAATCAAAAGCGGGCTCTAGTTTTTTGTTTTTCCGTGCTTCTTATCGGAAAACCGCTTCACACTTTTCCGGAAGCACTCTTAGTTGAACGGGCACCCGCCCGGGCCGCAGCCGCCACCGCCGCCGGCTCCGCACACAGGTGCGTCGCTGCCTCCCTTGGCCGGCGAAGCGATCAGCGAAAGCTGGCGGGTGAGATCCTCGCTTGCGCAGGACGGGCAGGAAGGCGCTTTGTCGGAGGCGCGAACCAGCTTCTCGAACTGGTGGCCGCACTCCTTGCATTCATAGCCGTAGATTGGCATGGCATGTCCCCATCGGTTTGCTAATCGGCGGAAAAATGGGGGAATGTATGGCCGCGCACAAGATGGACCGGTGGCGCAGATCGCCGCAGCCGGAGGATGGAGATTTTCCGGGGCGTGCCATCCGTTGCAGATTCGCCCGAAATACATCGGCAGGGCGGCTCATCGCGCACAGCTGGGACGGCGATCAGGCCAGGGCCAAGGCACGCCCGGCCGTAACAAAAGCCATCGCGAGTAAAAAAATAAATATTGCGAACGCCTGCCAAGAATATTGAACGGGCTCCTCAGCCAATTTGCAAAGCGCGTCCGTCCGCCGTCCGATGACGGCCTCTTTCAAGACAGGCTCAAGCAACAAACTCTTGGGTTTGGGAAGGATCTCTAGTTGTGACATCGCGGCGCGCTCCAATCGGGCTCGGATAGCCTTCACGCGTTAGTCGATCCGGTATGCAGTCAGGTTCAACTAGCCTTGCTTCAGCCGGTTCGGGCTGGGAGCGGCAAGTCCGAAAGTGGCTACATGCGGTCAGCCACACCCCTTGCACCCGACTTGACATCGCGCGCAGTTTGAACAGCCGATCCGATGACACGAGAGCATCTCGCCCCGCGCGACTGCGCCCGTCATAGTAATGCCACCAACGCGCCCTCAATTTTTTGCGCCCATGTATCGGATAGCCGGTTTTTTTGGTTTGAGGCATAAATGCGTAAACTGGTGATGCAAACCCTTCTCTTCTTCGCCGTTCTCGGTGTTACAGCCTGGATCATCATTGCCGCAGCAAAGCCTGGGCCGCCCGGCAAGATCGTTCTAGCAAGCGGCGGGGCGAACGGCCTCTATCACGAAATGGCCCTCGCCTACAAAAAGGAGCTTGAGCAATTTGGCGTCGAAGTCGAACTGCGCCCTGGCGTCGAGGGTATCGACACTCTCAAGGGCCTGCTTTCGCAATTCAAGTCGGACTTCAGTTCGTACGACGGCAATAACGCCGACATTCAAGCCGGCTTCATGAAGGGCGGCTTTTCCGGGAGCTTGCGGGGACGCCTTGCTACGGACAGACAGCAGATGTGGCACCAGCGCCAGGTCGATCACCTAAGGTCGGCCGGCCGGCTGTTTTACGAGCCTTTATGGGTGTTTCTCAAAAGCGATCAGCCGCTCAAAAGTCTCAGGGAGTTGAAAGGTAAGAAGCTGTATGTTGGCACCAAGATTAGCGGCGCGCGCCGGGTCATTCTGCATCTTCTCAAAGCGAATGGCGTAACCGGCAAGAACGCCACCTTCATCGACGAAGACATAGCTGATGACGCCGCTCCGCTGCTTAAAGGCGACGCGGACGCCGCTCTCATAATCCTTCCGCCCGAGTCCGGCAAAGTTCAGGCTTTGCTTCGCAATTCACAGATCCGGCTCATGGACTTCAGCGCTGAGGCGGACGCCTATACCAACAGGTTTCCCGCCTTGTCCAAGCTCGTGTTGCGGCAGGGAGCGGTCGAGTTCGATCCAGACATTCCGGGCTCCGATACAACGCTGCTCTCGACATCCGTCGCTCTGGTGGTGAGAGCCGATCTCAATTCCTCCTTGACCAGCTTGCTCACCCACGCGGTAGTTCAAAATCCGAAATCTGGTTTCGACAAGGCGGGCGAGCCAATCCTGTTCTATAGGGCGGGCGAATTTCCGAACGGCAACGATCCCGAGTTCGAACTAAGTTCGGAGGCTCGCGCAGTATACCAGAGTGGCGAGCCGCCGGTTCTATTGCGCATGCTTGCCCCGCTAAACAAGCAGCTTCATTTGCCATTCTGGATCGCGGCCGTTGCCAGCGAGAACGCCGGCAGGTCGGTCCTGCTTCTGATCCCGCTTCTCAGCATCATCGTTCCCTTGATCCGCCTTCTTCCCGCCATCTACAATTGGCGCGTTCGCCGCCGGCTGCTTTATTGGTACCGGCACCTCAAAGCGCTGGAAGACACGATCAAAGATGCGCCTAGTCCGGAGCAGCTTTCAGAAAAGTGGGACGAACTCGATCGCATCGACCGGGCGGTCAGTAAGATCCGTGTCCCGCTCTACTTCTCGGACCGGCTGTACGACTTGCGAGGTCACATCGACTTCGTCCGCCAAAGGCTAGGCGTTCAATCTTTAGGAGCCGTTTCCGAATAAGGGCTGTATGGCGGCCGCATGCAACCCGGCTTCGTAACAAGGTGGCTTGGGGCCCAGGCTGCGTGAAAACGCTCAACAAGAGTCTGGGGCGGGTCGCGAGGGGGCGGAACTTGCCGGAATGGCCGTTTTGAAGGCGTTTTTCTTCTTGGGGGCTTTGGGCAGGGCCGACACGGCGCCAGAATTCGTCTCGCGTCCAGAACAAGCAAATTCATGGCCTCAGGCAATGGGCAGCAGTTGCGCGGGGTCTTCCGCGGCGCGGCCGGCGAAGGAAACCGCGGGCAACGTGGGATGCGCCATGGCCTGTAACGTCATTTTGGTAGCGCCGCGATATGCTTAATGCCGCCACGGTAAACGCGGCGGATATCTATTAAGTTTCCGGCGAGAAATGCGCGGTTTCTTGCATTTTTGCCTACGAATCGAGGCTTCAAAAAGTCCGATAAATATATTTTCAGATCGGAATTAACCATTTTCCGGCGCATGGGGCCTGGCCCACCGCGCTGTGCGGTATGAAAAAGACTCCAGCCGTAACAATGCGTTAGCGATCCTGCGGCCGCGCCTTAAGGCTTTGGCAAAGGGCTTTCGCTATGATGTCATCTTAATGGAACGGCGCCGATTTTATTAGAAAGGTCATGGTTTTGTACGGCAATCGTAAACAGCTCGGGAGCCTGACCGATGCGAAAGCGCTTAGCGAGCGAGGATACGGCGGTTTATATGTTCGGGCCTAAAGCCGAGGCCGAGCGCGCGTGCGGGCAGGCGCGCGAGCTGCGGAAACCACTTCATCAGATGCAGCAGGAATGGCGGCTTCATCGCCTCGGTGCTGCCGAGCACGCCTTGGATCACGTTGTTTTGAATCCTCACCTGCAGCCATTGCGTCCGCCGCGTGGGCGGCTCGCGGCGCTGCTGGACTCGCGCGAGATCGGCGTCTGTCACGCTGCCGGCGGCGAGCGGCCCGGCAAGCAGGTTCGCCGCCGCCACCGCGTCCTGGATGGCGAGGTTGATGCCGACACCTCCGACGGGCGACATAGTGTGCGCGGCATCGCCGATGCAAAGCAGCCCCGGCCGGTGCCAGCGCGTGAGCCGGTCCACGCCCACGGTCAAGAGCTTCAGCTCGTCGAAGCTTGTCACCTCCCTGGAGCGGCCTTTGAGAAACGGCGCCAGCTTTTCGAGATCGTCCTGAAAAGCTTCGATTCCGCGCTGACGGACAAGATCGAGCGAGTCCTTGGCGATTACATAGCCGCACTGCCAATAATCGCCGCGGTCGATCATGATGAAGATGTGGCCGGCACCGAAGCTGCCCACGGGCTCTTCCGGATCCCCGCTGCGGCGCGGAAGCCTAAACCACAGAACGTCCATGGGCGCACCGATGTCCTCGGCCGGAAGACCGGAGCGCGCCCGGGTCATGGCGTGCCTGCCGTCGCAGCCGATAACGAGTTGCGAAACGATGCGCAGCGGGCCATTGGGCCATTTGGCCATTACGCCGATGACTGCACCGTCTTTGACGATAAGCTCCTCCGCCTCGGTCCGCGTCAAAAGCGTGAAGCACGGATAGGCTTTCGCCTCCTCCGCAAGGAAATTCAGGAAATCCCATTGCGGCATGAACGCGACGAACTTGGCGCGCGTTGGCAGATGCGAGAAATCGGCGAATACGGTCTCCATGGACCCGAACCGGCCCTTGAGCGCATAAGCCTTATGGTGGGGAAGCTGAAGCAGACGGCCGTAAAGGCCAAGCTCGTCCATGAGCTGTAGCGTCGATGGATGAATGGTGTCGCCCCGGAAGTCGCGCAAGAAATCGGCGTGCTTCTCAAGAACGGTCACCGCGACGCCGGCGCGGGCGAGCAGATAGCCGGCCATCATACCGGCCGGACCGCCGCCTACGATGCAGCACCCCGTAGTTATGACGTTCATCGCCTGACCCTCCACGCCGGAGCCAGCCCTCCCGGTGTGAAGGACGCGGGCTCGCGATTGTTCCCGCCTCCGCCACGCTGGTCTTTGTGCATCCGCTCTGCAAATTGCGTTGGATAGGGGCTAGTGGCGGCGTAAAGTGCGACCGGCGTCATTGCGCGCAACCCGGTGCCCGGCAACGCAAGAACAGGAAAGCTGCACATGGATAAAGCACTTTTGCCATCGATGGCGATTGTATTGGCCGTCTTCGCCGGTCAAGCGCAAGCGAAAGAAAAGCTCTTTACTTGCAGCAATCCCCATGGCCAGTTTACTCTGCAAATTAGCAGGAGAAGCGTGCTTATCGACGGAAAAGCGCCCGCCGGGCTGGAACTTAAATCCATTGCCATCACCACCGATAGTGTATCCTTCGTGCTGGATATGCCGGAGCTTGTGCAATATTGGAAGCTCGATCTTGGCACGGGAGCATATACCATCAGCGGGCGTCTTCCGTCTGGCGATCAGGAGCTTTCGGAAACGGGCGGTTCGTGCAAACGGACCGAGGCGCGGCATCGGCTCTTCTGAACGAAACCTAAGCTTACGATTCATGCGCGTCACGCGGCGCTCCGTCATCGCGAGGCGGCCTTTGCCGCCATGGCAGTCCAGAGTTACATCGGTAACTTCGCTCGCAAACACGGCGTTCCCGAAATCGCGTCCGCTGTGCCAACGCGCTATTCAGCCGCGCGGCGCTGCATGATCCTTTGCGAGATCAGCGCCCGAAGCGCGGCCGGCTTGACTGGCTTCTGCAGAAACGCGTACCCCGCGGCCAGCACGGCTTGGCGAACCTCGTTGGCGCCATCGGCTGTCACGATGATGGCCGGAATGTCGGCTTTGCACGCGGCAGCGATGTCCTGAATGGCTTCGAGCCCGTTCTCGCGGTCCAAATGATAGTCCGAGACGATTATGTCGGGGGTGATCTGGGCTGCCTGTAACTGCTCGATGGCTTGGGCGCTGTCGAGGGCGGTGATGACGGGGCAATGCCAGTTCGAAAGGAGCGTGCGCATACCGTCGATGATGCTGCTATCGTTGTCGAGGCAGAGCACGATGGCACCGCGCAAATTGCCGTAGGGCAAGGGACGCATGTTAAAGGGGCGCGGCTGTTCCTGGTCCGACCAGCGGGCCAGAGGCAAGCCGACCGAGAATACCGAGCCCCGGCCCGGCTCCGATTTGAGAGCGAGCTCATGGTTCATCACGCGGCACATCCGGTCGACGATGGAAAGTCCGAGGCCAAGACCCGGCACGCCGAGGCTGTGCCGGTCCAAGCGGTGAAACTCCTTAAAAATCAGTTCGCGTTGATGTTCCGGAATGCCGGGGCCGCAATCGTGAACCTCGATGAAGAGGTTTTTACCCCGCCGGCGGCAGCCAAGCAGGGCGCGGCCCTTTTCCTTGTTATATTTCAGCGCGTTGGATACGAGATTTTGCAATATCCTGCGCAGGAGTTTCCGGTCCGAGCGGACGAGCGCAAAGGATTCTACAATGGTTAGCGATATGCCTCGCGCTTTCGCAATCGGCTCGAAATCGATGCGGAGCTGTTCGAGCAGCTCTTTGATGGGGAACACCGAATAATCGGGCTTCATCGCGCCGCTATCGAGTCTCGATATATCGAGGAGCGCGTTCAATATTTCCTCGACGCCGTCGAGCGAGGCATCGATGTTCCGCGCGAGCCTGCCCATTTCGGCCGGAGGCGAGCGTTCCAAAAGACTTGCGGCGTAGAGCCGGGCTGCGTTGAGCGGCTGCAAGACATCGTGACTTGCGGCGGCGAGGAACCGCGTCTTGCTCAAATTGGCTTCGTCGGCCTTGGCCTTGGCGATGGCAAGCTCTTGAGTGCGTGCCTGAACGCGCCGTTCGAGGGTCTCGTTGGCCTTGGCGAGAGCATCGGCCGCGGTCTCCCGGTCGGTGATATCGGTGTAGGTCACCACGATGCCGCCGAGTGGCATGGCGTTGATCCGGACCTCCACGACGCGGCCTTCGATGGAGCGCTCGTGGAAGATCTCCATGGTTACCCGGTATTTTATGATCCGGTCGGTGACGAGTTCCTCCACTGCCGCCGGATTTTCTTGCACACGCTGCGCCATGAAACGGACGATCTCGTCGAGCGGGGTCCCGACGCGGCCGAATTGCTGAGGCAGGTCGAGGATTTCGCGGAACTGCCGGTTCCAGCAGATAAGCTGCATCTTCTTGTCGAAGACGGCGATGCCTTGGCCGACGTGGTCGAGCGCGGTTTGCAGAAGATCGCGATTATATTGGACGGCCTCCGAGGCTTCGTCGAGGAGGCGGAGCGCAGACTCCCTGCCGACATTGAGACGCCTCAGCATCAGTGACATGACAAGGCGCGAAGACGGCGCGCCAATCGCGCTTGCAAGCAAGTTCTCGGTGAATTTGAGCGCCTGCATGTCGCCCAATGCGTGGCTCTTCGGATCGATGCCCCGGAGGCTCATGTATTCGATAAAAGAGCGCTGGGTCCTTTCCTCTCCCAAATAGCGCGACACGGTGGAGATGAGGTCGTCCATGGGAATGCGCCTGCGCCAGGGCCTGAACGCGGGGCCTCCGGAGGGCGCGGGCAAATCCTCGATGAAGATGTTGGTTTGCAATCGTTCGATCGGCTCCTGCGGGCGCAGAAGCGATACAGAGACCAACGCAAAAAGGTTTGCGAACAAGCTCCAAAACACGCCATGGGTCAGATGGTCGAAATGAAGATAAAACATCATTTCGGGCCGGAAAATCGAAAAACCGAAGGGGCCATTCTTCAGAAACTCTACGCCCGACGGAAAGCCGCCGACCAATTTCGGCAGCAGCAGCGTAAAGGCCCAGACCGCAAATCCGGCAAGAATACCAGCCGCCGCCCCGCGCGCAGTTGCCCGCCGCCACACAAAACCGATGAAAAACGCCGGAGCGAATTGTGCGATGGCTGCGAAGGAGAGAAGCCCGATCTCGGCGAGGGGTACTTTCTCGATGCTGTCGTAGAGCAAATAGGCGAGCACGATAATCGCCAATATCGAGGCCCGGCGGATATTCAACAGCAGGCGGCTCATGTCCTGGCGGCTTTCGGCGCCGGCCGTACGATACTTGAGAATGAGCGGCAGCAAGAGGTCGTTGCAGACCATGATCGAAAGCGCGACGGTCTCCATGACCACCATTGCGGTGGCTGCCGACAGCCCTCCGAGGAAAGCCAGGAAAGTAAACAGATGGTTCCCCTCGTAAAGGGGAATTGCTAGCAAATACATATCTGGAGGAATATCGGTTCCTGAATATCGCAGCACGCCCGCAATGGCGACCGGAACGACGAAAATGTTAATGACGATCAGGTAGAGCGGAAACAGCCAGAACGCCTTCTTCAGCTCGCCCTCCGAGACATTCTCGACAAAGGTGACGTGGAACTGCCTTGGCAAAAGGAAGATGCAGGCGAAACTAAGCCACGTCACGGTCAGAAGCGTTCCGCCGTGAATGCCATTGGCGAATAGGCGCGTTATGTCAGGCCTGGCCGCGGCTTGATGCATGAGCGGACCGATACCGCCGAAGGCCCAAAAGACGATGAACCCGCCCACTGCAAGAAAAGCGGCGAGCTTGACCATGGACTCGACCGCAACCGCGAGCATAAGCCCGCGCTGATGCTCGGTCGCGTCGGTGTGACGGGCGCCGAAGAGGATCGCGAACGCCGCCAGGACAAGCGCGATCAACAGATCCATGTCCACGCCGGGAAGCAGCTTGACGGCGCCGGCGCCCGGAGAGGGGTTACTGAGAAGCAGCGCAATCGATTGCGAGACGGCCTTCAGCTGCAGCGCGATATAGGGCAGGAGCCCCGCCACCGCCACAACAGTCACGATTGCAGCAACCGCAGGGTTCTTGCCATAGCGCGCCGCAATAAAATCGGCAATCGAGGTGATATTTTGCGTTTTCGAGAGCAGTATAATCCGGCGCAATAGGGGCGCAGCCAGAGTAAAGGCCGCAATCGGTCCTAGATAGACCGCTATGAAATCTAACCCTTTCTGCGATGCGGAGCCGACGCTTCCGAAGAAAGTCCAAGATGTGCAGTAGACGCCAAGTGCGAGCGCATAAACATAGGGACGCTCAGTTAGCGCGCGTTGTTTCTCGCCCGCACGATCACCCCAATAGGCGATTCCGAACAACGCGCCTATGTACAAGAAGGAGAACGCTATTATGACCCAGCCGTCGATCATGCCTTACTCTTGCCCGGGTCCTTGGAGAAGCGTTTCGAAATGCACTTTATTCTGCTTGCTCCCGCGCGCGCGGGCCTAACCAAAAAGACTATACCATTCCCAGGCACTTCGCACCTTTTCCGTTCCGCTGTCTTTCCGTTTCTGATCAAGCTGTTGTAACGCGCGCTCATTTGTCGCTCTGGGGGCGCCATGCATCGGGGGGATTGAATTCCTCCATCTCAAGCTACACCTTGGTCTAAGATAAATAAGTGGGCGGGAGGCCATTCCCATGACCTACGATTACATTATCGTTGGCGGCGGCTCGGCGGGCTGCGTGCTCGCAAACAGGTTATCGGCGGATCCCAGCATTAAAGTGGCCCTCTTGGAGGCAGGACCGCCCGACAAGAACTTCCTCATCCACATGCCGGCCGGCTATCCGGTCCTCATGAAAACGGGTTTGGTGGATTGGGGCTACCAGACCGAGCCGCAAGCCGGATTGAACGGGCGCCGGCTGTTTTGGCCGCGCGGCAAGGTACTGGGCGGCTCCAGCTCCGTCAACGCCATGGTCTACATCCGCGGCGTTCCCTCCGATTACGATTTATGGGCCCAGCTTGGCAATCGCGGCTGGTCCTGGGACGGGGTACTTCCTTATTTCAAGAAGTCCGAGTGCTACTTGCCAGGCGCGGATGCGCATCATGGGAGCGGCGGACCGTTGCGCGTGTCGAGACCGGGCGTCGAGGGCCCGCTCAACGTGGCGTGGATCGAGGCGGGAAAGCAGGCGGGCCATCCATACACCGCCGATTTCAACGGCGAGAGCCAGGAGGGGTTCGGTCCCATCGATTGCACAATGGCGGACGGCCGGCGTGCAAGCGCCGCGGCGTGCTACTTGAAGCCTGCCTTCCAGCGGTCCAATCTCACCGTCATCACCCGGGCTCAAGCCGCGCGTATTCTCATGGAGCGCGGCCGGGCGATAGGCGCCGAGTATATCCTTAAGAAACAGAGACACGAGATCCGTGCGGAGCGCGAGGTCATCGTGTGCGGCGGCTCGATCAACTCGCCGCAGCTTCTGCTTTTATCCGGTATTGGCCCAGCGGATGAAATCCGGGAACATGGCATCGCGCCAGTCCATGACTTGGCCGGCGTAGGCAAGAACCTCCAGGACCACCTTCATGGAGCGGTCAAGCATTATTGCCTAGAGCCGGTGTCGCTTTATTCGGTGTTCAAGCCAACCGCGCTGCCTCGCCACATCGTTCATTACCTGCTCACGCATAAGGGCCCCGCGGCCACGATGGGTTTGGAGTCGCTCGCATTCCTCAAGAGCCATGCCGAAGCGATAGCGCCGGACCTCGAATATCACTTCGCGCCGGCGCTGTATGCCGACCATGGCCGCAAAATCATCTACCGCCACGGCTTCATGGGCTACTACAACATGCAGCGCCCCGAGGCGCGCGGCGAGATCACGCTGAAATCCGCCGATCCGCTGGCCCATCCAGCCATTCAGCCGAACTATCTGCGGAACGAACCGGATTTGAGAACTTTGCGCGAGGGTTTCAAAATCGCGCGCGAGGTGTTCCGGCAAAAGGCCTTCGATCCCTATCGCGGCGAGGAGTTCATGCCGGGACCGGCGGTTAAGACCGATGCGGAGATCGATGATTATCATCGCGCCACGGGCGAGTCGATCTATCACCCCGTTGGAACCTGCAAGATGGGGCAGGACGAAATGTCTGTGGTGGACGCGACGCTGCGCGTGCGCGGGCTGGAGGGTTTGCGCGTGGTGGATGCCTCGATCATGCCGCGGCTGGTCAGCGGCAATACCAACGCGCCCACCATCATGATCGCTGAGAAAGCCGCGGACATGATCTTGGGCCGCGATGCTGCGCCTATTGCCGGGGCGGAGGCTGAGGCCGCCGCGGGTTGACCCTGGCTCTGCCTCCAGCCGCTGGCGTCATCGCGAGCGAAGCGAAGCAATCCAGGCTTAGGTCGCGGATGTTGCTTCCCGCCAGCTCGGCTTGGTGTTTAGTCCCAGATGATTGGCGAGATAGAATCGGTGTAGAGCGAGGCATCCTTTTCCTGAGGGAGCGCTTTGCCTCATGCAAGTGAGATTGCACGCCAACGCCGCCACCACGCCCAAGACCAGGGCCTATATCCAGCAAAGTTCCGCCTCCGTCCCCTCGCTTGCGCTCGAACTCGGCATCAGCGAGACAACCGTCCGGCGCTGGAAAAATCGAACCACCGTCCAAGACGGCTCGCACACGCCAAAAAGGCTCGCCATCAGCCTCACGCCAATCGAGGAACACCTCGTCCTCGAACTCAGACGCAGTCTCGGCTTGCCCCTCGACGATCTTACCGAAGTCATGCAGCGCTGCGTGAACGCCAAGCTGTCCCGCAGTTCCATTCATCGCTGCCTCCAGCGCCACGGCATCAGCCGGCCGGAACGGCCGGCCCAAGCAAAGCCGGGCCGTTTCGACGCCCAGCCTTTCGGCTTCGTTCACATCGATCTCAAACATCTGCCGCGCTTGAACAAAACAAAGGCTTATGTCTTCGTTGCCATCGAACGTGCCACCCGCTTCGTCCATGCCGAGATCGTCGAAAGGCGCGACGCCCAAACCATCGCCGGATGCTTCGGCCGCTTTTTGAATGCCTTCGGACATCCAATTCATACGGTGCTGACCGATAACGGCTCCGAGTTCACCGATCGCTTCGCTGCAGCAAATTGGAAAAAGGAAAATATCCCAACCGGCCGCCATCCCTTCGACAGCATCTGCAAGGCCAATGGCATCCGCCACCGCCTCACAAGGCCATTCAAGCCCCAAACCAACGGCATGGCCGAGCGCTTCAACCGCCGTCTCGCCGAAGCCCTGAACAACGCTCCCCCTGCCAGCCGTAACGGCGGTAAAAACCGCTTCCCAACCCATGCCGGAAGAAACGCTTTCATTCACGCTTTCGTCCATAATTATAATCGCACAAGACTGCGATGCCTTGGATACCTCGCCCCTTTGCAAGCCCTCGCTAATCAGACGGGACATAACACC
>JBKQIH010000008.1:0-15264 GCA_052148445.1 Rhodomicrobium sp.
GAACGCTTGGGAAGCCGTATTTGCCGTCGCCGGTGAGGATTCGAAGGCTTTGGAGCAAGGAAAGCGTTTGTTGGCTTAAGGGAACGGTGTGCGGCTGACGCATTTTCATCTTCTCCCCTGGGATCAGCCAGAGCTTCTTTGCCGTATCGATCTCGGTCCACTCCATCCGCCGGAGTTCGCCCGGGCGGCAAAAAACATGGATCAGAAGTTGGAGGGCGAGTTTTACCTCTTTCGATCCTTCATAACCGTCAATGGCGCGTAAGAGCTTGGCGAGACCGTCTTGCGTTGTGATCGCGGCTCGCGGTTTCATCGGCACCGAGGTAAGAGCTTCGGAGACGTCGGCCGCCGGATCGCGGTCGGCACGGCCTGAGGCGATGCCGTATTTGAAGATGCGGCTGAGATTGGCGCGGAAACGCTTCGCCGAATGATGATTGCCGCGCGCTTCGACGCGGCGAAGAGCCCTCAGCACCTCCGCGGTGCCGATTTGTCTCACCGGAAGCTTGCCAAGGTCGCTCTCGACGAACTTTATGAACCAGCGGTATTTCGAGAGGGTCGTCTCGGCCAGGCCTTCTTTTCTTCGCTTCGCAAGCCAGTCGTCGGCCAGCGCGGAAAAATTGTCGTTCGCGGCTAGGTTTCCGGATTTCTTGATCGAGGCAGGATCCCTGCCCTGCGCCAGGAGCTGCCGCGCTTCGGAAAGCCGCTGTCTTGCATCGGCCAGGCCTACGTCGGGAAATTTCCCAAGACTCAAGGTCAGGCGCTTGCCCTGATAACGGTAATCGAAGCGCCACAGGCGCGATCCTTGCGCCGTCACGAGGATGTAGAGCCCCTGCCCGTCACTGGATTTGTAAGGCTTTTCCTTGGGTTTTAGGGCCCGGATCGCCTTGTCCGAAAGCTGCATACCGTCACCTCGATACCGTCAGCTGCTAGAATACCGACGCAAATACCGTCAGATTCACGGGAAGGCAAACGCTTTGGTGAGATGGCATGCGACGACCGCTAGGAGGATTTGAACCAATCCCTGAGGCTATAAGCTACTGAAAAACAAGGAGATTGAGACGACATGGGACCGGATGAGAAAGGGCGCAATTCAAGGCGTTGTTGGGAATTTGGTAGCGGAGGAGGGACTCGAACCCCCGACACGCGGATTATGATTCCGCTGCTCTAACCGGCTGAGCTACTCCGCCATTGCTTCGACAAAGGAAGCGGCGCAAATGCGCCATCGGTGTGACTGGTATAAGAATGCCCGCCTTCGCCGTCAAGGAAAGGTGTGAGACCAAGCGAAAAACGCTCAAGGCAGCTTTTCAAGCCGCAGCAGCGTAAACAGACCGAAGGGCGGCAAATCGGCCGTCTCCGCCAGCCGGAAGCCGGGCGCCTGCGTAACATTGCCGAGCGGAAAGACAGGATGCCAGCCGAGCCGGTGCGAGAATCGGGCGAGTCCGCGTTCCGCCGCCGCGCGTACCCCTTTTTCGCGGCTGAAATGATTGACGGCGATTGCCGTTCCGCCGGGCCGCAACACCCGGCGTATCTCGGCCATCACCGCGGCCGGGTCCGGCACAACGGTCATGACATACATCGCAGCCACGGCATCGAAGCTTTCGTCCTCGAACGCAAGCCGGCTCGCGTCCATGACAGTCAGCGTAACGGCGCTCAGCGCATGCCTTTCAATGCGCGCCGCCGCTATTGCCAGCATGTCCGGCGAGAGGTCGATGCCGGTAATTTCGAGGCCGGGTTTATAGCGCGGCAGCGATAGACCCGTCCCGACCCCGATTTCGAGCACGCGCCCTTGCATCTTGTTGAGCATCGAGACCGCAAGCCTGCGGCCGGGTCCTGCGACGAGCCCGAAACTGTAATCGTAAACCGGCGCCCAGGCCCGGTAGGCCTTACGCACGGCGTTCTCGTCGAGAGCGGGCTGATGCAGCGGCTTATGCTCCATGCGGCTAACGGTTTGCCGAGGCAATGAAGCCGCCGCCGAGAACCCTCGCCGCGCCGCCTCCATCCTCGTAGAATACACAAGCCTGGCCCGCCGCCACGCCAAATTCCACGCCGGCGAGTTCGACCATGATTTGGCCGGCATCCGAAACGAGGCGCGCAGGCCGCGGCTCTTGCGTGGAGCGAACTTTTACGGAAAGCGGGCGCTGCTCCGAAGCCGCCTCGCCAAGGGTGCCGGGTCCGATCCAATTCACATCGCGCAAGCCGAGCCTTGCCGCGCGCAGCAATTCGCGCGGCCCCACAATGACCCGGCGCAAACCCGGCTCGATGCGGATCACGAAGAGCGGCTCGCCAACGGCAATGCCAAGCCCCTTGCGCTGGCCGACGGTGAAGTTAACTATGCCGGGATGCGTTCCAAGAACGGTGCCATCGGCATGAACGACCTCGCCCGGTTCGGCGCTCTCCGGGCGGAGCTTACGGATGACGCCCGCGTAATCGCCGGTGGGCGCGAAGCAAATGTCCTGGCTGTCGGGCTTCGCCGCGACCGGCAAGCCGAGACTGGCTGCAAGTGCGCGCGTTTCGCTCTTTTGCAGCGAGCCCAGCGGAAACCGCAGGAAATCGAGCTGCTCCTGTGTGGTCGCAAACAGGAAATAGCTTTGGTCGCGGCCAGCGCTCAAGGCTTGAAACATTTCCCATCCCGCGGGCCCCTGCCGGCTTCGCACATAATGGCCCGTCACCAGTGCCGAAGCGCCAAGCTCGCGCGCGGTTCTGAGAAGGTCGGAAAACTTCACGGATTGGTTGCAGCGGATGCAAGGGACGGGAGTCTCGCCCGCAAGATAGCTGGAGGCGAAATCCTCGATCACGGCCTCATGGAAACGGCTCTCGTAGTTCAGCACATAATGCGGGATGCCGAGCGCATCCGCCACACGCCGCGCATCCATAATGTCCTGCCCCGCGCAGCACGCGCCCTTGCGCGCTATCGCGGCGCCATGATCGTAAAGTTGAAGCGTAATGCCCACGGTCTCGTAGCCCGCGCGAGCCACGAGCGCCGCCGCCAGGGAGGAGTCCACGCCGCCCGACATAGCGACGACGATACGATGCCCGGAGGCTGAACCCTTCAGCCCCAAGCTTGCCGGAGTGAGAGAGGGTTCGGCGGCCGGATTTGCCTCCCAGACCGCGCCCGCGTTAACTGTTAGCATCAAACATGCCTATCGTGGAACGAAAGCCTTGTGTGGTCATATAGTAACGCTTTCGTAAGTGCAAACAGGCGCCGCCCGTTCAAATGCGAATACACCTAGAAGATGCAAGAGATTTATACTCTATTAGTGGTTGCACACAAAGACGATATTTATACCACGGCCATTAAGCACGTTTTAAGTGCGAGCGATTAGAGTGCCTTCAGGTCTTGATCGCGTGTGAGAGTACTATGACCGAAATGTTCCGTCCCCGCCTGCGTTACGTTCTTGGCCCCGATGGCAGTCCGCTGACCATTGCGGACCTTCCACCCCCCAACACGAAGCGATGGGTTATCCGCAGAAAAGCGGAAGTCGTTGCCGCTGTGCGTGGCGGGCTGCTGAGCCTCGAGGAGGCTTGCAATCGCTACAAGCTGACAATCGACGAATTCTTGAGCTGGCAGCGCCTCATCGACCGGCACGGCCTGCCCGGATTGAGGGCGACGAGAGTTCAGGACTATCGAGGCTAAGCAGGCAGGGTCCTCCTTAAGAAAAGCGTTTCGCTGGACCAGGCGCGCGTGTACGATTATCCGCCTTGAAAGCGCGTGCCTAAATCCCGTTCCGTGGCTCAAAGCTCGCTGAATAGGATTTAGCGGGCTGCCTTGCTTCGATCCTCGCCATCATTGGAAACGGCGCCGCCGCTGCCGGGCGGAGCCGCCGGATTGCCTCGATCTTCGCTGTTCTTCTGAGGAGTGGCGGTGTTAAGAGAAGCATCCGGCTTGCCCTGATCCGCGGGATCGTCGAAAAAGAGCAGCCCTTCCTCTAGGGAGACGAGTTCGGTGCCCTCGAAGCCGTAGTCTTCTCCGCCGGGAACACGGATCACGCAGCTTTTTTCACAAAGCTCAAGCTTCTCGCCAGCCTTGATGAGCCGCTCGCTTTGCTTATTGCCCTCAATGACGATAAGCGTGCGGTCGTCCTTGTCATGATTGGTTAATGTGATCGCGGAGACGTAAGCCGGCCAAGTTGCAAGAGGCGCTAGAATCAAAAGCCTATAAACGAGCCGCATGCAGACCCCATCGTGGATTAGAACGATACCGGCCATGCTTATAGGACACTGAGGAAAAAGGGGAAGAGGTGCCCTTCCGCCTTTTTCACGCAGACAAGAGTTTATTTTTTGCCGCCCTTTTTGCCGCCCGCTTTTTCGCCGGATTTCTCCGATGGCTTAGGGGCCGCTTCCTTTGGCTTGGCTTCAGGTTTCTTTGCCATATCCGTTCACCTATGAGAACGCGCCAAATCGAGTTGGCGCATTTGAGAGTTTGCGAGCAACCCAGACTTTGCGCAATGAAAATTTACTGCGATTCTAATGGAATCTGTGAACGGAAAGGAGAATAGAGCGCATGGGCACTAGATTGAGGCGGACAATCCCCGGTATTGGCGCCAGCGTTCTTCTAATTAGCTTGAGCGTAGCCATGGCGCAAAGCGCCGTAAGCGGCCGCGGCGGCCTATGCTGGTCCGATGCAGCGCTGGCGGGCCGCCCCGGAGAAAAGACGATTCGCCGCACCCCCTATGATCCCTCGATCGAACCGCGCGGCGATGCAGTCACGCTCCGGGCCGTCCCCGGCGGCCAGCGCGGATCGATACGAAGCGTAAAGCTTGCGCGCGGCGAGCGGCTGGTCGCGCTGACCTTCGATCTTTGCTCGAATGGCGGCGAGATCTCGGGCTACGACGGAGAAATCGTCGACACGCTTCGCCGCCTGGGCGTTAAGGCAACTTTTTTTCCGAGCGGCAAATGGCTGCTCGATCACAAAGAGCGCGCGGAGCAGCTTTTGGCCGATCCGCTTTTTCAGGTTGGCGGCCATAGCTGGACGCACCGCAATTTCCGGCTGTTGCCGCCAAGCGAGGCGAGAGCCGATTTAGCCCTCGACCTTAGCGCCGATAGAAGCGTGCGCCGGAGTTTGCAGGCAAAAGCATGCTACCGGCCGGAATCATCGAAGGGTGCCGATCTCGAGCACGCCACGCTGTTCCGCTTCCCGTTCGGCACCTGTAACGCTGACACTCTGAACGCGGTGAACGATGCGGGCTTGCTCGCAATCCAATGGGACGTTGTATCGGGCGATCCATCGAAGGCTGCAACCGCCGAGGCGATCCGGTCCGGCGTCGTGTCGCATGTGAAGCCAGGCTCGATCGTTGTGATGCACGCCAACGGACGCGGCTGGCACACGGCCGAGGCTTTGCCGCTCGTGATCGCCGATCTGCGTAAGAGAGGCTACGAGTTTGCGACGGTGGGCGAGCTTTTGGAGAAGGGCGAGCCCATCATCGCCGATAGCTGCTACGAGCTGAAACCCGGCGACAATGCGCGCTACGACAAGCTTTTTCCGCTGGAGCGGCGGTGACGGGGTAGCAGGGAGCCGGCGATGCTAGACTTTTCGAGGCTGCTGCCGCGGGTGTACGGCGGTTACACCGGTCCGGGACTGCCCTACTATTTCCTCATCGCGATTGCCGTAGCGGGCACCGTCCGCAGCCTCATCCATTTGCTTGCGCCCGATGGCGGCGCGGGCACAATTGCCGGCCTCGTGCTCGATGCGCCGGGAGGCAGAAACATCGTCGCGATTTTCGCGCAGTGGGGCGCGAGCCAGCTGCTGCTGGCCTGCCTTTATTGGGTGGTCATCCTGCGCTACAAGTTTCTAACGCCGCTGATGCTGCTCACCGTTTTCGTAGAGCAATGTTTGCGGCTCGCGGCTGGAACGCTCAAACCGCTGGAGGTTGCCGCCGCGCCGCCCGGTGCCATCGCAACTTACGTACTGTTACCGGTCGCGCTCACCATGTTTCTTTGGAGTCTCCGGCGCAGCGGTTAAGTACGGCACCAACAAAAGCGCGGCTTCCCATGCAACCGTTCGAACTCACAACTTACAATCCCGGTGCCGCGACACTGCGTCCGCTGACAACCGGCAGCGCCGCAGAGCTTGCGCAAGCGCTGGCAGCCATGCCGCCATGGTCCGTCATCGGCTGGCCGGCGGAGCGCATGGTTCGTTCGTTCCTGCGCGCACAGCCCTCCGTGCACCGCTTCGAGATCCTGGCGGGCCATGAACTTGCCGGCATCGTCACCATCCAGTACCCCTTCCTGCATGGCCCCTATCTTCAGCTTCTGGCGATCTTGCCCGGGTTTCAGGGGCGCAATCTGGGCTTGACAGTCCTCAAATGGATGGAGGCCCAAGCGCGGGCCGGCGAGGCGCGCCAGCTTTGGCTCTGCGTCTCGACCTTCAACACGCGCGCCCGCGTCTTTTACGAGCGCTTCGGCTTCGAGGCGGTCACGGTGCTGGAGAAGCTCGCTTCGGATGCGTCGGATGAGCTGTTCATGCGCAAGCGGCTGGATTATTCCAAAACCCACCGGCGCTGAGACTCTTTACCCTTCTTTAGCGCTCCGTCGCGGCGGGCCGGCATCGCGCCACAAAACTGAACGCGAGATACCGATGAAGGGTCAGGTACCGCTCAGATATGGATTGGATGGCCCAGTGCTTTGAGAGCGGCCTCCAAAAGTCCCTCGCTTTGAGTGGGGTGGACATGAACTGTCGCCGCGATATCCTCCAGCCGCGCGCCCATTTCAAGGGCCAGGCCAAAACCCGCCGACAACTCGGCGATGCCCGCGCCAACGCCGTGAATCCCGAGCAGAAGATGGCTGCCGGCGCGGGCGGTGACGCGGATAAAGCCTGTTTCGTTCTCGAGCGTCATGGCCCGGCCGTTGGCACGGAATGGAAAGATCGCGGTTTTCACCTCAATTCCAGCAGCCCGGGCCGCTTCAGGCGATAGACCCGCGGACACGATCTCGGGGTCTGTGAAGCAAACGGCTGGAATGCAGACTTTGTCCCAGCTGCGTTTCTTACCGGCCGCGATCTCGGCCACCATCGCGCCTTGCGCAAAGGCCCGGTGTGCCAGCATGGGCTCGCCGGTTACATCTCCGATGGCGTAGACCCCGCGCATCGACGTGCGGCATTGGCCGTCGATACGGATGAATGGGCCGTCCATGTCGAGATCGATGGCATCGAGACCCCAGCCCTCCGTGAGCGGCTTGCGGCCGGCGGCGACCAAAATCCTGTCCGCGGGCAGCGTCACGGCTTGGCCATCGGAGGTCTCGACCAAGAGGCCGCCGGCCTTCGGCGCGAGCCGTTTCGCTCTGGCGCCGGTCAGCACCGTAACCCCAAGCTCGCGTAACCGCCTCGTAACGGGCTCGGTCAGTTCGGCGTCGTATTGGGGCAGGATGCGTGACTGGGCTTCGACGATGTGTACGGTGGAACCGAGCTTGGCAAAGGCAGTGCCGAGTTCCAGCCCGATATAGCCCGCACCCACGACGATAAGCCTGTCCGGCAAGCTCGTGAGCGCCAGCGCCTCGGCAGAAGAGATCACCGCGCCGCCAAAGGGCAGGTTCGGCAGCGCCGCAGCCTCCGACCCGGTTGCAATGACCACTTGCTCCGCGCGAATAACTTGCACGCCCATTTCGGTCTCGGCTTCGATCGTCTTGCCGTCGATAAAGCGTCCCCAGCCTTCGACAATCTTGACCCCCGATTTTTTCAATAAGCCCGCGACGCCGCCGGTGAGGCGGCCAACGATGCCGTCCTTCCAGCGCACGGTTTTGGCAAGGTCGAGCCGCGGCGCACCTGCCACGATGCCGAGCGGACTCTTACCGTCCGCGAGCCGGGCGGCCCTCTCGAATTCGTTCGCCGCGTGAATCAAAGCCTTCGAGGGAATGCAACCCACATTGAGGCAGGTGCCGCCGGGCTTCTTGGCTTCGACGATTACGGTATCGATGCCGAGCTGGCCGGCGCGGATCGCGCACACATAACCGGCTGGGCCCGCGCCGATCACCAAGAGCTTGCAGGACATGTCTTTCATGGCATCAGCCGTTCACGAAAATGAGTGCCGGCGTTTCCAGCAGCGCCTTGATGCGCTGAACGAAATGGGCCGCATCCCAGCCGTCCACCACGCGATGATCGAAGCTCGACGAAAGGTTCATAATCTTTCGCGGCACAAACTCTGCGCCATTCCAGACCGGGCGCATCGTGATCTTGTTTACGCCGACGATTGCGACTTCGGGATAGTTGATGATGGGCGTCGAGACGAAGCCGCCCAAGGAACCGAGGGAGGTGACAGTGATGGTGGAACCGCTGAGTTCGCCCCGCGTGGCGGTTCCGGCCCGCGCCGCCTCCGCCAGCCGGTTCAGCTCGGCTGCGCAGGCCCAAAGATCGAGCGCCTCGGCGTGTTTGACAACCGGTACCATGAGACCCGCGGGCGTCTGTGCTGCAATGCCGATATGTACGCCCGCGTGCTGGTGCAACACGCCTGCCTCATCGTCGAACAGGGCATTAAGGTGCGGCTGCCCGGCGATGGCGCGCACCAGCGCCCGCATCAAGAAAGGTAACAGCGTCAACTTTGGCGCGTCCTGACGCTTCTCCAGGTTGAGCTTTGCCCTAAGCTCCTCAAGCGCAGTGACATCGACCTCTTCGACATAGGTGATATGGGGGATGTGCGTGTTGGCGGCGGACATTTTTTCCGCAACCTTCCGGCGCAAGCCAACGAGCTTGATATCCTCAACAGAAGTGCGGGCTTGCATTGCCTGTACCGGTGCAGTCCTGGAGCCACGCGCGAGAAATGCGTCCAAATCCTCATAGGTGATACGCCCAGCCGGACCGGTGCCGTGCACTTGGCGTAAGTCCACACCGGCGTCCCTAGCTCTGAGGCGCACCGCCGGGGAGGCCACGGGCTTGCCGCCTTCGTGAGGGGCGGCTGCGGAGTGCCGCACGCCTTCGACAGGCTGGCTAGGGACGGCCTCCGGCGGGCGGATTGCCGCTGGGGGAGGCTCATTACGGCTGGCCGCAGACGGCCTGGCCCCGGCACCGGATCCCGTGTGGCCGGCAGCACCAGCCGCCGCCATAGGCGGTTCCCGTGCTGTTGCTGTGGCAGTAACACGCTCTTGTGCCGGGGTTCTCAGCCGGACGAGGCCGGCGCCGACCGCGATACGGTCGCCCACTTCGGCGCCGAGCCACACAACCTCGCCCTCGGCAGGCGACGGTATTTCAACCGTTGCCTTATCGGTCATGACCGCCGCAAGCGGCGCGTCCTCTCGCACCAGATCGCCGATCTTGACGTGCCACTCGACGAGTTCGGCTTCCGCAATCCCCTCGCCAACGTCGGGCAATTTGAGCACCAGCTCGCCCATCTCACGACTCCATGATTTCGAGCAGTGCACGGCCTACGCGGGCGGGACCTGGGAAATAGTCCCATTCCTGCGCGTGCGGGTAAGGCGTATCCCATCCGGTCACGCGCTTAATAGGGGCCTCCAGATGGTAGAAGCATGTTTCCTGGACAAGAGCGGATAACTCGGCGCCGAACCCGGACGTCATCGTCGCCTCGTGGACGATGACACATCTGCCTGTCTTGCGGACCGAGGCCTCGATGGCGTCGAGATCGAGCGGCACTAAAGTGCGCAGGTCGATGATTTCCGCATCGACGCCGGTTTCCGCGGCCGCCGCCAAGGCGACATGGACCATGGTGCCGTAGGCGAGCACGGTGAGATCGGAGCCCTGGCGCCGGACGGCGGACTTGCCCAACGGTATGGAATAATAGCCGTCGGGAACCTCGCCAAGCTCGTGCTTCGACCAGGGTGCAACGGGCCGGTCGTGGTGACCGTCGAATGGCCCGTTATAGAGCCGTTTCGGCTCCATGAAGATGACGGGATCTGGGTCCTCGATTGCAGCGACCAGCAGCCCTTTGGCATCGTACGGGTTCGAGGGCACGACCGTCTTGAGGCCCGCCACATGCGTGAACAGCGCCTCCGGGCTTTGACTATGGGTTTGGCCGCCGGAGATGCCGCCGCCGGCCGGCATGCGAATAACCAGCGGACAGGTGAAGTCTCCGTTGGAGCGGTAGCGCAACCGGGCAGCCTCCGAGACGATCTGATCGTAGCCCGGGTACATATAGTCGGCAAACTGGATTTCGACGCAAGGGCGAAGCCCAAAGGCAGCCATCCCCACCGCCGCGCCCACGATCCCCGACTCGTTGATCGGGGTATCGAAGCAGCGGGTCTTACCGTATTTCGCCTGCAACCCTTGCGTGGCGCGAAACACGCCGCCGAAATATCCAACGTCTTCGCCGAACACGACGACGTTATCGTCCCGTGCCATCATCACGTCCATTGCGTCGCGGATGGCCTCGACCATGGTTTTGCGCGCCATGATCTAGAACCCTGCCTGCTGGCGCTGCCGGCGCAAATGGGGCGGCATTACCGCGTAAAGCCCCTCGAACATATCGCGAACCGAGGGCTGGCCGCCCGCGTGCAACGTGCCGTGGCTCTCGGCCTCCTTCTGCGCGGCGACCACTGTGTCGAGGATTTCCGCTTCGGCTTGCTTATGCCGGGCCTCCGACCAGACGCTCTGTTTAATCAAGTGATTCTTCAGGCGGATGACCGGATCGCCGAGAGGCCAGGCGTCGGATTCGGTCTTAGGCCGGTAGACGGTGGGATCGTCCGAGGTGGAATGAGCGCTCACGCGGTAGGTGACGTATTCGATCAAGGTGGGGCCGAGATTGCGGTGTGCCCGCTCGATCGCCCATTTCGCGACGGCATAAACCGCGAGATAGTCGTTACCGTCCACCCGCAGCGCTGGAATGCCAAAGCCCAGGCCGCGCGCTGCGAAGGTTCCGGACCCGCCGCGGGCGATTCCTTGGAAGGTCGATATCGCCCATTGATTGTTCACGATGTTGAGCACCACCGGCGCCTTGTAGGTGGAAGCGAAGACAAGGGCAGCGTGAAAGTCCGATTCGGCCGTGGAGCCATCGCCGATCCATCCGGCGGCGATCCTCGTATCGTTCTTGATTGCGGAGGCCATCGCCCAGCCCACGGCTTGGATATATTGGGTAGCAAGGTTTCCGGAAACCGAAAAGAAGCCGGTCTTTTTCGACGAATACATCACCGGCATCTGCCGCCCTTTGAGCGGGTCCCGTTCGTTGGAATAGATTTGGCACATCATGGCCGTCAGCGGATAACCCCCGGCAATGAGCAGCCCCGCCTGCCGGTAGGTTGGAAAGTTCATGTCGCCTGGCAGAAGCGCTTTGGAAAAGGCGCAGCTGACAGCCTCTTCCCCCATGTGCTGCATGTAAAACGAGGTCTTGCCCTGCCGCTGGGCCATGAGCATACGCGCATCGAAGGCGCGGAGCGTCATCATGTGGCGCAGCCCCTCGAGCAGCTCGGCGTCCGTCAAGAGGCCCGCCCAAGGGCCAACCGCCTCACCGTCCCGGTTGAGCACGCGGATAATGGAATAAGCGAGGTCGCGAATCGACTCCGGATCGGCATCCACGGGAGGGCGCGCGACCGATCCCGCTTTCGGTATGCGCACATTTGAAAAATCGGGTGTGTTCCCGGGCCGGACCGCGGGTTCCGGTACATGCAGCCTCAACGGGGCATAGTCAGTCATCGATCCGCCTGCCAAATGACAACCCTTTGAGGATTGTTGCAAAAGCTAGCCAAAGCGTAAAGCCCAGCCTGCGCGCCGGTCCTGCTTTGCCGGCCTTCCAGAGATCCCCCTGGTTAGGGTTCGACTGCAAACCGGTCTAACTAAGGTGCATCATTTCCCATTTGCACACGATAGGCAGCATTGCTAGGTCTTGCGTTCAGGGCGATGATCGGATGCCCGTTAACGATGACGATTGTAATTCTTTGACGCTCCGCGGGTGAATCACATAATAGCGGAGTTAACGCATTCGTTTGTACACGCAGGAGAATTTGCATGCGCGCTCAGGCAATTATTAGTGTACTGGCCATATCGTTGCCGCTGGTGAACGATGCCTTGGCCATGGGTAGCAGCCCTTTGGCGCACGCTCCTGAAATCGATGCCACTGGCAGCATCGTGGCGCTCGCCGCTATCGCCGCTTTTGCAGTCATTATTTGGGAACGCCGGCGCCGCCGCTCATAGCCTCCAGCAAGTCTCACAAAGTGACAACGGGGTGCGAAAGCCTCGGCGATGCCGGGGCCCCGCAAATACGGTATCGTTTGGTTTTCGCGTTTGCGGTACTGATTGCCGACATTGCGGCGGTACTGACATTTTTCCGGTATGACGCGCTCAGAGTGTTCGCAAGCCAAGCTAATTTGTCCTGCAGGTTGCTCGGTGTAGAATACCGGGCTTGCAAATTCTTTGAGGGAAACGGCGTGCCGCGGTCGCTGTTTTTATCCCTTGCCATCATCGCCGCCATTCTCGCGCTCGGACTTTATGACCCGCGTCCCTTGTTCTACCGGTTGGAGCAATGCCGCCGGCCGGCGTGGTGGCTCGCACTGAACGCGGCCGGCGCCGTTATCTTTGTCTCACCCTATCTCCTCGTTGCGGCCGGTGTGCCCGCGCCAGATATTACGCCCCTGACGTCATCGCTCATGGTGCTCGGCGCGGCTTTGGCGGGTTCTGGCCTTCTGCTGTGGCTGTCGGGGGTCCGGGAACTCGCTGGGAGCCTGCGGCGCCATCAGGTTTTGGTACTTATCGCGACCGTCCTCGTGCCTTTTGTCACAGATGAAATAGAAGCGATTGCTTGGAGCGCTTCGGCCTTGCAAGCTGCAACGGTGCAGACCACGGCTTTTTTCCTAGAGGCGATGGGGCAGCGCGTCGCCTCGCAGCCCGCGGACGCCATCGTCGGTATCGGCGATTTCCAGGTGATCATCGACCATCAGTGTTCTGGGATTGCAGGCGTCGCTCTGGTTAGCGCCGTGATGGGAGGCTACGTTCTTGCTCTTCGGGAGCAGCTTTGGATCGGACGGGCGCTGCTGCTCCTTCCGGCGGCTGCTGCGCTGAGCTGGCTACTCAATGGCGTTCGCATCGCAGCCTTGTTGATGATCGGGGCGAACGTCTCGCCCGGCCTCGCCATGAACGGTTTCCACGAATATGCGGGTTGGATTACATTTTGCGTCCTTTCCGCCTTGATGCTATTTGCCGCGGAAAACGTTGCCTGGATCCACCGCGAGGGAAGAACTGGGCAACCTGCGCTTCCGGTGCTAAGCGATCCGGTTGCGGCTCAAATAGGGCCCTTCATCGTCCTGCTTTTGTCCTCGCTACTGACAAGTGCGTTCTTTACCGAGCCCGAGGCAGGCTATCCGCTGCGATTCGCACTCATGGCGGTTGCTCTGCTGGCGTTCCAGAAGGCTTACCGCCCTAGAATCGCACCCATTGGCGGCCTGCCGGTCTTAGCGGGGGCGGGCGTGGCAATTTTCTGGCTGGGCGCCGTGCAGGGACACCGTGCGCTGACTGTCGCAGATATTCTGGGGCCCGTTGGGTCAGGCGCGGCCGTCCTCTGGGTCTCGGTGCGGGTTGCCGGCACCGTTCTGCTTGTGCCCCTGATCGAGGAAATGTTTTTTCGCGGTTACCTGTTGCGCCGGCTGGATTTCGGCGGCCTGCAAGGAAAAGCGGCCGCAGTTTTACTGTCCTCGGCGGCGTTCGGTGCCTTACACACAAATGTCTGGCTTGCAGCGGCCAGCGGGGTCGTCTTTGGCCTCGTAGCCATTCACAAGGGACGTGTCTTCGACGCTGTCGCTGCCCATGCCATCGCCAATGCCGGAATTGCGGCCTGGGCGGTTTGGACGGGTGACTGGTCCGTGATCCAGTAACATCGGCGCCCCGTTCGCTTCACCGCCCGGTGTTTCATTCGAGCGCCGTGCGTTTAGACCTTGGCAGCGCGCGCCTCACCTAGGCGGATTTCGAACGTGCGCTGGTTGAGCTGTGCCTCCTCGCCAGCGCCGGATGCCAGCGCTCACACCGGTTTGCGCCAAACGCCCGCCAGCCATGGCTGCTTTTCGCGCGGCAGCCCGGCAGGCCGGTAATAATGGGCAAGTTCGTCAAATCCCGCTTCCGGCAGATAGCGGCGCCAAGTCTCAACATCATGATAAACGCCGTACCGGCCGAAATTCCAGCCTTCCTCATCGTGACCGCGAGGGTTTGAGCTGAACAGCACGCCGCCAGCTTTCAGGGCCGCGTTAAGGTCGAGCAAAACGCGCGGCAGCTCTTGGCTTGGTATGTGGAACAGAGAGGCATTAGCGAATATGCCGTCGAAAAAGGCCTTCGGCAGTTGGAGCTTCAGGAAATCCTGGTGCCAGACCTCACAGCCGCTATAGGCGCGTGCCATCGCCACGAAGTGCGCCGCGCCCTCCAAACCTATGGCGGTATGGCCATGCTCGCGGAACGTTTTGAGGTCGCGGCCGGGGCCGCAGCCAAAATCGAGGATCTTAAAAGGCGGCTCCGTTTCGATGGAGCCGAGCAAGGCTTCGATGTTCTGGCTGACATCGTGATCGCGGGTGCCTTGCCAAAACTCATCGGCACGCTGGTTGTAATGGTCCAACGTGAGGCCCGTAATTCTCGCGAGGTCTTGCGAATTCAAGCTTATCATCCTATGGGGTGCGCTTCCGCCGGCTTGCGTACGCCTCTATGATAGGCTCAGCTTTCCTCGTTTGGGAGCGGTATCTGTGCCATCTTTGACAGCAGCGCCCGTCAGCATACCGATCGATGCCGCTGCGCAGGTCTCCGGCCTGTTACAAGCGCCCGCGCAGCCGCTAGCCTGTCTCGTGCTCGCCCATGGCGCGGGCGCCGGTATGGCCCATCCGTTCATGACGGCCGTCGCGGCAGGGCTCGCAAAGCGAGGCATCGCAAGCTTACGCTACCAATTCCCCTATATGGAACGGGGCGGCAAACGGCCCGATCCGCCGGAGCTGGCCCAGGCCGCTGTTCGCGCCGCTGTCGCCGAAGCCTTGCGCTTGCTGCCGGATACGCCACTCTTTGCGGGTGGAAAGTCTTTCGGCGGCCGCATGACGTCTCAAGCGCAAGCAATCGCACCGCTCGCCGGAGTTCAAGGGCTCGTGTTTCTGGGCTTTCCGCTGCATCCGGCCGGCCGCCCCTCGAAGGATCGCGGCCGTCATCTCTTTGAAGTGCATATCCCCATGCTGTTTCTGCAGGGGACGCGGGACGCTCTTGCGGATCTGGAGCAGCTCAAGCCGCTTTGCGAGGCGCTCGGCGAACGCGCAACCCTGAAGCTGTTTACGGACGCCGATCATTCCTTCCATGTGCCGGTCCGCAGCGGCCGGACCGATCTGCAAGTGATGGGCGAGTTGCTAGATGCGCTCGCCGCATGGACCGGGAGCGTGGCG
>JBKQIH010000009.1:0-18958 GCA_052148445.1 Rhodomicrobium sp.
GCGGTGACGGCGGCCAACCAAGCGGGCGCGGCGCTGGACGATATTTGGGCGTATCGCATCCCGTCGTTCCTGGGCGCGCTCGGAGCCGTGCTGCTGACATGGTGGGCGGGGCGCGCAACCATCGGGCGCGAAAGGGCTTGTGCCGCCTCCGCGCGGTTCGCGGCTTGCCTGACGCTGGCCTTCGAAGCGCGGATCGCGAAGTCGGACGCAGCCCTGATCGCAAGCATCGCGCTCGCGCAAGGCGCGCTGTTCCGGCTTTACATGGCGCCGGAGGGCCGCCCAACGCGCGGGCTCGCGGCGCTGTTCTGGCTCGGGCTTGGCGCCGGCATCCTCATCAAAGGGCCTGTCGCGCCGGCTTTGGCCCTGATAACATCCGCCGTGGTTCTCTGGCGCGGCAGGCGGCGCGGCTGGCTGAAAAACCTGCATTGGGGCTGGGGCGTGCCGTTGCTTCTGGCGGTGACGCTGCCCTGGTTCATCGCCATCGGCATCGCCTCGCACGGCGAATTTTTCAAGGCCTCGCTCGGTCAGGATTTCGGCGGCAAGCTGCAAGGCGGGCAGGAAGCGCACGGGGCGCCGCCAGGGTATTATTTCATCGCGTTCTGGCTAACCTTTTGGCCCGCAGCGCTTTTTGCGACCGGCGGCGCCATCGCCACGCTGTGGCAAGGCCGGCGCTCGCGGCGCACGCTGTTCCTCCTCGCCTGGATCGTGCCCTGGTGGCTCCTCATCGAGGCCATCCCAACCAAGCTTCCGCATTATGCGCTGCCGCTCTACCCGGCCATCGCCATGGCCGCTGTCCTCGGCATAAAGACCGCAGCGCGTTCGCGCCTCGGCGCAATCGTTTGGGGGGCCGTTGCCGCCGTGCTCATTGCGCTACCGCTCGCGCTGATGTGGATCGCCGAGGCGCCGCAGATGGCGTTGTCCGGCCTGCTCATGGCGGTCTTCGCAGCGGCCGCCGCCGTCACGCTTGCAGCGTCGTGGCGGGCCTATTGGCACACGGCGCTTTTGGGGGCAATTCTAAGCGGTTTTCTGTTTTACAGTGCGGCATTCTGGACCGTGCTGCCGAACCTTGAGCCAATTTGGATCAGCGAAAGCGCCGCCACCGCCGCGCGCGCGCTGAAAAGCTGCTCGGCCAAACCGGCGGGCTTTGCGGGGTTCGCCGCTCCCAGCCTTGTGTTCCTAAACGGCACCAAGACTTTGCTGACGGTCACGGCACCGCTCGCCGAAGCGCTCGCATCGGACCGGGCCGGCCTTGCCTTTGTGAATTGGAACAACCGCCAGGAGTTCGAACGCGCCTTCGAGCGGAAGGCAGGCGCGCCCCCGCGCTTTCTCGGCTGCGTGGACGGCATCGACGTAAACGGCAAAGGACCCACGCGGCTGCAAATTTACACAAGGCCAGAGGCGGCGAGCCGCCCCGGTTGCGCGCCAATCCCAGCCGTGGAATGCCGCAATAAGGACGCGGTACGCTGGCGCCGCCTCTTCAACTCCAAATTCTAATTTTTTTTAAATCGCTTTTTTATCGATTTTTTTCCTTAATTTTTAATTATATTGTAGCGGCCCCTGAAGGGCCAGCAATAGGGCTTCCGATCATGAAGTACGGTTACCGAACTGCGAGTCTGCTCGCGCTTGCCGTTTTGGCGGCGCCGGCCACCGGAAACGCATACCCAGCGGGCGCGCAAGGCGTTCCTGGCACACATGCACAAGCGCCAATTCTGAAAGCCGGCTGTTATGACGATTGCTGGCATTCGAGATATCGCAGCCCCTATCGATGGGGCTCTTCCTACGGAGAAGGCAATTGGCGTCCACGCCGCTACGGCTGGGGCGAGGAAGGCTATTACGGCCATAGCCGCTATTGGAGTCACTACCGCTGGGGTTCGTACCACCGCTATTGGCGCCCGTGCCGCTCCTGCGATTGGGACGATTGATCTCATCGTCCAGAGCCGTTCCGGACTGTTGAAACCTGGAACATGAATCCGTCTGTATTTCAAAGGCTGGAGCGCGATCGGCTGGGAAACTGGTGGCCACTTTTCGCGCTCCAGCATCTTTCAGCCTTCGATTGAAATAAGGGCAGGTCCCAACGCGGTGTTCTTTTGGTGCTTTTTTCCGGCAGACCGCTTCGCACTCTTCCGTTTGCGCTCCGGCATCCTTTCACGAATTCGCCACGCTTCGACCCCAACGCCGCCGCGGATTGAAGGCATTGTTAGTCTCCAAGCAGGACTGGCGCTGGACTGTCTTTCTTCCCCCCCAATGCCCGAGGCAATCCAGCGCCAGGAATTCCCCCTCGGCCAATTCAGAGCGCCGTAGCATCCGGCTGCGAGGCCACAAGGGGGAGTTTAGCCCGGCCGGGGCGTCTAGCTTGTCTCTTGAAACTCCTTTATCGGCTCGAGCGCGGGATAAATTCGCGAGCGTGCTTGACATTGCCAGCCAACCGGTTACGTTCTGGCTTCGTTCTCACGCAGTTGCGAGTTTCAAAAAATGAGTAAGAAGCCGGCGTTCCGCCGAAGCCAGAGTTTGCTCCGTACTGTTCTCCTTGCCGTAGCGCTGGCGGCCTGCTGCGCCGCGCAGCCGCTCCCCGCGAATGCCCAGGGAGACCGCGGCGGCATGCCCGGCGATTTCGATTATTATGTGCTTGCACTCTCTTGGTCGCCCACCTATTGCAGCAGCCACGGTGGAGAAAGCGGCGGCGATCGCGACAGTGGTTATGACAATGACAGCGGCTCGCGCGACGAAGACCGCGGCTATAGCGGCGGGCGCTACGGCGAGCGGCGCGATCATGGCCGGCGCGGGGATGCCGAACAGTGCGGTAGCGCCCGTCCTTATGCTTTCGTGCTTCATGGACTTTGGCCGCAATACGAGCGTAAGGGCTGGCCGGAGTTTTGCGAAAGCGGCACAAAGCCTTGGGTGCCCGCCGAGACGATCGACCGCATGATGGATATCATGCCCAGCCGCCGGCTGGTCATCCAAGAATATAAAAAGCACGGCGTGTGCTCCGGGCTTGAGCCGCGCCAATATTTCGACGCGGCCCGCGAGGCCTATCGAAGCATCCGCATCCCCGAAGAGTTCCAGGATTTGCAGCGTCCGCTAACCGTATCGCCCGAGGACGTGCGCAAGGCGTTCCTTGGCGTGAACCGGAACTTGACCGGCGATATGATGCAGGTTGCTTGCTCCAGGGATCTGCTGCGAGAGGTACGCATTTGCTTCACGAAGGAGCTGACGCCGCGCCCGTGCTCGCGCCGTGAGCAAGATCGCAGGCTCTGCACCTATAGCACGGTCACGATGCCGCCCGTCCGGGGCGGAGGCACAGGACCGCATGGCGGCCCATCGTATGGGAGCGGCGACAGGCTCTAGGCCCGCGTTCTAGTTTGACTGGTCCTTCCTGTCGTCCACTTGAGGCCGTGGGAAGTACCGCTCGAAAGCCTGCTCCACGCGCTTACCGGCGATCATCAAGACGGTCACGAGCACGGCTGCAGTAAGTACGAGCGGCCATGCTCCCGCCCCGCAAGCGGCGCCGATGCAGGCGGTGAGCCAAATGGCTGCCGCTGTGGTGAGGCCATGAACCCTTCCACCACTGGGATCGCGAAGGATCACACCGGCGCCGAGAAAACCGATCCCGGTGATAATGCCCTGCATGACGCGGCTTGCGGCGGCCTGGTCCGTTATATGCGCGGGATATTGACTGGCGATCACAATAAGTGCGGACCCGAGCGCAACGAGCCCCATGGTTCGTACCCCGGTTGGTTTGCCGCGCAAATCCCTGTCCACGCCGATCGCGGCGCCAACGAGCGTGGCTACGGTCAAGCGCAGGACGATATCCGTCCAATCGAGCATATTTCACCTCGCCGCGCGGCTTTGCGCAATTCGAAAGCCATCAACGTACGCCAGCTTCCCACCGCTGCATATGCTAGAGTGAAAGCGCGGGATTCCCGGGGAATCGCGAAAAGCCTAGTGAGTGAAAACTAACCTCAAATGCGATGCTGACGCCATCATGAACCTGCCCCCGCAAGCGAATCGCGACTACCCTATATAACTGCTTCGATTCCGGATGAGGAGCCACCTCGTGCTGCGCATCGATCTACCGGATTTGCTATTATCCAGAACCGGGCTTGACGGCCCGGTACAAAAAGAGAACATTAGGGGATCATAACCAGAAAAGGCAGATTATGGCTGGGCCTGCAACGCTAATTCCGGTCTCGCAGCAAATATGGGAATCCAAATACCGCTTCGAGCCGCCGGGCAAACCGGAGCGCTCGGTAGAGGATACCTTCGCTAGGGTGGCAAAGGCCGCTTCGGCGGCCGAGACTGGCGCAAACCGTAAGGCTTGGGAGCGGCGTTTTCTCGACGCCATGGCAGGCTTCGCGTTCATCCCTGCCGGGCGGGTGCTCGCGGGTGCCGGCACGGAGCGTCACGTTACCCTCTTCAACTGCTTCGTCATGGGCGAAATTGGCGACGATATGGGCTCGATCTTCGCCAATGTCCGCGAGGCCGCGCTGACCCTCCAGCAGGGGGGCGGCATCGGGCACGACTTCTCAAGCCTTAGGCCCATGGGCGCGCCCGTCCGCGGCGCCGGCGCCAGCGCTTCTGGCCCGGTGAGCTTTATGGATGTCTGGGACGCGATGTGCAAAACCATCATGTCCGCAGGCTCCCGCCGCGGTGCAATGATGGGAACGCTGCGCTGCGACCACCCCGATATAGAAGCCTTCATCGAGGCGAAGGCCGACCCGGTGAGGCTCAGGAATTTCAACCTGTCGGTGCTGGCGACGGACGCCTTCATGGAGGCTGTGAAGACGGACGCGTCCTGGCCGCTCGTTTTTGGCGGCGAGGTCTACCGCACTGTCAGCGCGCGCGGTCTTTGGCACAAGATCATGCGCAGCGCCTACGATTACGCTGAGCCCGGCGTGATTTTCATCGACCGGGTGAACGCTCTCAATAATCTGAGATTTTGCGAGAAAATCGACTCCACCAATCCCTGTGTAACCGGAGATACATGGATACATACATCGAACGGCCCACGTAAGGCTGCGGATCTAACCGGCCGGCATTTCGCTGCTCGCGTCGATGGCGCGGATTATGTGAGTCCAGAAGGCTTTTTCAGCACCGGAGTGAAACCGGCTATCCATCTTGAAACGGTTGAGGGCTACGAGATCAAGCTCACCCCTAACCATCGGGTTCGCCGCGTTATCGAAGAGACGCGTCATACGCTGAAGACACAGTGGCGTGCCGCCGGCAATCTAAAAGTAGACGATAAGATTGTTTTGAACGACCATCGGCGCTGCATCGCGTGGGAGGGGCCTCATACATACGATGAGGGTTATTTGATCGGGCTGCTCGTGGGCGACGGGACATTAAAGGCCGGCAAAGCGGTGCTGTCGGTGTGGATCGATCCGGTGGCTACGTCGCCCTATGGAGCCGCCGGTATCACGGCATCTGCGTTGAACTGTGTGGCTGCATTCAAGCACCGCTCCGATTTTCGCGGATGGATACCGGTAAAAGGACGCAACGAGTACCGGCTATCTCTCGCCGGAGTAAAGGCCCTTGCTGGCAAACTTGGATTAGCGCCCGGTAGAAAAACGATCGCGCCCTGCATCGAGGAAGCCTCAAGCCAATTCTACAGGGGCTTTCTCAGAGGCTTTTTCGACTGCGATGGCTCTGTGCAGAAAAATCGGCTCAAGGGTGTTAGCGTGCGCCTGGCCCAAAGCAGCCTGGAACGCCTTAAAGCCGTTCAGAGGATGTTACTGCGGCTTGGGATTGCGTCGAGAATCTATCGCGATAGGAGGCTTTCAGGTCATAGGTCTATGCCGGACGGGAAAGGGGCAATCCGTTCCTATTTTTGCCGCGCCGATCATGAGCTTGTTATCTCCGGTGAGAATCTCGCGCAGTTCGATCGGCAAATCGGATTCGGTGACAACACAAAGAGCGCGCGGCTTCAGGAGGAGTTAAAGGCTTTCAAACGCAGGCCTAACCGCGAACGGTTCACAGCACGAATAAAGTCGATCGCATCTGGGCCGGCTGAGCCTGTCTACGACATACAGATTCCCGGCATCAACGCTTTCGACGCCAACGGTCTATATGTTCACAATTGCGGAGAGCAGCCGCTTCCCCCCTACGGTGCGTGCCTTCTCGGCTCCGTCAATCTGGCGGCGCTAATCGAGCAGCCTTTCTCACCGGCTGCACACCTCGATGAGGACCGCCTCGATCGTCTCGTGCCGGTCGCGGTCAGGCTGCTCGACAATATTATCGGCGTGTCCCGCTATCCGCTGCCAGAACAGGAGAAGGAGGCCAAGGCCAAGCGGCGTATCGGCCTTGGGGTGACCGGTCTTGCGGATGCGCTGATCATGTGCGCAAGCCATTATGGCTCGGAGCGAGGGCGCGATCTAGCCCAGCGCTGGATGATGCGGATCGCCCATGCGGCCTATGCGGCAAGCGTGGAACTGGCGAAGGAGAAAGGCGCGTTCCCGCTTTTCAAAGCGCAAGAATTTCTCGGCCGGCCATTTCCAAGTTCGCTACCGCCCGCGCTCCAGCAAGGGATCCGCGAGCACGGCATACGGAACGGCGTGTTAACGTCGATCGCTCCCACGGGCACGATTTCGCTGCTTGCAGGCAACGTATCGAGCGGGATCGAGCCGGTTTTCGATTTCGCCTACGGCCGCCGCATTCTCGGCCCGGACGGCTCGCCGCGTTACGAGACTGTGGAGGATTACGCGGTGCGGCTCTTCCGCGAAAAGCACGGTGAGGCGCCGCTTACCGAGGCTTTTGTGACGGCGCACGATCTTGCGCCGCAGCAGCACCTGCTCATGCAGGCCGCGCTGCAGCGCTATGTGGATGCTTCGATATCGAAGACGGTCAATTGCCCTGAGGAAATGGCGTTCGAGGCCTTCGAGACGCTCTATCTCGACGCGTACCGCCTGGAACTCAAAGGGTGCACCGCTTACCGGCCGAACCCGGTGACGGGAGCGGTTCTGTTGCCCGCGCTTCCGGTTGCTGCGGATGCCGTGCAGCCAGCCCTGCCCTTGCCGCTTGGCGCCCCCACGGGTCATTTACCGGCCGCTCCTCTGCCGCTCCCGCGCGATGAGGTTCTCTCCGGTTTTACCTATAAGCTGAAATGGCCAGGCTCGGATCATGCCATCTATGTTACCATTAACGACACGGTTGAGCCCGGCCGGCGCCGCCCCTTCGAGATATTCATAAATTCAAAAAACTTGGAGCATTACGCCTGGACCGTTGCGCTGACCCGGATGATCAGCGCAATTTTCCGGCGGGGCGGAGATATCTGCTTCGTCGTCGAAGAACTGAAAGCGGTTTTCGATCCGAGGGGCGGGGCCTGGATGGACGGAAAATACGTTCCAAGCTTGCTTGCGGCGATTGGAAATATTATTGAACAGCATCTTACCCATATCGGGTTCACAGGTGCGGGCGGGAGCGCTGGGACCAGCCAGGGATCAGGAGGCATTTCCTTGAAAAGCGCAGACGGCAGCAAAGTCTCGGAAGGCGGGGTTCCGCGCAGTCTTCCGGCCTCCGGTTTTTGTCCGCGATGCGGGTTGCCCGAGATGGTCTATCAGGAAGGATGCCGCGTCTGCCGCAATTGCGGATTCTCTACTTGCAGCTAATCGCTAGCTTTTCTCCGGAAAGGCTGCAATCTTCGACCTAAGCGTGGTTGCCCGCCGGCCGGCCTATCACCATAATGCCCCGGAATTTCGTAGCCTTTGGGAGGACATCGATGACTGTGAAGACTTATCCAGTTCCCGCGAACTGGAGTTCCTCGGCCTACATCAACGACGAAAAATACCGCAGACTTTACGAGCAGAGCGTTCGCGATCCAGACGGTTTTTGGGGAGAGCAAGCCGCTAGGCTCGACTGGATGAAGCCCTTCACCAAGGTCAAGAACACCTCGTTCGACCCCCACAATGTCGTCATCAAATGGTTCGAGGACGGGTCGCTGAACGTCAGCGCGAACTGTATCGACCGCCATCTTGAAAAACGCGGCGATCAAGTTGCCATCATTTGGGAGGGCGACTCGCCGGACCTGGATCTCAAGATCACATACCGCCAACTCCACGAGCGCGTCTGCCGCGTCGCGAATGTGCTTAAAAAGCACGGCGTGAAGAAGGGCGACCGGGTGACGATCTATCTGCCGATGATCCCGGAAGCCGCTTATGCCATGCTCGCCTGCGCGCGCATTGGCGCGATCCATTCGATCGTTTTCGGCGGCTTCTCGCCGGACAGTCTCGTCAGCCGCATCGTCGATTGCGATTCGAGCGTGGTCATCACGACAGACGAGGGCATGCGCGGCGGGCGCAAGGTTCCCATGAAGGCCAACGTCGACAAGGCGCTGGAGAAATGCCCGTCGGTTCAGCGCGTGTTTGTGGTGAAGCGCACCAACAGCACCGTTGCATGGACCGCCGGCCGGGACTGCTGGCTCGCCGATGAAATGCTGACCGTTTCCGCCGATTGCCCGCCGGAGGAGATGAATGCGGAGGATCCGCTCTTCATTCTCTATACCTCCGGATCTACCGGTCAGCCCAAAGGCGTTCTGCACACCACAGGCGGTTATCTTCTTTTCGCCTCGCTCACGCACCAATATGTTTTCGATTACAAAGATGGCGATATCTATTGGTGCACCGCCGACGTCGGCTGGGTAACCGGACACAGCTATATCATTTACGGCCCGCTCGCCAATGGCGCGACCACGCTGATGTTCGAGGGCGTGCCGAACTATCCCACAGCTTCGCGCTTCTGGGATGTCGTCGACAAGCATAAGGTCAATATCTTCTACACAGCTCCGACGGCGATACGCTCGCTGATGGGCGCGGGCGAAGCCCTGGTTAAGAAGACGAGCCGTAAGTCTCTCAAGCTGCTCGGCAGCGTCGGCGAGCCGATCAATCCTGAGGCTTGGGAATGGTACTACCATATCGTCGGCGAAGAACGCTGCCCCATTGTCGACACCTGGTGGCAGACCGAAACGGGCGGTATTTTGATTACGCCTCTCCCGGGTGCGACAGCGCTGAAGCCAGGCTCAGCCACGCGGCCCTTCTTCGGCGTACAGCCGGCATTGATGAATGCCGAGGGGCACGTGCTTGAAGGACCGGGCGAAGGCAATCTTGTAATAACGGATGCATGGCCCGGCATGATGCGGTCCGTTTACCGCGATCACGAGCGCTTTGTGCAAACCTACTTCTCGGCTTATCCCGGCGCTTATTTCACAGGTGACGGCAGCCGGCGGGACGAAGACGGTTACTACTGGATCACGGGCCGCGTCGACGACGTGATCAACGTCTCCGGCCATCGCATGGGCACCGCCGAGGTGGAGTCCGCGCTTGTGGCTCACCCCAAGGTGGCCGAAGCTGCCTGCGTCGGTTATCCGCACAGCCTCAAGGGCCAGGGCATCTATGTCTATGTCACGTTGATGGAAGGCATCGAGCCCACGGAGCAGCTCAGAACCGAGCTGAAGAACTGGGTCCGCCAGGAAATCGGGCCAATCGCAACACCCGATCTGATCCAGTTCTCCCCAGGGTTGCCCAAGACGCGGTCCGGTAAAATCATGCGCCGCATCTTGCGCAAGATCGCCGAGGACGATTTCTCCAATCTCGGCGACACCTCGACCCTCGCCGAGCCAGGAGTTGTCACCGATCTCATCGACAACCGCATGAACAAGCCTTCCTAATGCTAGGCCGCCCGGTGTGCAACCGGGCGGCCTCTTTTAGCACTGTGGTTATGGGGGCACGCTAGGAAACAGATCGTCCGCCTTGGCAGCCAGGCTCATGACAGTTGCGCACGAATCGGTCGAAATGGCGCAAGCGCAACATTGTAGGACTACGCCATGAACGAGCGAGACACGATCCAGACCTCCAGCGATAAAGGCGAGCCAGGCGTTCGCTCTCCCCTTCTTATGCCGGTCATGCAGGGAAATACGCTCGAGAGCGAGGACGTTTCCAGCTTTCTTGCCGTCCGGCTGGCGGCTCTTGCAGAAGAAATCGCGCCGCAACCCGCCCGGCTGCTGAGCTAGGCCCGGGTTTTACGGCATCGCTTGCGCTTGCAGCCAAAGTTTAGCTCAGAGGCGGCGAAGATCGGCTGGCCGCGTCTCAAAATCGTTGATCGCCCGGCGCCCCTGGCATAGTGTGCCTGCCACTTCCGGCGATAGCGCCTCATGTCCCTTTAACACCGCAGGTTTCAATGCGTCCCTCGAAACGGCATCCGGGCGATCTGCGCCCTGTCAGCTTTCAACGCGCCTTCTCGCTTCACGCGGAAGGCTCGTGCCTTATCAAGTTCGGCAATACGCATGTGCTTTGCACTGCTAGCGTCGAGGAACGCCTGCCGCCGTGGCTGAAGGGCCAGGGACGGGGCTGGATCACGGCCGAATACGGTATGCTGCCGCGCGCCACATCGGAGCGGACGCGCCGGGAAGCCTCATCGGGGCATCAGTCCGGACGCAGCCAGGAAATTCAGCGGCTTATCGGGCGGGCGCTGCGTGCTGTCGTCGACTTGCCCGCACTCGGCGAGCGCCAGATCGTGGTCGATTGCGACGTGCTGCAGGCCGATGGGGGCACCCGCACCGCAGCGATTACCGGTTCTTGGATCGCGCTGCACGATTGCTTTCAATGGATGCGCGCACGCGATATGATCAAGGACGGCGTGCTGAAGGACCAGGTCGCGGCGGTTTCTTGCGGTATATATAAGGGGCAACCGGTTCTCGATCTCGATTATGCCGAGGATTCCGAAGCCGATGCCGATGCGAATTTCGTTTTTACCGGCAAGGGCCTGATCGTCGAGGTGCAGGCGACGGCCGAGAAGGCGGCGTTTTCCGAAGAGCGCATGGCCGCGATGACGGAACTTGCCAAAAAAGGCATAGCCGAGCTTGTCAATCTGCAAAAACTGACCGTCCTTTGAGCCCTGCATGAGCTTACGTCTCAAGCGCGGCGATAGCCTCGCGGTCGCAACGCACAACCAAGGAAAGCTCCGCGAGTTCCGGGATCTCCTTGAACCTTTCGGGATCGCGGTGCTTTCGTCCGGAGAGCTTGGCGTCCCCGAGCCCGAGGAAACCGGCGATAGCTTCGCGGAGAATGCGCAGCTAAAGGCGGTCATCACCGCTTTCGCCTCCGGTAAACCCGCGCTTGCGGACGATTCTGGCCTTGCAGTGGAAGCGCTTGGCGGCGCGCCAGGTATCCACTCGGCGCGCTGGGCGGGCGAGCCCCGCGACTTTTACCGTGCCATGGCGCGGGTGGAGGAAGAGCTGGAGGCTAAGGGAGCGGCCGCTCCGGAGGCCCGCCGCGCAAAGTTCGTTTGCCTCTTGTGCCTTGCAAATCCGATAGGCGCTGTCCAGTTCTTCGAGGGGACCGTTGACGGCCACTTGGTTTGGCCGCCCAGGGGCACGAAAGGCTTCGGCTACGACCCGATCTTTGTGCCCGACGGACACACCCAGACATTCGGGGAAATGGACCCCGCACAAAAACATGCAATTTCGCACCGCGCCAACGCCTTTGCAGCCTTCAAGGCCACCGTTCTCGACGAGGGTAGCCAGTCCGGCTGACGCGGAGGCAGCTCCGCAGGCTCCGCTCGCGGTCTATATTCATTGGCCGTTCTGCCAATCGAAATGCCCCTATTGCGACTTCAATTCCTACGCCAACCGAAGCATCGGCGAGGACGAGTATGTCGAGGCAGCCATCGCGGAGCTTCGCCATTACGCAGGCCAAACAGCCGGGCGCACAATTACCAGTATTTTCTTCGGCGGGGGTACGCCCTCGCTTATGGCACCGGCGACAGCCGGGGCGCTGCTCGACGAAGTCGCCGCGCTTTGGCCCGTTGACCGTACTTGCGAGATCACGCTCGAAGCTAACCCTTCGAGCGTGGAGGCCGGGCGCTTTGCGGGCTACCGCTCGGCTGGAATCAACCGGGTCTCGCTCGGCGTGCAGTCCTTGAACGATGACGAACTCCGCTTCTTGGGACGGCTGCATAGCGCCGCGGAAGCCCGCCATGCGCTGGAAATCGCGCACCGCCACTTCGAACGCGTCACTTTCGATCTCATTTATGCGCGGCCAGCACAAACGGCTGCGCAATGGCGGGAGGAACTGACCTCGGCGCTCTGCCTTTCGCGCGGGCATCTTTCGCTTTACCAGCTCACGATCGAGCCCGAGACTGCATTCTTCGATCTCCACAGCCGCGGCAAGCTTCGTATACCGGCGGCAGAGCTGGCAGCCGATCTGTACGATCTGACTCAAGAGGTCTGCGAGGCCCGGGGGCTTGCGGCCTACGAGGTTTCGAACCACGCGGCGCCGGGACAGGAAAGCCGGCACAATCTAACCTATTGGCGCTATGGCGATTACCTTGGCATCGGCCCCGGCGCGCATGGGCGAATGACTGTTGGGCCGGCGAAAATCGCTACGGCGGCGCTAAAGGCGCCCGCCGTGTGGGCCGCTCAGGTCCTGCGGGAGGGACACGGACGCGCGGAGCGGTACGAGCTGAGCCGGTTGGAACAGGCGGAGGAAACGGTGCTCATGGGTCTGCGCCTCCGCGAGGGGCTGGAAGCTCAGCGCCTACAAGCCAAAACCGGATATAGCCTCGCGCCATCAAGCGTTGCCGCGCTTGCCGAGGAAGGCCTCCTCGCGATGGAAGGCTGCCGGATTTTAGTAACGGCGCGCGGCCGGCTGGTGTTGAATGCGATTGTTGAAACTATCGCCGCGGGCCTCGCACCGGCGCCGGCCGCTTAAACAATCGCATTCATCGCAATCTACGCTACAGTCACTCACGCTGCTCCGGGTCGCCACGTCCGAACAGCCCGGACCACCTCTGCGGCCAAAGTCACTGAAGTTTCCCTGGATCGCCACGGCGGGTAAGGCCGCTTCGCGATGACAGCGTGTGCGGGCGGCGGAGAACGGTCACGACTTTTGGCGCTTGGTATAGCGGACGGCACTCCAACAAAAGCCTGCCTCGCTTTCACGGGACAAGCTCAGAAGCCCTGCTCGGCTAAAATCCAAGATTGCCTATTCGGCTGTAACGACAAGCGAATAGGTTTGAGCGAACCTGGTGTTGCCGAGAGTGGTGGCCTTCACGCTAATCTGCCAATTTCCCGCAGGCGGATTGGCTACGGAGACCTGTTCGACAACATTGACATGATCCTCGCCATGCGTCGCCGGGTCTCCTTCCTTTCCTTTTGAAGGATTGAGCACCCACGGCCGGAATGTCTCGTTCGACGGCGATTGCAGGCTCAAATCCAAGTCGTTCGACAGACCGCCATTGCCGATGCTCGCTCGCGGCGGATCGTCCCAAACGAGCGTCACCTTGAGTTCCTTTGCGCCCGCCGGTACAGCGACGGTCTGCAACGCAGTCTCGCCCTCTTGCTTGACCTCGGCTTGCGAAAAGCTGCGATCCGCAATCAGAGCGACGGTCTCGGGAACCCTGACCCGGCCATAGCCATAAGCATAATCTGGACCGGCATTGCCCATGTCCCGTGCGCCATGAATAAGCAGCGCTTTGTAGGTCGACGGATAGATCGACGCTTTATCGGTCCCAATATCCTGAAGCTTCTGCATCATAAGCGCGATAACGCCCGCGACTGCCGGCGCTGCTTGCGATGTTCCGCAAAAACGGCCCAGACCTGTCTGGGGAATAGAGGAAACAACACCACGGTCAGGGCCTTCGTTTCGGCAGCCGGGCGCGACGACGTCGGGCTTTATCCGGCCGTCTTGGGTTGGGCCATAACTCGAAAACTCCGTCATGGAATTGTCATCGGCATTTATGGCGCCGACGGTGATAACGTTCTTGGCGGTTCCAGGTGCAGTTACCGTGCGGTAGTTGGGATAGGGAGGAACAGCGGACAGTCCGCACAGCATTGGCAGGGTTGAGTTCGGTCCGACATGCTGCGACCGGAAGTTTCCAGCCGAAAAGACGATCGGAATTCGTTTGATCGATCTGCTGCCGTTGTGGCCGTTGGTGATTCTGTCGAAATCGTCCGCCTGGAGCGTGTAGCTCCCCAAATCGTCGCAGGAGTTTTGAATGCTTTGAAGTCCCTCCCCCCAAGAATTGCTTGCGAGGTCGATGCTTTGAGGGGATTTGGCAAGCACGTTCATGAGTTTGGTAGACGCATCGTTGAAGTCGTACGACACGATCTGCGCTCCCGGTGCGATGCCGGGATAGCTTCCTTCGGTGTACGCGAGCGACGGCGGGAGCGCGTTTCCGGGTATCGCGCTTGCGAGGATATCTCCAAAGGCTGGAAGCGACTGCTCGGCAATCGGTTCGTTTCCTAGCGAGGACGTGCCCATAAGCTGATAGTCCCCGTTTGCTGCAATCGTACCGGCGACATGGGTCGCGTGCGGTTGCGGCGAATAGGCCATGCCCTCATCGCCTTGCTGGTCGAATTGCAGCCTTCCCTTGAACGATGGGTGATTTTTAGCGACGTGACCTTGATCGAATATAGCAACCTTGACATTCGCTCCGGTTAGCCCTGTGTTCCCATTTTGAACGGCATCGACGCCTAAATTCTTGCGGATATGTGTATTGTGAACCGCAGGCGTCTGCTTTTCCGCGACGAATTTCACATATTTATTGGCGGTCAGAGTGGCAAGCTGGTCCCTGGAGGAAAGCTTGATATTCAGGCGCATGGCAAATTCGCTGGCATTTTCGATTTGGCCTAAAGCGCCGAGTTCAGTTTTGGCCTGCTCGAAATTTGCATCGGGCCAGAGTTCCACCGTAACGTCCAGCGTATCGGCGGCAATTGCACGGGTATGGCCGCGAGCCAGCGACCGGACTGCGGCGACGGATCTGCTTAGCGCGCGCGCGACTTTATGCTCGCCTCCCACAATTTCGAAGTCTTTGATTGGATTGATATCTTTCGATGCATCGATGAGCTTATCGGTATCGTCATGATCGACCGTTGCGGTGTAGGAGTTTCCCTCGATATAGCCCCAAACATGCACGCCCTTCGCTGCTAAGGCCGCGTAATCCGCTTCCTGCAAGCGCTTTTCGAAGTTTAAGATGACGTGAGTTCCCGGCGTGGGGCCAGCTTGAGGCGCCGCTGCCAATGCTCTCGTGCGAGCCTGTCGCGTGGCCGGTAGCGGCGTCGCTCCTATTTTTTGCGGTACCCCTTTGACCAGGGGTCTTAGGGTCAGCGGACCCGATTGCAGCGTCACCACATGGTGGTGCTTGCTGTCAGCGGCACGCGCCGCAGCTTGAGGCGCCGCTTGTGAAGTTCTCGTGCGAGTGTGCCGCTTCGTCCGTTGCCGCGTAGCCGCTATTTTTTGAGGGCTTACCGCACTCGATTGAGCCGCCACCACCTCGAGGGTCTCGTTCTCAGTGGCACGCGCTGCCGGGACCAAAGCGAGGGCCCCTAAGGCAAGAACTGCATAGGAAAACGCTTGGGAAACTCTCATGAACCCTCGCACTCTTAAATTTTAGGACATTATCTATGGAAAGCTGCGGCTAATTTATGATCGGAAGGCGGGCGCGGCCCGCTTTCATCCCAGCATCCGTAAGTGCAAGTTAGCTCGCGGCATACCTTTGTACGCCGCGAGTTTGTACCGATCCGATCAATTGCTTGGGACCACCGGAATGACATCGCCCTGAGGCGTGATGAGAGATTGTGTCCCTGGCCTGTTGGCACCGCCTCTGCCGCCGCCTGGGCCCGAAAAGCCATTCGATGCGCTGGTTGCATCCACTTGCGTCGAGGCTGCCAGAACGAAGAGCGTGAATTCGGCAAGCCTGTCGCCCTGTCCCTGGGTCAAGAATAATTCGTGATGACCGAAAACGCCGAGCGACCGGTCGCCGGGGAGCGGCGGCCGTGCCTCTGGATTGCCGGCCCCGGGTAAATTCACCCACCGCAACCATCCAGCCTGCAGATTCTCGCTCTTGGTAAGGCGGCCATGCCGCAAACAAACGGCACAGGCGGGGCCCTTCAAATAATATTCGTCGCGAACATATTTGCTATCGCTAACGGTGGTTGCGCCGACCTGGAACCCGTTACCGCCACCGCCGCCGCCGGTCGCTGTTTGAGTTGCGCACAAAGTGGCGCTCCGCGAGAGGCCGGTGGTGCCCGAAGCGCCGGCATCGTAATTGAGCTTCAGCACACCGCTCGAGTCGCGGAGGCACTCCGGATGCGTGATGCTGATGGACTTATAAAGCAGCGGATAGCGGTGGACGAAGCGAACTGCGTCGCCATCGACGGCGTACCGGTACAGCGCAGACAGCCGCCGCATTTGGTAGACGTCGGTGATCGGCGCAAATCCCCAGTTTTGAGACCAGGTGTCCGACGCGCTGACGCCTAAGGAGAGCGGATTCTTTAGGGCTTGGTCTATCTTGACACCGTTCGTTGCTATCCCCGTTGTCAACGCGCTGCCCAGCGGAGCCGTCAAATTCGGGGACACTGAATTTGTCGTGGATGCAGCGCCGCTCGTAATGACGATTTGCGCGGGAATCGCGGCATCGTTATCGATGAACTTCTCGACGTTGAACAGAACCTGTCTTTGCAGCAGATCGTCGGTTGTGGAAGCCAAATCCATCGTATTGGAATTGAGCTGCAGGCTGGCGCAGCCGGGTATTAAAAATAGAACCGCCCCGATCAACGCGAAACGTGAACTCATCGCTTTCACTTTCGTTACAAATCTGTCTTTGCCCAAAGGTGCCCATCAAAGCTGTTACCAGCTTTTTCCCTTGGCCGATATGTCGCCACAGCCACAGCTCCCCAACATCTTACGGTGGATTCCGCAAGCCATGGCGCCTCCGCCACTGTCCCGAACACCGCGCTTGCCGTTTCGCGCGATGGCTGGCCGTGCTAGAAATCATGCGCGCTCAAAACGGAGGAACGCATTGACCGGTCCCGCCAAGCCTATCGCGATTTACGTCGACGCCGATGCCTGCCCGGTAAAGGCTGAAGTCTATCGCGTGGCGGAGCGCTATGCGATCAAGGTTTATATCGTTTGCAACAGCCCGATGGCGGTTCTTAGAACGCCGTTGGTCGAGCGCGTCGCCGTTGCCGGCACCCCCGATGCGGCGGACGATTGGATCGCGGAAAGGGTCTCGCGCGGCGCCATCGTCATCACCGCCGACGTCCCGCTCGCCCATCGCTGCGTCAAGGCCGGGGCCGATGTCATCGCGCCCAGCGGGCGCGCGTTCACCGAAGACTCCATCGGCATGGCGCTCGCGACGCGCGACCTGATGACCGATCTCCGCTCGGCCGGGCAGATTACCAGCGGCCCGAAACCCTTCAATCCTCGCGACCGGGCCAGCTTCCTGTCCGCCCTCGATCTTGCCATTGTCCGGCTAAAGCGCGATGGCTTTGGCGCTTAACGAAGCGCCTAATCGGCGGGCGCCGCGGATGGGCATTCGAAGATATCCGTTCGAGCAAGACCGCCGGGTTTACTTCGTGCACAGGCGGTTCTTGCTGTGGCAATGCGGGTTAACGGACGGGGCATCCGATTCGGGGTACACTTGTATAACCGCCGCAACGGGGAGACGTTTATGAATCGTGTAGAACGTGCCATCGAGATGGCGATCTTGCAAAGCCGCTGGCTCGCGGCGCCGTTCCTGCTCGGGCTGATCATCGGGCTGGGAGCGCTGCTTTACACGTTCATCTTCAAGCTCGCGGCGTTTTTGAAACTGGTAGGGGCCGGTACAGAAGAAGAAGTGATCGTCGGGGTATTGAAGCTTGTCGATCTTTCGCTCACGGCGAATTTACTGCTGATCGTGATCTGGTCGGGTTACGAAAACTTTGTGTCCCGGATAGACCCGATAGAGCATGACAACCGGCCGGAGGGTCTTATTGGGATCGGTTTCTCCGGCCTGAAGCAGAAGCTGCTCGGTTCGATTTTGGCGATCGCCGCGGTCAATGTACTGGAGTGGTTCTTGGACATCGACAGGAGCGTCGACAGCGTCAAGCTCGGCTGGGTCGTGGGTATTTTGCTTGCCTTCGCGTTTGCGATGCTCTTGCTGGCAATTGCCGACCGGCTCACCGGCACCAAACCGGGCACCGGCAAGTGACACCTAGACCGGCGCTTCCCTGGCGACTATGACGTCTCTAGACGCGCGCTGCCATACGGAAGGGAAGGATTAACATGCCAATCGAAGTGCCGCAGGACTCAAGGTTGCGCCTCCTAAGCTTTGCGGACGGGAACGGTGCGCCGCGCCTTGGCTTCGTAAAACCGGATGGGCGCGTAGTGGACGTTGCGAGCGCCGCCCATGAGGCGAAGCTGCCTCTGAGCTTCGACGGCACCTCCATGCTGGCGTTGATCGAGGCAGGATCGCGCGGGCTCGCCGAGGTTAGCAAACTTGCTGCGGCGGATATCCTTGCCGCTATAAAACTCGACGGCATCAAGCTTCTGCCACCCATCCCGAAGCTTACCCGCAACATCACCTGCGTCGGCTGGAACTATCTCGAACACTTCGCGGAAGGCGCGTATATGCGCGACCCAGGCCAAAAGCTGCCCAGCCATCCGGTGTTCTTTACAAAAGGGGTCAACGCGCTCAACGGCCCGTTCGATGCGATCCCCTACGATCCGTCTATCTCGCAAGAAATCGATTGGGAGGTCGAGCTGGCGGTAATCGTCGGCAAGCGCGGCCGGAACATCGCGGAGGCTGAGGCCGAAGACTACATTTTCGGCTATACCGTACTGAACGACACTTCCGCGCGGGACATTCAGAAAAGCTGGCATGGCGGCCAGTGGTTCAAGGGCAAGAGCCTCGACGGGCACGCGCCGATGGGGCCGTGGATCGTGCCGGCGGCCGATCTTAACCGCGATAATCTGCGGCTCATCTGCCGGGTGAACGGAGCCGTGAAGCAGGACGGCAATACGAGGGATATGTATTTCAAGGTGCCGCGCATTATCGCGGAACTGTCCCGCGGTCTCACACTGGAAACCGGCGACGTCATCGCGACCGGAACGCCCCCTGGCGTCGGCATGGGCCGCACGCCGCCCGAATATCTCAAGCCCGGCGACGTCATGGAATCGGAGATCGTCGAAATCGGCGCGATGCGCAACACGAT
>JBKQIH010000010.1:0-18804 GCA_052148445.1 Rhodomicrobium sp.
ACGCCCGCGGCTCGGGGGCTTCAATCGCTGATAGAGCCCTTCGAAATGAAGTTCGACACGCCGGAGACGGTTGCAAAGTTCATTTGGAATGCCGTCGCGCGGGAGGCCAAGGCCATCTACCCGGCGGGCCCCGAACGCATGTACGTCCTGATGCAGCGCCTATTCCCGGGCGTCGTAGATAAGGCCATCGCGAAGCAATTTGCGCGCGTGTTGGCCGGCTGAAAACCCTTTCAAAAGCCAGTCGAAGGAGGAGCCTACCATGAGGTTAATAACGCTTGCTGCCGCCAGTATCGCCATGCTGGTCTCGGCCGCCCCAATCGCCCGTGCGTCGGATAATCGCGCTATGGACGCCGACATTCTCGTCGTGGCGGAGGAATGGGCAAAAATTAAGTATCTGAGCAAGGACGATAGCGAAAGAAAAGATAAGATGGAGGTGCTCGGAGCCAAGGCCGATGCTTTGGTGACGAAGTACCCCGGCCGGGTCGAGGTGCTGATCTGGGACGGCATCGTTACGAGCGAGCGGGCCTCGCTAACCTGGGGGCTGACCGCGCTCAGTCATGCAAACCGCGCCCGCGATCTCTTGCTTCGGGCCTATAAAGTAGATCCAAAAGCCTTGGATGCGGGGGCTCCGACGAGTCTTGGCGTCTTATACTATCGCGTTCCAGGCTTTCCGCTTGGCTGGGGCGACACGGACAAGGCGCGCCAATTTCTCGAGGAGGCTGTAAAGAATGCGCCCAATGGACGCGACGCATACTATTTCTACGCCGATTTCCTTTACGAGCAGGGCGAATACAAGAAGGCTGAGGAAGTGCTGAAGGCTGCCCTCGCATTTCCGCATCACCCCGAACGGCCGGTTTGGGATTCGTACTTTCCCAAAGTGATGGAGGGACTTTTGACGAAGGTCCAAAGCAAGATGAAGTCGTAGACGGAGCAGCCCTCTGTCTTTCTGGCCCTGAATGCGCTCCTCCCGTTCGCGTTCAGGGCCAGGCGCTAAGCCCTGCGCTGCTTAAGCGCGCCCCTCAAATCTGGATTGCAGCACATGACCATTCGCCCACTCCTCGCCGCCGCCTGTCTGACGGGCCTGTTCACCTTCGCCTGCGAAGCGGCCGATCTGACCGTCACTGTCGACAGTCTGCGCAGCAATCAGGGCCAAGTTATCCTGTGTGTTTTTTCGGCGGATAACCCGGCCGAGTTCCCCGACTGCGCCAAAGGCCGTCCGGTCCGCTCTGCTAAGGCCGTCATTGCCGGCGGCAAGGCGGTGATGAGGTTCAATGGGCTGAAAGATGGCATCTATGCCGTTGCGATCATCCACGATGAAAACGGCAACGGTCAGCTCGACACTAATTTTCTCGGAATTCCCGCCGAAGGCGTCGGCGTATCCACAAATCCGCGTACGCTTGGCAAGCCACACTTCGAGCAGGGACAGTTTGCCATCAAGGGCAACACGGCGATCACAATCGACACCAAGTATATTCTGTGAACGGGAGGATCAAAACCTCTCATGCGCGCGTTGGAAAATTTCTGGAGCGGGATCGGCCATCAGCTTAGATGCCCCTCGGGCCGCACTGGCCGGTTGACGGGGCGGTTTATGACGGTGGTCAACAAGGAGCCGAACCGGCTAGCCATCGATGCCCTGCAGATCGAGCCCGCCGACAAGGTGCTGGAACTCGGCTTCGGCCCAGGCAGCGCGATCGAGACCGTAGCTGATGCGGTTCCCTCAGGCCTCGTGCTGGGAATCGACAGCTCACCGGCAATGCTCGAACAGGCATCGCGCAGGAACAGGCGCGCAATCGAACGAGGACTCGTACAGCTCCGCCTCGGGCGCTTCGATGCACTGCCCTGGCCGGCGGAGACCGCCGATAAAATCCTCGCGGTCAATGTCGTCTATTTCTTCAGCAGAAGCGGCGAAGAGGTCCGCGAGGCGCGGCGGGTACTCAAGCCGGGCGGCATCATGGCGATCTACGCCACGGACAGGGCGACGATGTCCCATTGGAAATTTTCGAGGCCGGACACGCATACCCTGTATGACGAGGCAGAACTGCGCTCTCTCATCCTGAACGGAGGTTTTGGCGCCGAGCAGGTTATTATCCGGCCGGCAACGCTTGCCTTCGGAATCGAAGGTCTATTGGCGCTAGCGGCCAAGGATATGTAGCGCAGAATAACTCAGTAACGGCGACGAGCGGCGGATTCCGGTCAGTGTAAACTTGGCAGGTTCGTAATTATAAAGGTAAACGATGCGATTGCTGTCCCTGTGTCTCATATTGGCGTGTTTTGGGACCATAAAGTTCATCTCGCCATCCCTTTCGGCGCCTTCGGGCGATGCCAAACTCGGAGCCATCGCTGCGCGGCTCATCACGATTTATCAAGCTGCAAAGTATGAAGAGAAGCCGGCAGAAGCTATACGGCCGTCCATCGGGGAGCCAGGCGACGCCGACCTTGAAGCCGCTAATGACCAGGTCATTGCCCTCTATCACGCAGGCAAATACGATGAAGCGATAAAAGCTGCGCGGAGCAACGCCGTTCAGGTGGAGGCGCGATACAGCGAAAATTCATCCTTATATCGAACGGCGCTCTATAACCTGGCCCAACTGCTGCAGGCCACCAGTCAGCTCGCAGAGGCCGAATCGCTTTACCGCCGCATACTCGTTATCGACGAGAAGAATTTCGGGCCGGATGATGCAAACGTCGCCACCAGCCTCAACGACCTTGCCGCGGTGCTGCAGGTTAAAGGTGAACGCGCTGAAGCGGAATTGCTCTTCCGCCAGGCGCTCGTTATCGACGAACATAGCTTCGGGCTGAACCATCCAGCTGTGGGCCGGGACCTCAACAATCTTGCGCAGCTGTTCCAAGATACAAATCGCCTTGCCGAAGCCGAGCCGTTGATGCGCGTCGCAATCTCCGCATTTGAGAGCGGTCTGGGGCGGGACCATCCAAACGTGGCCAAAGCCGTCAACAATCTGGCGCAATTGCTGGAAGCGACGAACAGGCTCGCCGAGGCCGAGCCCTTGCTGCGGCGAGCGCTCGCCATTGATGAGAAGAGCCTGGGGCCGGATCATCCCGATGTGGCGACGGACCTCAACAATTTGGCAGCCTTGCTTTGGGTCACGAACCGGCAAGTAGAGGCCGGGGCGTTAATGAGCCGAGCGCGTGGGATCGGCCGGCAGCGAAATCACCATCACACAAAGTGAGCGACGTCGTTGTCCCCGATGTGAACCTCCTGCTGAAGGAAGCCGATAGGGAAGAATAAACCAGTGCCGTGGCTTGTTGCGGACGGCCAACAAGGGCGCACCGCGCACGATGTCTTGAGCTGCGCCCGTTAGCATGTGCGTCCCTTCAGCCAGGCGGCTCGTACCGCCCCTGGCCCGTTTGACCACTTTTCCGGCCTAACGTAGCAATCGCACCGAGACAGTTTAGGCAGGCAGACCGCGACGCGCGTGTTGTTCAGTTATTCAATTCCAACATACAATCCAAGAGTCACGCCGAGCGATTGCTCGTGTCCTCTGCCAAAATCATAGGAATATCCCGGCTCAACGAAAACGGCGATATGCCGCTCCGGCCATGGAAAGTACTTGAACTCCACAATAGCCTCTCCGGCAACGGAATCCGTGTCGAGCTTGTGCACCCAAGTTGGACCGGCACCGATTATAAATTCGAAAGACTTAGACAGCTCGAATGGCTTTTTGAAAACGATGCCGGTGTCGAATTCAACCTGGCCTTTGCTAAATTGGGGGCTAAAGCCGCCCTCGATTTCAAGCCAATCCTCCATGACTGTGTATTCAAGGGCTACTTCAGGGCCAAAACTGGAGCCGCCGTGTGGCAGGCCCCAACTCCCAACGCCAGCCATTTCAAAACCCAGAGAAGGCTCCTTGTCTTCCGCTTGCGCTCCTCCGGCAACGAGAAGGAGGGCAGCCGTCAAACCGTGCTTAATCATCAGCTCCCCAACTCCATTGACCCAATGAAGTTCTTAACCTCAAGCTTATGCTCCTGTCTAGCAAAACGCGGATGCGTCATTGGCATCGGGCGGGTGAAAACGCCAACACTTGGTATCGTCTGCCTGCGCGAGCTGGAAATCCGCGATTTCAGGCCGGAGGATTATTTCGAGATTGAGGCGCAGGCGAACGTGGCCGGCGGCAGTTTTGCCATACGCCACGCTCCGCCGCCAAAGCAGCGCGTAAAAAATCGCCTCCGTGCGGAAGCCATCGCCCGCGCGGCCGACGGCCATAGAGGCCCGCTCGGCATACTTATCCGGCTTAACGCTTCGGTAAGGCGCTTCCGGCGTGGATTGGGCCATGACGGTTTCTCAGCGGAGCCGACAGGGGAAGCGCAACAAGTGTTAACAGGACGCCCGGGACGGGCAGCATCCATTGGCAAACCGGCGAAAGTTTGTGTAGCTTTGAGCGATGCAAACTTACCTCAACCTTTTGCGCCTGGTGCGCGAACGCGGTGTGAAACGGGCGGACCGGACCGGAACCGGCACGCTCGGCCTTTTCGGCCATCAGATGCGCTTCGATCTAAGCAAGGGCTTCCCGCTCTTGACCACCAAGAAGCTGCATTTGAAGTCCATCGTTCACGAGCTGCTTTGGTTTTTGTCCGGCGATACGAATACCGCCTATCTCAAGGCTCATGGCGTTTCGATTTGGGACGAGTGGGCGGACGAGGCCGGCAATCTCGGCCCGGTCTATGGCGCGCAATGGCGGTCCTGGCCTGGGCGCGGCGGCGAGACCATCGACCAGATCGCGGCGGTGGAGCGGGCGCTCAAGACCGATCCTTTTTCGCGGCGCCACGTCGTCAGCGCCTGGAACCCGGCGGACCTTCCGCTCATGGCTCTGGCGCCGTGTCATTGCCTGTTCCAATTCTACGTGGCGGAAGGGCGCCTCTCCTGCCAACTCTATCAGCGCTCGGCCGACGTGTTCCTCGGCGTGCCGTTCAACATCGCCTCTTACGCGCTCCTCACCATGATGATGGCGCAAGTCACCAATCTTAAGCCGGGCGATTTCGTCCACAGCTTTGGCGACGTGCATCTCTATCTCAACCATATCGAACAGGCGGAAGAGCAGCTTAAGCGCGAGCCAAGTTCGCTTCCGCACATGGCGCTCAACCCGGCGGTGCGCTCGATCTTCGACTTTACCTATGAGGATTTCACGTTAACCGGCTATAAGCCGCAGCCGGCGATCAAGGCGCCCATCGCAGTTTGATGCAAAAGACGCCGATCATATCGCTTGTGGTTGCCATTGCCGACAATGGCGTGATTGGCCGGGCTGGAACGCTACCCTGGCACCTGAGCGGCGATCTGAAACGATTCCGCAAACTGACCATGGGCCATCCCCTTATCATGGGAAAAAACACCTTAATTTCCATTGGAAAGCCTCTCGACGGGCGGGATAATATTGTCGTCGCCCGGCTAGAGCCGGCTTCAAGTCTATCGATGTCGTCCGCTCCCAATTATCAATGGGCGAAGTCGCTGGAAGAAGCGCTTACCGTGGCGCGTTCGCGCGCGGAAAGACGCGGCGTTGACGAGATTTTTATAATTGGCGGCGCGAAGTTATTTGAGACTTCCATGCCTTTCGCCAATCGTATTTATCTCACGCGCGTTCATGGGCAACCCGAGGGCGATACGTTCTGGGAACCCGCCCTCTCGCCGGAATGGGTTGAAAAATCGCGCATTGAACGGCCGGCGGGCGCCGGAGATGAATTCCCTGTAACGGACCTCGTCCTAGAACGGGTCAGTGCTTGACGCCGCCGGGCGATGGCTCCATATCGCGCTCACGCCTGCGATGCACGCCCATCTCAAATCCACATAAAAGGTGTGCGCAGCTTGTCAGAGACACGGAAGTGTTAAACCCTCGCTGTTATTGACATCCCATTACAATCTTGATGAATAGCCGGAAAAGCGGCATTGCGGCGCGAGCCCTGCCGATTGCAAAGGAACGGTGAGATGCCCTGGACTCAAAACGGCGGCGGCGGCTGGAAAGGCGGATCGGGAGGGCCATGGGGACAAGGCCCTTCGGGTGGCGGCAGCCCGCCTCCGGATCTCGAAGAGATTTTACGCCGCAGCCAGGATAAGCTGCGCCAGGCGGTGCCGGGCGGATTCGGCGTTTTCGGAACCTTCCTCATCCTTTTGATCGCGGCTGCGGCCATCGCCTACTTCGGCTTTACCGTCCGCGTTAACCCGGACGAGCGCGCCGTCGTTCAGCGCTTCGGCAAATTCGACCGCGAACTTTCGAACGGTTTGAACTTCCGCTGGCCCTACCCTGTCGAGGAAGTCACCATCGTCCCCTATACCCGCCAGAATAGGGTGGAAGTCGGTTTCAGCACTGGAACGAGCGGGCCTTATGGACCGGTCCGTAATCCGAACAAACCCGAAGAAAGCCTGATGCTGACCGGCGACGAAAATATCGTCGACGTCAACTTCAACGTGTTCTGGAACGTGAAGGATGCCCCGGCCTATCTATTCAACATCCGCAATCCAGGAAGCAATCCCGACGCCAATGCGAATGTGAAGGCGGTATCGGAAAGCTCAATGCGCGAAGTCATCGGCCAGAACGATATCCAGCCCATCCTCACCAAAAGCCGCCAGGAGATCGAGGAGACGGTGAAGGCGCTTATTCAGCGCACACTCGATAGTTACAAGTCCGGCATTCAAATCACCCAGGTCAATTTGCAGAAGGTGGATCCGCCCGCGCAAGTGATCGAAGCATTCCGTGACGTTCAGGCTGCCCGCGCCGATCAGGAGCGCGCCCGCAATGAAGCCCAGACCCACGCTAACAAGGTTATTCCCGAGGCGCGAGGCCAAGCGGAGGCAATACTCCAAGATGCGCAAGGCGATCGCGAGCAGAGGATCGCCGAGGCCAAGGGGCGTACCGAACGCTTCTTGAAAGTATACGAAGAATACAAGAAGGCCCCGGATGTAACCCGCCGCCGGATGTATATCGAGACGATGGAGCGCGTGCTAGGCGGCATGGACAAAACGATTCTGGACGGCAAAGCGAATGCGGGAGGCGTCATTCCTTTTCTGCCGCTCGGGGATCAACGGACAGGTCAAACCGGAGGCCAGCGATGAGAGCCTTTTTCTCGGGACTATTCCTGATCGCCGCCGCAATTGGCGCCGGTGCCATCTTCTTCTCCGCGTTTATCGTGGACCAAACCCATAGGGCGCTCGTTCTTCAGTTCGGCGAGCCTGTGAATGTCATCGACGAGCCCGGGCTCTATTGGCGCAAACCATTCGTTCAAACCGTCGAGCAGTACGATAAGCGCATCCTCGATCTTCAGACCGACGAGCAGGAGGTTATCGCCTCCGACCAGAAGCGGCTGATCGTGGACGCCTTCGCCCGCTATCGCATTGTCGATCCGTTGAATTTTTACAAAGCTTTCCGGAACGAAGAGGGCGCACGCCCGCGCCTGACGGCCATCGTCGATTCTACGATCCGCAGCGTGCTTGGGCGCGCTACGTTCATCGACGTCGTCCGCAATAAGCGCGCTGCGCTCATGAGAGAGACGATCAAGCAGGTGAATGAAGAGATGCAGGCCTCCAGGGCCGGCGTGGAGATCGTCGATGTTCGCATCAGGCGTGCGGACCTTCCCGAAGCTAACAGCCAAGCCATCTACAGCCGCATGCGAACCGAGCGCCAGCGCGAGGCCGCGGAGATTCGCGCTGAAGGCAACGAGCAATTCCAGCGCATTAAATCCACCGCCGATAAGGACGTAACGGTGATTATCGCGAACGCGAAGCGCGAGGCGGAACGCATACGCGGCGATGGCGACGAAGAGCGCAACCGGATTTACGCGGAGACCTTCAGCAAGGACAAGGATTTCTTCGCTTTCTACCGGTCGATGCAAGCCTATGAGGAAGCGCTTAAGGGATCGCACACGCGCATGGTGCTGTCTCCAAACTCCGAGTTCTTCCGCTATTTCAATGCACCTGCGGGAACGTCAAGCGAGCCTCAACCGGCAAATCCCAGCACCGGTGCCGCCGCGCACTAAGGCAAATAAACAGGGAACGGGTTTGGGTAATCCCTGTTTATTTTTATTCACACTAGGTTAACATTGCGCTCGGCGCGATTCCACCTCACTTTATAGGAGGGGCTGCGTTTGGGGATTCCTGTACGCGGCGTCTTTTAATGTTCTTGGCTGAGGCCCCATGACGGTTCATCGCAGTCACCAGCTCTTTGTAGGGGCCGGACTTTTTGCCCTCGCGTCTTTCGCGTCCGGCGTGCCATCTGCCGCTTTCGAACAGGAGTCCGGTCAGCCGTTCGCCGCTGTCGCGAGCCGCGTCCGCAATTCTGTCGTGACCGTTGCGGCTGCCGTCATCGACAAACGTGCCATTGCCATGAGGGGCAAAAAAGGCGCCGGCGGCGAGGAGCGCAACCCCGGATCCGAACCTCAAGACGATTTCAGCCCGGCACGGCCAAAACAGATGCCAGGCGAACCGCCCCGCCAATTCACATCGATAGGTTCTGGCTTCGTCGTCGATCCAAGCGGCCTCATTGTCACGAACAACCACGTGATCGAGGGCGGCAACACCATCTATGTCATCTTATCCGACGGGACCGAACTAAAAGTCGATAAGGTCGTCGGGCGCGATCCAAAATCGGACATCACGGTCCTCAAGGTTACGCCCAAAGCCTCTAAACCGCTCGCAGCCGTCCCGTTTGGGGACTCCTCGCGCGCGCGGGTCGGAGATTGGGTGCTGGCAATCGGCAATCCTTTTGGGCTGGACGGCACGGTAACCGCGGGAATCCTTTCGGGGCGCGGCCGCGATATCAATGCCGGACCCTATGACGACTTCTTGCAGACAGACGCCGCAATCAACCGCGGTAACTCGGGCGGTCCCCTCTTCAATGCCTCCGGAGAGGTGATCGGCATCAACACGGCCATTTTCTCGCCCTCCGGCGGTAGCATTGGCCTTGGCTTCGCGATCCCCTCGAATACCGCGCGGCGGATTGTCGATCAACTGGAGCGCTATGGAGAAACACGCTGGGGCTGGATCGGCGTACGCCTGCAAACGCCAAGCGACGATTGGGCTGCCGGAATGCATCTTCCGAAGGCGGAAGGCGCTCTCATCGCCCGCATCGATAAGGGAGGACCCGCGGCTTCAGCGGGCTTGACAGAGGGCGACCTCGTACTTTCTTTCGCGGGCTCCCGCATCAAACATGCCCGCCAGCTTCCGCGCTTCATTGCACAAGCCCCAATCGGCCAGGAAGTAGAAGCCGTCATTCTACGCGGAGGGGAGCGCAAGACTCTGAGGATCAAGGTCGGACGTTTGGAGAGCGCCTCCGCGTCCGAGCTTACGAGCGCTCCGCCGGCCCGGACCCGGCGCCAGAAGGTTGGCAAAATCAGTTTCGAATCCCTCAGTGAAAGCGTGCGCCAGCGCTTCGTTGTCGCGGCCGATGCGGAAGGGGCGGTTGTCACTGGAGGAAGCGTAGAGTTTGCTGCCGGCGAGCCGTTGCAACCAGGCGATGTTGTGCTCGAAGCTGCGCAGCAGCGCATTCGCACCGCAGACGAGCTTGAAACCCGTCTTGCCGAATTGCGCGGCTTGGGGCGGACCGAGGCGCTGCTCACCATTGAGAAGCCGGGCGGTTCTATAGCTTTTGCAACGCTGCCGCTCGGCGGCGAATAACGTCCAGGCGATGGAAAGATATCTAAAAGTTGCAGCCAAATCTCCAATCTATTTCTATCGTTACGCGATTTCCCCGCTCTTAGGGCCGCGCTGCCGGCACTTGCCGACCTGCTCGCAATATGCTCTCGACGCGATAGATGTTAATGGCGTTTGGATCGGGAGCTGGCTCGCGGTGGGCCGCATCGCGCGCTGTCATCCTTGGGGCACGAGCGGCTACGACCCAGCGCCAGATCTTAGGCATGCCGGAATCCCGTTTTGGGCACCTTGGCGTTACTTACGCTACGAGCGCATTCAGGCGCACTAACTCTCGCTATACTAAGTAGCACAACACTCCGCCTCCGTCTTGCAACAGGAGAGCGGCAGCTTAACCGTTTGATTTATCATGTAAAATTGCAACTGCGTTCACGTGCCGTTCACAGTTCTCCTGCTCTAATCTCAGTTGACGATGGGCTTAGCTTCGTCGTGAAGGCATGCCCTTTCTTGAGTCAATGAGGAACCGACATCATGCGTATGATCTCAACAAGCGTTGCCGCAGTCTTTCTTTGTGCGTCCACTTTCGGAACACTTGCCGCTCCGGCTGCTTCTCCGGTTCAGGGCACGAACACTGGATCGGGGGCTGTTCTCGTTCAAAGCCCCTCCACCGAAGCCGCTACGATGCCCGAAGCCAAGAAGCCGATGCATCGCAAGTCGTCGAAGCACTTGACGAGGAGACGGCGTCATCTGACGTCGATGCACCACACCATGCGCGCCAAAACCGCCATGCATCGCGGGAAGACGCACAGAACGGCCTTGCGCCATAAGCCGGCCAAGGCGAAGACCCCGGGGACTACGTCTTCCACGTATTGACCCGGCCGCCGCGGGCGAAGTTTCGAGCCTCCCCGCGGCCATTCATACGCGCGCAGATCCACAGCCGCATCCGTTGCGGGAACCATCCGGACCTTGACTTTTTAAGGTCCGGAACCCATTAGAGATCATCCCAAAGTCTTACCCGCAAATGTACGCGGGAGTGAGAGGACCCATGATCTCGTTGACCTTCCCCGACGGTTCCGCGCGTGAGTTCAAGCCCGGCATCACTGGCGCCGAGCTGGCTGCATCGATCTCGAAATCGCTCGCCAAAAAGGCGGTCGCGGTAACGCTCGACGGTGCGCTTGCCGATCTTGCCGACCCCATTGAAGCAAACGCGCGCGTCAAGATCGTAACCCGCGACGATCCAGAGGCGCTTGAGCTGATCCGCCACGACGCCGCCCATGTGATGGCCGAGGCGGTCCAAGCGCTGTATCCCGGCACGCAAGTCACGATAGGCCCGGTGATCGAGAACGGCTTTTATTACGACTTTTATCGCGATGAAAGCTTCACGCCCGACGATCTTGCCAAGATCGAGGAGAAAATGCGGGCGATCGTGGCCGCCGATAAACCCTTCCAGAAAGAGGTTTGGTCCCGCGGCAAAGCGCAAGACCATTTTGCAGCGGAAGGCGAAGGGTTCAAGGTGGAACTCGTCGATGCGATCCCCGAAGACCAGGACGTAAAGATCTACAAACAAGGCGGCTGGCTCGATCTCTGCCGCGGCCCGCATATGCCCTCTACGGGCAAAATCGGCAAGGCGTTCAAGCTCATGCGGCTGGCCGGCTCCTATTGGCGCGGCGATCCGCGGCGCGAGCAGCTGCAACGCATTTACGGGACCGCCTGGACCACCGAAGAACAGCTTGCGGGCTACCTTCACCAGCTAGAAGAAGCCGAGAAGCGCGACCACCGCCGCCTCGGCCGCGAAATGGACCTGTTCCACTTGCAAGAAGAGGCGCCGGGGTCGGTCTTCTGGCACCCCAAGGGCTGGACGCTGTTCCAAGCGTTAATTCGCTATATGCGGCGGCGGCAGGATGCGAACGGCTATGTCGAAGTGAACTCCCCCGACATGATGGAGCGCAAGCTTTGGGAGCAGTCGGGCCACTGGGAGAAGTTCGGCGAGAACATGTTCGTCACCGAGACCCCGGACGAGAAGATATTCTGCTGCAAGCCGATGAATTGCCCCGGCCATATCCAAATCTTCAAGAATGGCTTGAAAAGTTACCGCGATCTGCCGCTGCGGATTTCAGAGTTTGGCAAGGTTCACCGCTACGAGCCTTCGGGCGCGCTGCACGGCATCATGCGTGTCCGGCATTTTACCCAGGACGACGCGCATATCTTCTGCACGCCGGAGCAAATCACGGGCGAATGCGTGAAGCTCAACGAGCTGATCCTATCGATCTATAAGGATTTCGGCTTCGAAGATGTCCTGATCAAACTCTCGACGCGGCCAGAAAAGCGTGTCGGGTCCGACGCGGTCTGGGACAAGGCCGAGGACGCGCTGAGGGCGGCCGTTGACAAGGCGGGGCAGGCCTATGTGCTGAACCCCGGTGAAGGCGCGTTTTACGGCCCGAAGCTCGAATATACGCTCCGCGATGCGATCGGCCGCGAGTGGCAATGCGGCACGGTACAGCTCGACTTCAACCTGCCGGTGCGCCTTGGCGCTTTCTATATCGGTGAGGACGGAGCAAAGCATACGCCCGTTATGATCCACCGGGCCATGTTCGGCAGCATCGAGCGCTTCCTCGGCATATTGATCGAGAACTATGCCGGCCATTTGCCGCTCTGGCTCTCGCCGGTGCAGGTCATGGTCGCCACCATCGTCTCGGACGCCGACAAATATGCCGGCAAGGTTCTCGCGGCATGCGAAAAGGCGGAATTGCGCGCGCATACGGACTTGCGGAACGAGAAGATCAACTACAAGGTCCGCGAGCATAGCCTGGCGAAGGTGCCTATCATGCTTGTCGTCGGCAAGCGCGAGGCCGAGGAGAAGACTGTATCCATCCGTAGGCTTGGCAGCCAAGCGCAGGAGACGATGCCGCTTGCAGATGCGATACGTCTGATCGCAGCCGAAGCCGTGCCACCGGATTTGGCCTCTCCGAAGGCAAAGCCGCGTCAGAACGGCGAATAGGGGCGGCGGCCCATGCCCGCCCTGGCCCGGTGTATGCCACGCGGCACACTGGGCCAGCCTTACGCAAGTGTTACAGCGCTATAATGTGGCCTTAGAGTGCTTCCGGAAAAGTGTGAAGCGGTTTTCCGATAGGAAGCACGAAAAAACAAAAACCTAGAGCCCGTTTTTGATTCTATCGAAAGCGGGTAGGCTCTAGGCGCCACGTTATGAGGCCGGATTTGATTGGTGCGCCTCGAACTTCCCGACCCTCTTTTAACACTAATTTACAACGGACAATCTAGCCTAAGTGATGAGTGCAAATCGTGGGCCGTTCGGACGTACACGGTCTTGAAGAGCACAAGCATGGCAGCTATGTCCAGAGGGATCGTTTCGTTATTACAAGTTTTGTACCTAGAGGGCTGCCCTTGAACTGAAGCGGAAGAGCAACGGAAAAGACCCATGGTGGAAATCGCAAATGCGCTAGTCGCTGCGGCCTCGGGCTTTCCTTCTCGCGTGAGAGGGCGCCACTTCGAGATCCCCAAAAATCCGCTCTTTGCAAGTTTGTCCCGCCAGCAGCTTCGCCTGGTATTGCCGCACCTCAAGCACAAGAAATTTAAGCGTGGCCGCGTGCTGCTACAGCAGGGCGCGAAGAACCCTGGCAAGATCTATATCGTTCTCGACGGGCAAATCTCGATAACGAAGCAGGGTATCTCGCCCTTGGAGAGCCGCCCGGCAGATTACGAGCTCGCCGTTCTTCGCAGAGCCGAGATTTTTGGAGAGGTATCCTTCGTAGATGGAAGGCCAAGCTCGGTCTCCTTTCTCGCGAAGACAGACGTCATCCTAGTTGTTGCCGATCTGACCGCTTCGCGGCGCAGGGAATCCATTCGCAGGGTCCGCGACATCGTCGCCGGTAAGCTGCGCAAGCATATTGCGAGGCAGGCCGATGAATCGGTAGTGCTTCGCATGAACAGCTTGCGGCTCGAAAATCAGCTTGCGGCCTACCGGAGCGGTGTCGGCCACATTGTCATGACGACCTTGTGCCTTCTCTCCTTTTACACGCTCACCCTTAGCTTCTTGCCGAAATTTACCAGCGAGATTCACGCGAATTTTGTGCTGAGCCCGCTCGTGATCTTGCTTTTCGCGCTGACCTTCATTCCCGTCATGGCGACCAGCGGCTTTCCGGCGCAGTTTTTCGGTCTGCAGCTCGAAAATTGGCGGTCTGCGCTCGCGCTTTCGCTGCGCGCCTCGGGACTCTTCCTCGCGGCTTTCCTATTTATGAAGTGGCTGCTGATCCATACATCGCCGGCTTTCGCCGACGCCGAGCTGATCGCCAAGACCGACATCGTGATCGGCGGCAAAATGGCGTCCGCGACGGGGTGGTACTGGTTTGCGTTCGCGGTCTACCTGTTACTGACGCCCATGCAGGAATTCGTGGCCCGCTCGGGCATTCAGGCGCCGCTTTATGCCTTCTTGCATGGCAGCGAGATGAAGCGCCGCTGGTTCTCGATCGTCGCCTCCAATTTGGTTTTCACCGCCGCCCATGCCCATATCAGTCTCCCGTTCGCGCTTGCGGCGTTTCTGCCGGGAATTTTGTGGGGCTGGATTTTCGCTAAGACGAATTCGCTTTTTGCAGCAACCATTTCGCATCTCATCGTTGGCGGCGCCGGCCTCTTCTTCTTCGGCATCGAAGGCGTGGTTTCAAGGCTCGCGGCTTAAGCGAGCGGAACCTCGAAACGATGATCTTAGGCCTCCGCCCTCGGATCGGCGCCATACTGATTCGGCCCGTTCTCGCCCGTAATTGAAAAAGGCTGGAGCTGAATAATTTATCCAAGGTCTTGTTATGGCCTCGATAGGAGCCAACGCCGTTGTGTTATTGCGGGGCCGTAGCCTCCGCGCACGGGTTTGCGGCGGTGGCTAGCGGCGTGACAGCGGTGTGTGCCGGGACTGAGGAGAGTTCGGCGCCCGCCCCTTTTGGCAGCCGCAGGAAGGAAATCACCGAGATTGAGCCGATCCCCGCCACGATCCAAAAGGCGAGCGCGAAATCGGCCTGGGCGATATGCGTCTCGCTGCGGACGCCCTGAGCGGCCTGCAGGATCAGCGCCCCGATGGCGACACCGAGCGAAAGCGACACCTGCTGCGCAACGCTCGCAAAACTCGTCGCCCGGCTCATATCGGCTTGGACGATGTCGGCATAGGCCAGCGCGTTGATGGCGGTGAATTCGAGCGAGCGAAAAAAGCCGCCAACCAGAAGCGTCGCGATGATGATCATGTGCGGTGTGCCTGCGGTGAAAAAGCCATTCGCAGCCATGAAGCCCGCACTGATAAGCGCGTTTACGATCAGAACATTGCGGAAGCCGAACGTGCGGATGATCGGCGCCGCGGTTGCCTTCATGATGACCGCGCCCGCGGCGGCCGCGAACGTAATGCTGCCCGACTGGAATGGGGTTAAGCCGAAGCTCAACTGCAGCATAAGCGGCAGCAGAAACGGGATCGCGCCCACGCCGATCCGGAAAAATGAGGCACCGATAACGCCGGCACGGAACGTCGGGATACGAAGCAGCTTGAGGTCTATCACAGGGTTTTCCGTGCGCCCCGCATGCCAAACATAGGCGCCGCAAATCGCCAGCCCAGCCGCTGAAAGCAAGAGGCCCTCGCTGAGCGAGCCGGCATTGTCCCCGAGCACCGCAAGCCCAAAAACAAAGGCCGAAAGACCGAGGCCGGAAAGCGCAAATCCGATTTTATCGAGCGGCGGGGTGTTCATTTCCATCACATTCGTGATGAAGTTCCAGGTCAGCACGAGTCCAAGCATGCCGATGGGCACGTTGATATAAAAGATCCAGCGCCAATGCAGGTAGGTGGTTATGAAACCTCCAAGCGGCGGCCCAAGCACCGGCCCGAGCAGCGCCGGGATGGTGAGCCAGGCAAGCGCCGAGATCATCTCGGACTTGGAAACGCTGCGCAAAATAACGAGGCGCCCGACAGGCACCATCATCGCACCGCCCAGGCCCTGAATAATCCGGTAGAGCACGAATTCCGGCAGGCTATGCGCCAGGCCGCAAAGAGCCGAGCCGCCAGTGAAGACCGCGATGGCCGCCATGAAGACCGTGCGCGCGCCGTATTTGTCGGCAACCCAGCCGCTGATCGGAACGAATACCGCAAGGCTCAGCAAATAGCTTGTCAGCGCGAGTTTCAGCGAGATCGGCGGGACATGCAGATCGGCCGCGATTGCAGGCAAGGAGGTGGAGAGAACCGTCGAATCGAGGTTCTCCATGAACAGGCCGCAGGCCACGATCAGTGGAATAAGCATGCGAGGGGGCATAGGATTTTGTGTCTTCCTCCGGGGCGGCCAGGAAAGCAGAAACCGCGCTGGAACGGCTACCGGAGGGATTTCCCCCGAACCGGAGGACACAACGGCCCGCCGGATTGTTGCATTGAGCAGGCGCGCGAAAGTGGCCTTCCCGGTTTAGCAAACTCCGCTTAGTCCTGGAGTTGCTGGATGCGCGCCCGATACTGGACCTTAAGGCAGGGGATGCTTCCCGAGCAGGTATCCCTATCTCTGAGCCATTGGCGCTGCGAACGGACTAATCGTTGCAATTGACCCAATTTCGGCGCCTTGACCTTTTGCGTGTACGCTCTGTCCAATTCCAGGTCGAGCTGCGCCAAGTCTGCGCTGGTGCAAACCGCAACCTCGGCGGGGGAACGGGGCGCGCCGCAATCGAAGCTTGGGCGGATCGCGGGATCCAGCTTGGCAACACCGATGGGGGACGCCTTAAGTTTCTTTATCCGGTCGTGGTATTTTTCAGTCAGGCAATGGACTTCGGTCGCGCAAGCATTGCGGTCCTTGATCCAAAGGCGCTGCTCGTTAATAAGCGATTTCCGTTTGTCGTCGCCGAGCGTTTGAAACAATTGCGTGTACAGGTGGCTTAACTCGTTGTCGAGCAGGGAAAGTTCGGGCTTATTGCAGATGGTCACTTCGGAATCGGTATTGTTGGTTCTACAATCGAAGGCAGGTTTAGACGGTCTCAACAGCACGTTTCCAACAATCGGCAAGGAAATCGCGGCGGTACGGCCCTCCGGCTTTGTCAATGTTGCAAGCCGGGTCTTTGCCTCTCCTGCGAAGGGCGTATCGCCGTAGAGGCTTATAAACTGTTGCAGGGCGGCAGGATTCGACGTGTCGCGAACCCAACCCCAGACTTCGGCTGCGTCGCTCGATTTGCTGAGAGCCTCGGCGGGTTCGGTGGCGGCCGGCCCCTCCCTGAAATAGAAGCGGCTGGATAGCGCGGAATGATCCCAAGGTATTTGCGAGCTATTCGTCGCTTGCACGACATCGTTACGGACAACGATCATGAGATCGCTGATGGAAAGCCCGGGCGTCGCGATATGAGCCTTCAGCGAGTTCGTGAAGGGTGAGTTCCTCCCGGCGCCATCGCTGGCGACGTGCCCGGGCTGCGTCGCAAAGGCAATGAAATAGCCGAGGTCCGGTGCCGTCGTCACCGCTAGCCCGGCGTTCCCGTTAACGGCGCGTGTGCCCATATTTGCGCCGAGCTGCGCGGCGAAGGGATTATTGCGGCACGCGTCGAGCATCACAATTTTGGTTTTGGCACGCTCAAGCAGTTTTTGGACAAAATCCAGGGTGACCGTTTGAAAATCCAGGTCTTCTTTTGTCACCGGGGCGTCGATTGGGACGAGATAGTTTATGCCATTAATCTGCATGCCGTGGCCGGAATAGAAGAAAAATGCCACATCCGCCCCGGTGGAGATGCGCGCGAACTCATGCAGCTTGGCATCGAAAGCAGCCTTATTGAGGTTCAGCCCGGTAATGACCTTGAAGCCGAGCGCTTCCAATGCAGCGGAGATATCTTGCGCATCGTGGGCCGGGTTGGGAAGCTGTGCCGGGCCGGCATAGCCGGCGTTACCGACGATCAAGGCGACACGGGGCCCCGCGGCCGCGGGCAGGTTGAAAAGACCGAGGGCCATTGCCAAGGCCAAGAGGCAGGTCCTCACGATTTCGCTGCGATCCCTTCGGCTTTGGCGCAGAAAACTTCCGTCTAACATTCCGAACCCTTGCCCTAACCCCGGTGCCACCGCACGGTGAATAAATGCCCTGCGAACCCGCCGTATTTTTTCATAAATGCGCAAGTCTGCATAGGCACAAAAGCCATTTTTCAGGGCTCCGCGCCAAGCAGCCTTGCAAGCTTTGCCATCCGGTTCTCGCGCCACACAATGAAAAGGCTCGCAGCGATGATAATACCAGCGCCGGTCCAAACCGGCGCCGCAGGCCAATCGCCCCAAATAAACCAGCCATAGCCCGCCGCCCAGACGATACCGGTGTAGTTGAAAATCGTGACGAGAGCGACAGGCGCATATTTGTATGCCCTCGACAAAAGCAGTTGCGCAAACGCTCCCGAAATACCAGCCCCAAGGAAATAGGGCACCTCATGCCAAGCCGGAAGCGTCGCAACGAAGGGCATGGCGAGGCCGGTCAGACCGGCACCGATTGCGAGGAAATAGAACGTAACGGTCTCGGGCCGCTCGGTGCGCCCGAGCACGCGCAGCAGCGTGCCGAGACCCGCGTGCATGAGCGCCGCCGAGAGCGCGAGCGAGGCGCCCGTCAAGTTCACCGCGCCACCGGGCCGCGCGATGACAAGCATGCCGAGGAACCCCGCCATGACCGCGCCCCAGCGGTAGGGCCCCACACTTTCTTTCAGAAAAAGATAGCCCATCACGGGCACGAACAAGGACGAGGTGAAGAACAGGGCCTGGGCGTCCGCCATCGGCAAATAATTGAAGGCTCGGAAAGTGGCGACAACACTGATTGTGCCCAGCACCGAGCGCAGCACAATCGTGCTGCGGCGGCCGTAAATCTGCAACTCCCGCCGATGCCCGAGCAGGAAAAACCAAACGGCAAACGGAACGGCTCCGATAAGATTGCGATAGAAAGCCACCTCAATCGCGGAATGATAGGGGCTGAGCAGCTTCGCAAACACGCTCATCGTGTTCAGCATGAAGAACGAAGCAGCTGCCGCCGCCATACCGGCCGCGATGCGGTCCCTATGAACGGTGCGGCGCGCGTGCGCGTCTGCCGCCGCCGGCAAGGTCTTGTCTGGAGCAAATTGCATGCGCGATAGGCCGGCAAGAATGCGGCCAGCGAAGGGCGCTCACGGCGAAGCATCGTGCGCTTAACTTGGCGCAACCGTCATCGCGAGGCGGCGTTTGCCGCCGTGGCGATCCAGAGCAG
>JBKQIH010000011.1:0-12196 GCA_052148445.1 Rhodomicrobium sp.
TTGATGATATAGAGGCGGCCGCGGCGGCGCACGACACGATTGTCGCGGTGACGCAAGCGGAGCGTCTTGATCGAATTCTTGATCTTCATTGCCAAATTCCTAAGCGCTCCGCCATGGCCGTATCTGGCCGCAGGAAGCACAAGCCGTGAGTTGAGATTGCGAGCGGGAGCAAGAAAGCACGCTGGCCGGGATGTTGCTACCACGGTTTTTGCCACTTTCCAACCCTCTGTGCACTTTTCGTGGCGTTCGGCTTTTGCGGAACCAAAAAACCTCAAACTGGCGTCCGGCTTCCGCTTTAAACCTCCGTCGAGATCGACGTGAACACCGCTTTAAGATGTGTCCCAGCGCTCGTCACGGCGGAGATGATAACAAGGGCAATCAATGCGGCGAGGAGGCCATATTCGATTGCGCTCACGCCTCGCCTGGACTCAAACCTGAGCCAGCGAAGGGGCAATCTGGACAGTTCAACAAGACAACCCATAAGCGATAGCTCCATGTGGAAAGTTAGGTTGCCAGCGATAAGGTTGGCAGCGAATACAATCGTTACCATCATTTAGTTGCACCGAGGTTGAGCTGCGTAGAGGCATTTGAGTTCACTTGCCGGCTCAAGAAAGCCGGACTTACGTGCGCAAGGGCTGGAAACCAGAAAGCCTTCGACCGCAGTGTGTGGAACGCCATGTCTATGCTGAGCGGGCGGCATTCGTGACTGTTCCGGCTTCGCTAAACGCAATGGAACGGCTGAGCACGTCCCCCCCGGATGAGACCTTGGCAAGCCACCTTCCAATTGCGGCCGAAGACTGGAAGACGAATATCCAGAATGAGGGCGAACGAGCCCCAGACGCAGGCTTAAGATCCTGAAATAACATGATAAATCGCATATGGCACAGTCATTGCTGTTCTGGCCTCCGGAACCGTACGAATAACGGTTCGCTGGAAGAAAAATCTTCAGCAGGGAGGAGCGGCCGATGGCCGAAACGTTCTACGATGTTCTGCGGAGGCAAGGGATTTCACGGCGCAGTTTCGTGAAATTCTGTAGTCTTACCGCCGCCGCGCTAGGTCTTGGGCCGGAATTTGCGCCGCAAATGGCCCATGCGCTGGAAACAAAGCCCCGCGTACCGGTGCTGTGGCTGCACGGGCTTGAATGCACGTGCTGCTCGGAAGCGTTCGTGCGCTCGGCGCATCCCCTCGCGTCGGACGTGATCCTTTCAATGATCTCGCTCGATTACGACGACACCATCATGGCCTCGGCCGGCCACCAAGCCGAGGCTATCGTCGATGAGATCGTCAACAAATATAAGGGCGAATACATCCTCGCTTGCGAAGGCAATCCGCCGCTGAACGAAGATGGCATGTTCTGCATCATCGGCGGCAAGCCCTATCTCGAACAGCTCAAATATGCCGCGAGCAATTGCAAAGCGATCATCTCCTGGGGCTCGTGCGCCTCGTGGGGCTGCGTGCAGGCCGCGCGCCCGAACCCGACGCAGGCCGTGCCGATCCACAAGGTGATCCGCGACAAGCCGATCATCAAAGTGCCAGGCTGCCCGCCGATCCCTGAGGTTATGACGGCGGTCATCACCTATCTCGTGACCTTCGACCGGCTGCCCGAACTCGACCGGCAGGGCCGCCCCAAGATGTTCTACAGCCAGCGCATCCACGACAAATGCTACCGGCGTCCGCATTTCGATGCCGGCCAATTCGTCGAGGCGTGGGACGACGAAGGCGCGCGCAAGGGGCATTGCCTCTACAAAATGGGCTGCAAAGGGCCGACGACTTACAACGCCTGCTCGACCGTGCGCTGGAACGGCGGCTTGTCGTTCCCAATCCAGTCCGGCCATGGCTGCCTAGGCTGCTCCGAGGACGGCTTCTGGGACAACGGCTCCTTCTACAACCGGCTGACCAACATCAATCAATTCGGCATCGAAGCGAACGCAGACCAGGTGGGAACGGCCGCCGTGGGCGTGGTAGGCGCCGGCATTGCCGCACATGCCGCAATAACCGCAGTCAAGCGGGCACGCGATAAGGGAGGAGACCAATCATGACGATTCAAACGCCGAATGGCTTTACTCTCGACAATAGCGGCAAGCGCGTTGTCGTCGATCCTGTCACGCGCATCGAAGGCCACATGCGCTGCGAGGTCAATATCGACGACAGCAACACGATCCGCAACGCGGTCTCGACCGGTACCATGTGGCGCGGGCTTGAAGTGATCCTGAAGGGCCGCGATCCGCGCGACGCTTGGGCCTTCACCCAGCGTATTTGCGGCGTATGCACTGGCACGCACGCGCTCACTTCGGTGCGCGCGGTCGAGGATGCGCTTAAGATTGAAATTCCGGAAAACGCCAATACGATCCGCAATATCATGCAGCTCACGCTGCAGGTGCACGATCACCTGGTCCACTTCTATCACTTGCACGCGCTCGATTGGGTAAACCCTGTCACTGCGCTTGCCGCCGATCCGAAAGCGACCAGCGAGTTGCAAAAGCAGGTGTCGCCGCACCATCCCAAATCCTCGCCGGGCTATTTCCGAGACGTGCAGAACAAGCTCAAGAAATTCGTGGAAAGCGGGCAGCTTGGGCCGTTCAAGAACGGCTACTGGACCAATCCGGCCTATCTGCTGCCGCCAGAGGCGAACCTGATGGCGGTGACGCATTATCTGGAGGCGCTCGACTTCCAGACGCATATCATGCGTATCCGCACCGTATTTGGCGGCAAGGACCCGCATCCGAACTGGCTCGTCGGCGGCGTGCCATGCGCGATCAATATCAGCGGCGAAGGAGCGGTCGGCGCGATCAACATGGAGCGCCTCAACTTCGTCCGCTCCACCATCAATGAAACAGTGGACTTCGTCGAAAAGGTCTATATCCCCGACCTGCTCGCGATTGCGTCGTTCTACAAGGGCTGGCTCTACGGCGGCGGACTGTCAGGCAAGAGCGTGATGGCCTATGGCGACATTCCGGATCACGCCAACGACTATTCGGCCTCTAACCTGATGATGCCGCACGGCGCGGTCGTCGATGGGAATCTTAAAGAAGTTCATCCGGTCGATCTGCGCGATCCCAACCAGATCCAAGAATTTGTGCCGCACTCCTGGTACAAATATGCGGACGAGAAAAAGGGGTTGCATCCTTGGGATGGCGTTACCGAGGCCTCCTACAAGCTTGGGCCGAATTTAAAGGGCACACGCACGCGTATCGAGGAGATCGACGAGGGCGGCAAATATTCCTGGATCAAGGCGCCCCGCTGGAAGGGCCATGCGATGGAAGTCGGGCCGCTCGCCCGCTACGTCGTCGGGTATGCTTCGGGCCACAAGGAGTTTACCGAGCAGATCAACTTCGTGCTCAAGACGCTCGACGTGCCGGTTGCCGCCCTGTTCTCGACACTCGGGCGCACGGCAGCGCGCGGCCTCGAATGCCAGTGGGCGGCGGGTAAGCTTCAATACTTCATGGATAAGCTGATCGCCACCGTGAAGGCAGGCGATACGGCGACCGCAAATGTCGAAAAATGGGATCCGAAGTCTTGGCCAAGCGAGATCAAGGGCGTCGGCTTCACCGAAGCGCCACGCGGCGCGCTTGCGCACTGGATCAAGATCAAGGACACCAAGATCGACAATTATCAGTGCGTCGTGCCCACCACCTGGAACGGATCCCCTCGCGACAACGAGGGCAATATCGGCGCCTTCGAAGCATCGTTGATGAACACGAAGGTGGAACGCCCAGAGGAGCCGGTGGAAATCCTGCGCACTCTGCACAGCTTCGATCCTTGCCTTGCATGCTCGACCCATGTGATGAGCGAAGATGGGCAAGAACTCGCACACGTAACGGTTCGCTAGGGGAGGCCGCACATGCCAACGCAATCGGCCGTTCAGCCTGCGGTCTATGTCTATGAGGGACCGTTACGTCTCTGGCATTGGATCAATGCCCTTGCCATCGTGGTGCTTGCAACGAGTGGCTATTTCATCGCCAGCCCGTTGCCATCGGTGCCGGGTGAGGCCAGCGCCCACTTCCTCATGGGCTATATCCGCTTCGCCCATTTCGCCGCCGGCTACATACTCATCGTGGGCTTCATCGGCCGCCTCTACTGGATGATCATGGGCAACTGGCACGCGCGCGAAATCTTCTTTCCGCAGTTTCTGAGCGGCAGGTGGTGGGGAGAGGTGTTCCACGAGATCAAGTGGTATGCCTTTATCGCGAAGGAGCCGAAAAAATATGAGGGGCATAATCCGCTGGCGACGCTGGTGATGCACTTCCTCTTCGTCTGGGGCATCACCTTCATGATCTTCACAGGGCTCGCACTTTATGGCGAGGGCGAAGGCATGGGGTCCTGGCAGAACCACCTGTTCTCAAGCTGGGTGATCCCGCTTTTCGGCAATAGCCAGAATGTGCACACCTACCATCATCTCGGCCTATGGGTGGTCGTGGTCTTCGTGATGGTGCACATCTACGCGGCCTTCCGGGAGGATATCATGTCGCGGCAGAGTATCATCAGCACCATGATTTCCGGCTGGCGCACATTCAAGGATACGCGCCCAGCGGAGGATCACCACGAGGATTGAGATACCGGAAGGCGTTCACTCCCAAGCCTTCTGAGGGGCGCGGATTTTGGTCCGCGCCTCATTCACGTTTGCGGTTTGCATGGTGCCGCGCTGTATGGAAAGAGTCCTGCCAAAATTTCGCGTTCGATGGTAAGTTGCTTTCCAGCGCTTCGGCCGATAGCGGCGTAAGTGCCGGTTTAACAGCAGCTTAACAGGTTGCGGCGTTTTGGCACAGCGCTTGCAGCCTGGTACGCGGCACTCGTTGAAAAGAAGTGTGCAAAGGGAGGCAGCGTGCGGGCTCTGATTCTGGGCATTGGGAACTTATTGTGGGCGGACGAAGGCTTCGGGGTTCGCGCGGTCGAGGAACTGCACCGGCACTACGAGTTTCCGCCCAACGTGAAGCTGCTCGATGGGGGCACGCAGGGCCTTTACCTGCTTGAGCATGTAACTTCCGCCAGCATTCTCGTTGTCTTCGATGCAGTCGACTACGGGCTTTCTCCCGGTGCACTGATGCTCGTGGAAGATGGCAACGTACCCTCGTTTCTCGGCGTAAAAAAAATGAGCCTGCATCAAACCGGCTTCCAGGAGGTGCTTGCGACAGCAGAACTGCTGGGCAAGGCTCCAGCACATTTGTGCCTGATCGGCGTACAGCCCGCTGAGCTTGACGATTATGGCGGCAGTTTGCGGCCCCAGGTTAAGGCCCAAATCCCAGCGGCGATCGATGAGGCTCTAGACTATCTTAAACGCTTCGGAATACGGGCTCAGCGCCGTGCCGAACCGCTGCCCGAATCCGAGACGCTAGCCTGCCAGCATATGCTCATGTCGCGGTACGAGGCGGAGAGGCCGAGCGAAGAGGAGGCCTGCCGCGCGGGTGATGCGCGCGTGCTTGCCATGCATTTGCAATCCGGCCCGGCTCCGGAGGCCGTCTGATGTGCGTCGGCCTACCCATGCAAGTTATCGAGCCCGGCCCGCACCGCGCGCTTTGCCGCTTCGACGGCGAGAGCCGCGAGATCGACATGTCGCTTGTCGGCATGCAGCCGGCCGGAGCCTGGGTGCTCGTGTTTCTGGATGCGGCGCGCGAAGCGATACCGGCCTCCGAGGCCGCCAAGATTGGCGATGCGATCAAAGCGCTCGCGCTCGTTATGCAAGGGGAGACCTCGGTCGATCATCTCTTCGCCGATTTGATCGGCCGCGAGCCTGAGCTTCCCGACCACCTGAAGACACAACGCACCGGTTCTTAGGAGTAGAATATGGCCTCGCCTCTCATAGACGCGCTGACCGCCAAACATGGGTTCGCCCGCGTGAACGAGCGCAACCTAGACGAATTCCTCAACGCACAGGGAGAAACGGTGCTGTTCTTCGCCGGAGACTCTGAGCGCCTCGTTGAAAGCGATGACGTCGCGGTCATTCTTCCGGAAATCCTGCAGCAGTTTGCCGGCAGGCTGGCGCCAGCACTGGTCGAAAAGCCGGCCGAGCGCGCGCTTCAACTGCGCTTCCGCTTCAATGCATTCCCGGCTCTCGTTTTCTGTAGGGGCGCAGGATATCTCGGCGCGATCTCCCGTGTGCTCGACTGGCAAGATTATCTCTCCGGAATATCAGAGATTCTGGGTAGAGAGCCCACGCAGCCGCCGCCCTATCAGTTTCCCGAAGGCTGCATCCCAAGCGCCGGCGCAAACGGGGCATCCGGCGTCCACGATCATTCCGGAGATCAACTATGAGCGGCTTTAACGGATTGTCCGGCCCTGGCAGCCAGCCTTCGGACGAGGATGGCGTGGAACTCGCCTACATGGAAATGCCGAAGGGCATGCGGACCTATTCCATGCCGGCTGTTCCCGAAAAGGAGGAAGCCGAGGCCTTCGGGCCGGCGCTTGCTAAGCTGGAAGAGGTGCTTGCAGCGCTTCGCGCAGCGCCGCCTCCCGGAAGCACGCTTGCCATCGGCCTAGATACGCTCGACGCGGCCAACCGCGACTTCATCGGCCAGCTTTTGGGGGAGGGCGAAGTCAGCCTCATCGCCGGCGCTTCGATTCAGGCGCAGGAAGCCGTGCTCGCAGGAGTTTGGCGGATTTACGAGGTGGACGCAAATGGCGCACTCGTCAGCGACCGCATTGAAGTTGGCGAATTTCCGGGGGTCGTGCTTCGGGCCGCGCAAGACGCAGCTGAGCCGCATCTGCGCCCAGCCGATGGGTTAGTGGATCCCAATCTCATGAATGCCCCGGCCATTGCTACAGAGCTTGCCAATAAGGTCGCCGCATACCGGGCGGGCGATGCGGCACATGTCATAAATCTCACCTTGCTCCCGCTCACCGATGAAGATGGGGCGTTCCTGGACCGGGGGCTCGGCCAGGGTGCCGTCACCGTGCTCTCGCGCGGCTACGGCAATTGCCGCATATCATCAACCGGCGTGAAAAACGCTTGGCGGGTGCGTTATTTCAATTCGCGCGAGACCGTGATCCTCGACACCATCGAGGTCGCGCGCATCCCGGAGGTGGCCTGTGCGGCAAAGGAGGACCTCGCGGATAGTGCCGGGCGGCTCGACGAAATTCTCGGAGTTTACCGATGAACGGGCACTTCTTTGCCGGCTCCTTCGGCGGCGATAACCAAAAGCTCGCCGATGCAACGCGCCTCGAATGCAAAATCTGCTGGCATGTCTACGACCCGGACGAAGGCGACGATTATTGGCAAATCCCGCCGGGCACGCCGTTCTCGAAATTGCCCGGGCACTGGACCTGCCCGGTGTGCGATGGCGCACGCGAGGGCTTCATGGTGCTGGAGGATCGCAATGATTGACGCGCCGGCGGCGAACGGCGTTGAGACGCAGATGGGCGCGCGCGATCTCGCCATGGCCAGTAAGCTCACGCGCGGTTTGGAAGCCGCCTTTCGCAAAATCGAGCGGGAGCGCATGAGCGGCGTGCCGATCCTCAACCCCGCGCTCAGGGTCGCGGCAACCGGCATGCGGCCCTTTAGCGGCGCTTGGCTCTCGGTGCTGGTGACGCCCTGGTTCATCAATCTGATGCTGCTGCCGGGAAGCGAAGAGGACGCTGGCGCCTGGAGCCGTGTGCCGGCCGGCACGAAACTCAAGCGGCAGTTGCCTGCCGGCGCGTTCGAATTCATCTGCGGTGCCGAAGACGGTATCGGCCCTTACCAAATGTGCTCGCTGTTCTCGCCGGTGCTTGAGTTCGAAAATCAGGACGCGGCCATGGCCGCCGCCGAAGCGGCGCTTGCCGCACTCTTCGATGCAGGCCTGCATCCAAGCCGGAATAACGAGGAGGCCTCCGCTGCCCACGCGCCAGCCATTAAGGAAGAAACGAAGCTTAGCCGCCGCGATCTTTTTGCCGGGGTCTTGAAAGAAAGGGACGAACGCGCGGCATGACTTTTCAGGCACACGTCGCATGCCGCATTGGCAGAAGTTGCGTAGCCCGGTATCATGGCGCCCGTCGCATCCGGTCTGCGCTTCTGCCGCGCCGGAGCCGTACCCGCCGGACATTACCGCACTTTCTGCCAGCCGCCGGCTAAAGAGGTCTCGCCATGTGCCTTGCCCTACCTGCCCAAGTCGTGTCGGTCGATCCCGCAGGGGAAACCGCAATCGTCGCGCTCGGCCCCGTGAAGAAGGAGATTTCGATCGCGCTTCTCGACGATGTGACGCCGGGCGATTTTGTGCTCGTGCATGTCGGCTTCGCGCTTCACAAAGTCTCGCCCGAGGAAGCCGAGCGCACGCTTGCCATGATCCGGGAAGCGGGCGAGGAGAGCGAGCTTGCGGCGTTTTCTGGGGAGGCTGCATGAAATACGTCGATGAATTTCGCGACCGCGACTTGGCCGAAGGCCTAGCCAGCGCAATCCGGCGCGAGGCGCAGCCCTCCCGGCGCTACAACATCATGGAGTTCTGCGGCGGCCATACCCATGCGATCTTCCGTTACGGCGTGCAGGACCTGATGCCTGGAAATGTGAGCTTCGTGCATGGCCCCGGCTGTCCGGTTTGCGTGCTGCCGGTGGGGCGGATCGACAACGCGCTCGAACTTGCGGAAGAGCATGGCGTCACTTTATGCAGCTATGGCGACATGCTGCGCGTTCCGGCTTCGAAGCGCCGCAGCCTTCTCAAAGCGAAGGCGGACGGCGCTGACGTACGCATGGTGTATTCCATTGACGACGCCCTGAAGATCGCGCGGGAGAACCCGGGCAAGGACGTAGTGTTTTTTGCAATCGGCTTCGAGACGACGACGCCTCCGACGGCCGTTGCAATCCGCAAGGCAAAGGCCGAAGGGCTCACCAATTTCTCAGTGTTCTGCAATCACGTCCTCACCCCCGCCGCCATCCAGCACATCCTCGAAAGCCCCGAGGTGAGAAATATAGGCAGCGTGTCCATCGACGCCTTTCTCGGCCCTTCCCACGTCAGCGCCATCATCGGCAGCCAGCCTTATGAGTTTTTCGCGGAGGAATTCCAGCGGCCGGTCGTGATTGCGGGCTTCGAGCCTCTGGACGTCATGCAAGCTGCGCTCATGGCTATCCGGCAGCTCAACGAGGGCCGGTGCGAGGTCGAAAATCAGTATGCGCGCGTGGTAACCCGGGGAGGGAATCTCAAGGCGCAAAATCTTGTGGCCGATGTGTTCGAGCTGCGGCCTTCCTTCGAGTGGCGCGGACTTGGCCTCGTCCCATACAGCGCACTCCGCATCAAGGAAGCCTACGCCGCCTTCGATGCCGAGCGGCGCTTTGCAATCTCGACGAAGCCGGCCCGCGATGCCAAAAGCTGCGAATGCCCCTCCATCTTGCGCGGCGCAAAGAAACCCACCGATTGCAAGCTGTTCGGCACCGTTTGCACGCCCGATAACCCAATCGGCTCCTGCATGGTCTCCTCGGAAGGCGCTTGCGCGGCCTATTGGAGCTATGGGCGCTTCCGGCAGCAGCCTTCCCCAGCGGAGCACACCGCATGACCGTCACCGGCCCGCGTTCATTCCGGCAAGATGCCGCGCCGCCTATGGATGGCGCAGTGGAGATGGTCCACGGTAGCGGAGGGCGCGCCACGGCCGAACTCGTGCGCAACCTGTTCCATCGGCATTTCGACAATGCCTTCCTCGCGCAAGGCAACGACCAGGCCGCCTTCGATGTTCAGGGCGGACGGATGGTGATGACGACTGACGCCCACGTCATCTCCCCGCTTTTCTTTCCCGGCGGGGACATTGGCTCGCTCGCGGTCCATGGCACGATCAACGATGTGGCGATGGCCGGCGCGCGTCCGCTCTATCTCTCGGCTGCGTTCGTCTTGGAGGAAGGGTTTCCTCTCGCCGCCCTCGAACGCATCGTGGCGAGTATGGCGCGAGCCTCCCGCGAGGCGGGGGTGCCCATTGTGACGGGCGACACGAAAGTTGTCGAGAGGGGCAAGGGCGACGGCGTTTTCATCACGACGGCGGGCCTCGGTATCGTCCCGGAAGGCGTACATATTTCGGGCGACCTGGCAGCGCCCGGCGATGCAATTTTGGTCAGCGGCACGCTTGGCGATCACGGCATCGCAGTGCTTTCAAAGCGCGAGAATCTCACGTTCGAAACCGAAATCCTCTCGGACAGCGCGGCTCTTCACGGGCTTGTCGCGGATATGGTCGGCGCCGTGCCCTCGATCCATTGCCTCAGAGACCCGACGCGGGGCGGCCTTGGCGCGACGCTCAACGAGATCGCGCAGCAATCGCGCGTGGGCATGCGTCTCGTCGAAAGCGCGATCCCCTTCAAGCCCGATGTGCTGGCGGCTTGCGAGCTTCTGGGCCTCGACCCGCTCTATATCGCCAATGAGGGCAAGCTCATCGCCATTTGCGCGAAGGCACACGCAGACCGGCTGCTCGGTGTCATGCGCGAGCACCCGCTAGGCCGGGACGCGGCCATTATAGGCGAAGTGGCCGCCGACCCTCACGCTTTTGTGCAAATACAAACCCGATTCGGCGGTAGCCGTATGGTGGACTGGCTGGCGGGCGATCCCTTGCCGAGGATTTGCTGAACCATGCGCATTCTGCTCCTCACCCATAGCTTCAATAGCCTTTGCCAAAGGCTATTTGTCGAGCTCGAGGCTGCGGGGCACCAGGTCTCTGTCGAGTTCGACATCAACGATGCCGTGACGGAGGAGGCCGTTTCGCTGTTCAGGCCGGATTGCCTTGTCGCGCCATTCCTGAAGCGCGCCATTCCCGAAGCCGTATGGCGGTGCCTTCCCTGCTTTGTCGTTCATCCCGGCCTGAAAGGCGATCGCGGACCCTCCGCGCTCGATTGGGCGATCCTAAAAGGCGCGCGGCATTGGGGTGTCACCGTGCTCCAAGCCGAGCGCGAAATGGACGCCGGACCGGTTTGGGCGACGGCTGGTTTTGCGATGCGTGAGGCCACCAAATCGAGCCTGTACCGTAACGAGGTGACGGAGGCCGCCGTTACGGCCGTGCTCGAAACATTGAGCCGCCTCGAGAGCGCGGCTTTCACCCCCGAACGGCTGCCCCAGTCGAGCTGGCATCCGGGGGTTACTCAGGCAGACCGGGCAATCGCCTGGGACCGGGATGGCACGGCGGCTGTGCTGAGAAAAATCAGGAGCGCCGACGGCAATCCAGGCCTCAAGAGCCGCCTCTACGGGCGCACCGTTTATCTCTACGATTCACACCCGGCCCCGCACCTTGAGGGCAAGCCGGGTGAGATCGTCGCGGCGAACGGCGAGGCAATCGCTCTCGGGACCGCCGATGGCGCCGTTTGGATCGGCCGTCTGCGTGACGCTGAGAGCTGCCATCCGTTCAAGCTGCCAGCCACGCAAGTGCTGCAAGGCTCGATTGGCGGCGTCCCCGATATACCGGCCGGCGGCGCGGACGGATATCGCGAAATTTCTTACGAGGAGCAAAGCGGCGCGGGCTTTTTGCATTTCCAATTCTACAATGGCGCCATGAGTACGGCCGCTTGCGAGCGCCTGCTTGCGGCGTATCGCGCGGCCCTCCTTCGCCCGGCGCGCGTGCTCGTGCTCATGGGCGGGCCGGATTTCTGGTCGAACGGTATGGATCTCAATCTCATCGAGGCTACGGGCAGCCCTGCCGATGAGTCCTGGCGGAACATCAATGCCATCGACGATCTCGCCGAAGCCGTGCTCCGCACCGAAGACCGGCTGGTCATTGCTGCCCTGCAAGGAAATGCCGGCGCGGGAGGTGTCTTTCTCGCGCGCGTCGCCGATGAGGTATGGCTGCGCGCAGCTACCGTGTTGAGCCCTCATTATAAGGACATGGGCAATCTGTATGGGTCTGAGTTTTGGACCTATTCGCTCCCTCGTCATGCGAGCGCCGGGGTTGCCGCCGCCATCATGGCGCGAAGGCTTCCAATGGGCCCAGCAGAAGCGGTTCGCATTGGGCTTGCCGATTGGCAGAGTGCTGGGACCGTTCAAGAGTTCGTAGCCGAGGCCCGTAAACGCGCCGTTGCGCTTGCCGCATCGCCGGGTCTTGCCGGGCGTGTCGCAGCAAAGTTGCAGGAGCGCGAAGCTAACGAAACCGCGAAGCCACTTTCCGTCTATCGCGAGGAGGAACTGGCGCGGATGCGTCTCAACTTTTACGGTTTCGACCCTAGCTATCACGTGGCTCGCTACAATTTTGTGCGCAAAATCCCGAAATCCCGCACCCCGGTAACAATCGCCCGTCATCGCGACCGGCGCTTTCAGGATCGGGTGGGGAA
>JBKQIH010000012.1:0-6571 GCA_052148445.1 Rhodomicrobium sp.
GGCGTCAAAGGTCTGAACGTGGTCAGCGAGGCCAACCGCGTGCTGACTTAAGCAGGCGTGCGTAGCGCCCCGCCGTTTTTTTGGGTCCTATGCCCGCTTCACCCCGGAAACTGACGGAGCTAAACCGGCGTTGGAGGCCATAAGCTACTTTTACAGGCGGGCCGTAAAACACGCGCACTATCTCCGCGTCAGGGCGAGTGCGGACCTCGGGCCGATCTCGGAGAGTGGCCGCTTTTGAGGGATGAGCCGCCGTTCTAGCCCGGTATCAGCCCGCCCCTCGAAACGCTCTTTTCGCTTTCCCCATCTACTTTTCTGATAGCCTGCCCGGGGGATGGCTGGAAACTTCAGGGATTTTAGGGCGCTTCCACTCGTACTCGAACAAGGAAACTTTTCAATCTGGTCGGAGTTCAAAAATATATCCAGACTTTCTGCAAAGGAGAAACATTATGAAGGGCATAATCGCAGCCATCTTCGGAGGCGTATTAGCATTAAATGCGACTGCAGCGTCGGCAGAGATCGCTTGCAACGTCGAAGGTGATTGTTGGCACGTGAAGGAGCATCGTTTTTACCGGCCTGAGCATGGAGTTATTATTCATCCCGACAGCTGGAGATGGGCTGAACACGAGCATGAAAAATATCGCTGGCGCGAGCATGAAGGGCGCGGTTACTGGCACGAAGGGCGCTGGATCGAAATCCATTAGACCACTAGCGCGGTTGCCTTCGAGGGGGGGGCGCACTTTTCCTTTAGAAATCAGGCCTACAACGGCATGCCTTCAGTGACCCATTCGCGTGACCATAGGAACCGTTTTGGGATTATCGGCATTTTCAATTCGTTCTGTCACAAAAGGGAGAAACTCCAAGATGGCACAAGCACCGAAGCATCCGGCCCAGGAGCATCATCACTTAGCCGCCGCTCACCATCATGCCGCCGCGCATCATCACCATCAAGCTGAGCACCATCACGCTGTTGGCGAGCACGCAGAGGCAAAGAAACATGCAACTGCGGCTCACGAGCATAGTGAACTAGCTCACAAGCATACGACGACTGCCCACACGCATTCTCATAAATGACGACTCGACCGCATTGTCTCTAGATTGTGTACAGCTTTGTTTCTCTTTCCTCAGGCGGTGCGAGCGGTCGCATGGGGAAGGTCCTCATGTGCAGAAATTGCACATGAGGGAAAGAAAGCCTATTCATGTCTCAAATGGGTCAAAAGTGGAGCCACGGCATGCCAGACCCAATTCGAGCGGCGCACCAATTTCCGCGCGTTGACGGCAATTTCCGGATTCGGATGCAGTGCGGGCGCACGTAATTCCCAGCGCGATGCCCGCTATCGGCCCAAGACAGTCCAAGGCTGTTAGCTTGGGTTTGCCCACACAAGGTTCCCTCGTGAAGAAGACTTACCGCAGATATAGGCGGCGCGAATGGGCGAGCATATCGTTGAAGGCAGAATTCCGGCGGCCCAACGCGGAAGGGCTGCAAAGACTTAGTAAGCCGAGGCAAACGCCTCGACGCCGTCCCGGCGATAGATATCCCGGCGGAATTGCACCGTGCCGTCCTGCGCCGCCCAGCCCGTGATATAAGTCCAGAACAGCGGTACCTTCTTCTTGAGCCGGATATTGAGCTTCTCGCCGGTCTCCTTCATGCGCAGCACTTGCGCCACCGACCAGCCATTATCCTCCAGAAGCCACGCCACGAGCTGGTGGACGTTCTGCACGCGCACGCAGCCCGAGCTTTCTGCCCGGAAGCTTTGCGAGAAAATGCTGGGGAGTGCCGTATCGTGCATGTAAACATGATGAGGGCTTTGGAAGTTCAGCTTGACAAAGCCGAGCGGATTGTCCGGGCCGCCATTCTGCACGTAAAATAAGCGCAGCGGCGCGTCGGAATTCCAATCGACGGTTTCCGGGTCGATGCGCTGGCCTTTCTGGTAAGCCGCGAAATTAGCATAGACATCGACCTTGTGCTGCACCAGCGCTTCCTTGCCGCCCTTCTTGTGCGCCTCGCTCATCAGGTCGGATTTCAAAACGGTTGGCGGTACGAACCAGTCCTTATTGAAATTGATCTCCTCGATAGCCGAATTGACCAAGGGCGACGGCCGGTCGGGTTTGCCGACGACGCCCGTGTGGCGCGAGACAACCTGATTATTGTTGATAGCCTCGATCTGGACCGACGGGATGTTCACGGCCACATATTTGCCGGCGGGCACCATCGCGGACATAGCTCGCAACCGGGGCAGATTGGTGCGCAGCTGGCGCAGCCGCGCGGCTGCGGGCACATTCAGCTCCAGGATGGTATCCTTATCGAGGAAGCCCGTCGCGGGCAGGGCGTGGCGCGCTTGCACCTTCTTCACCGCATTTTCAACATAGGAATCGTAAACTTCTGGATAGCCGGCAAAGGTTTGCAAGTCGCCGGTCGCCTGCAGGCGCTTGCGTAGCTGGACCACAGCGGGATGCCTCATGCCGGTACGCAGCTCGATCGGCGGGAGCTGCGCCCATCCTCCGCGCGCCACAATTTCTGCATACTGCTTGATGGCGTTCGTGGTAGCCGCGACGTTTTCTTTGGCCAGCGTAGGAAAGCCCCGTTCCGGCTGCACTTCCATTTCACTCGCCGAGGTGTGGCCCGGCGAGGGCCGATCCCCGGAATCGCTGGATTGATCGAAGCCCAGCCAGTCGTCGATCCTGCTTCGCTGCGCGCTCGCTTCGAACGCGTGCGCTGTAATCATGAATGTTGCTGCCGCAAGCGCTGCCAGCCATCTCCGTTTCATGATTCCCATCTTGCCTTCCAGCTCAATCGAATTTGCGCCGCCAAAAGAGCGAGCGCTGCGCCGGCCTTTTGATGACGGCCAATTATGGCTAGAACGGGGTTAGTTTCGAGTGAGCGGCTTCGCACGGGCAACGGCAGCTGTATTGCGGGAACCCGCGTGGCGGCAAGCTTTCCCTGTAAAGTCTGAGGCTTGCAAAAGCGATGGAGCAATGCCGCAGCGGCTAACCCTTAAGGCCGGTAACGGATTTGGTCTCCCCAGAAATAGGCCGGCATTCGGGCAATTTCACCTTATCGGCTGGCGCAGGCGGTCATTCGCAGAGCACTAGCAGCGAATAACCCCCGAGCAGCCGTGCGGCCCAGGCTGTCGAAACGGCCGACAACATCCGGCGCGGAACGTTGGCGATGCTTCGCTTAAGACTTGGATGGAAGCGGGCCAACGCAATGCCGCCATTCGTGTAGGCCACGTCTATGATTTTGTGGCCAGTTTCCTTGAGGGCCATAAGCGCCGATTCCGCTGTGAAGAAGTGCAGGTGACCGACCTCGTTTCTACCGCTGTCGAGGGTGAATGCAAACGATGCGCGAAGCACAGACTGAACATTGATCTCAAGAGGAATGTGGTAGATTTTGTATTTCGCCTTCTGCCGGCAACTCTGCGCGAAGCTGTAATAATTCGGAATGTGCTCAATCACGTCGATTATCAGGAGGAGGTCGAAGGTATCGCAGGCTAATAGCAAGTCCTGGTTATAAAAAGTGAGATTCTCCTGCTCTTTCGCTTTTGCTTTCTCCAATGCCGCTGGCGCAATATCGTAGCCCTTGAAATTCGTGCCCTGAGGAAGCTTTGAGCGAAGTGCGGCAAGAATCCCGCCGGCGCCGCAGCCAATTTCAGCGACGGTAGCCGGCTTCACATTATTAGAGTTGAGCATGCGAGCGATCTGATCTGCCTTCCAGGGCGAATCTTCCTCATGCCAGGTTGGATTCGCCTCCAGATAGGTCTTATCTATATAAATAGCCGACACTTGCATTCTCCAAATTCAAAGGCACAAATATTGGGCTACAGCTTTGCGTTACATCTGCGCCTAGCTTGCAACATAACTATCGCAATCTGGAAGTCAACAAACCCGCCAGACGTGCATGCCGTGGCGCTTTCCTGCTACGATTGCAGTAACGAACGCTGGCCGCAGTCGCCACGCTCTATCGCGGGAGAACTATCTTGCGCCGCCCATCCAGGGATCGCTCCGCGAGGTACCCCGCCAAGGGTTTTGGTCAGCGATGTTTTGCTTTTTCGAGCCGGGGAGTCCGATACGAAGGACGCGGGTCCGCAGGCGGGCCAGGCGGTGAGAACAATTGCCGCAGCGCCGCGCATCGCCGCAGCCCGCCCGCAGCGGCATTGCAGACTTGTCACGATCTTTAATTTCTGGCACGCTGCGGGGCTGGCGGGTAGACGCGCCTCCTCCGTCCCGGTGAGCGGTTGTTTTTTTTGAAACAAATTCTTCCCCGGGGGCGGGATTTTGCGTGCCCGGACGAAGAGTGGCGAGTTATGGATAACACAATGAAAATGGGCGCCCTGAAAAACGATGCGGTGTTTCCCGCGGAACTCGCGTCCGCAGTCCGGAAACGCCGCCCTTAAGCCGCGGGCCGCGCAGGAAACGGGAACTTGCGGCGCCCTCGCGTTAGCCCCTCGAATTCGCTAATCGCTCAAGAGAGTTTTGCAAAATTTTGCGCCATGACCGAGACCACGATGCATCAAGGTAACACGCCGATCCACCCTCACGGACTTCCCGAGGCGCAAGGTCTATACCAGCCCTCGAAAGAACACGATGCCTGCGGCCTCGGCCTCGTCGCTCATATTAAAGGCGTTAAGAGCCACGGGATCGTTCAAGACGGCCTTAAGGTCCTTCTGAACCTTGAACATCGGGGCGCCGTTGGCGCCGATCCGCATGCGGGCGATGGCGCTGGAATTTTGGTGCAGCTTCCGCACGAGTTTTTGGGCGCGGAGGCTGAGCGCCTGGGCTTTAAATTGCCGGCTCCGGGTACCTATGGCGTGGGCCAGCTCTTCTTGCCGCAAGATGCCGGCATGCGCGCTCGCTGCGAGGAGATCGTGGCGGAAGTGCTCGCCGAAGAGGACCTGCCCCTGCTCGGCTGGCGCGAGGTGCCCGTAAACAATGAGTCGCTGCCGGAGATCGTGATTGCGACCGAACCCTGCCACCGGCAGGTATTCGTTGGCCGGCCCGCGCACATCGCCGATGAGACGGCCTTCGAACGTGCCCTTTATGTGGTGCGGCGTGTCATCTCGAACCGGATCATCGCCGAGCTCGGAAGCAAGGACGTCAACTTCTACCCCGTGTCCCTATCCTGCCGTACCCTCGTCTATAAGGGCATGTTTCTGTCCTATCAGCTCGGGCAGTATTACCTCGACCTGCACGACCCGCGCTTTAAGTCCGCATTGGCGCTCGTGCACCAGCGGTTTTCGACAAACACATTCCCGTCCTGGAGGCTCGCTCATCCCTACCGCATGATCTGCCACAACGGCGAAATCAACACGCTGCGCGGCAATGTGAACTGGATGGCTGCGCGCCAGGCGAGCGTCTCCTCGCCCCTTTTCGGCGAAAGCATCACAAAGCTTTGGCCCATGTCCTACGAGGGCCAATCCGATACGGCGTGCTTCGATAACGCGCTCGAATTTTTGGTCCAAGGCGGTTATAGCCTCGCGCATGCCATGATGCTGCTGATCCCCGAGGCATGGGCCGGCAACGCGCTCATGGACGAAAAGCGCCGCGCATTTTACGAGTACCACGCGGCCATCATGGAGCCGTGGGACGGCCCGGCGGCCATCGCGTTTACCGATGGACGGCAGATCGGCGCCACGCTCGACCGCAACGGTCTGCGCCCTGCCCGTTTCTTCGTCACCTCGGACGACCGGGTGATCCTTGCCTCCGAGGCCGGTACGCTGACGGTTCCCGAGGAGTCCATCGTTCACAAATGGCGGCTGCAGCCGGGCAAAATGCTGCTGATCGACCTCGAAAAAGGGCAAATTGTCTCCGACGACGAGATCAAGGCGGAGCTTGCCAATTCCCACCCCTATCAGGAATGGCTGAATCACGGCCAAGTGCGCGTGGAAACCCTGCCGCCCGCCGGGGCGAAGCAGCCCAAGAGCGACATCCCGCTGATAGACCGTCAGCAGGCCTTCGGCTACACCCAGGAAAGCTGGAAATTCCTGCTCTCGCCAATGATCGAGACGGGCCAGGAAGCCATCGGCTCCATGGGCTGCGATACGCCGATCTCGGCGCTGTCGTCCAAGCCGAAGCTGCTGCACACCTATTTCAAGCAGAACTTCGCGCAGGTGACGAACCCGCCCATCGACCCGATCCGCGAGGAGCTGGTGATGAGCCTCGTCTCGTTCATCGGCCCGCGCCCGAACATCCTCGACCTCGAAGGCACGTGGAAGCTGAAGCGCCTGGAAGTATCGCAGCCGATCCTCACCAATGAGGAGCTGGAGCGCATCCGCCGCATCGCGCAGGTGCCGTTCACGCCGTTCCGCACCATCACGCTCGATATCACCTACAGCGCGCATTTAGGGGCCGGCGGCATGGAGCGCTCGCTCGACTGGCTGTGCAGCCGGGCGGAGACGGTTGTGCTGCAAGGCTGGAATATCATCATCCTGTCCGACCGCGCCATGGGCCCAGACCGCATTGCGATCCCAAGCCTTCTCGCAACGAGCGCGATCCATCATCATTTGATCCGCAAGGGCTTGCGCACCTCGGTCGGCCTTGTCGTCGAGACCGGCGAAGCGCATGAGATCCATCAATT
>JBKQIH010000013.1:0-2504 GCA_052148445.1 Rhodomicrobium sp.
CACGCCATGGCGGATGTGAACGCCGTGCTGAACCGCTTGCGCGCCGGAGGCATCGCCGGGCGGAGCGTGGTTGTGCCTGAAGCGGTCTAAGGCAAAGTTCGCAAAAGTGGCCTTCCCGGTTTTGGGCAAAACACGAAGCGAACCGGCGAAGAGCCACGGAAGCTGTTTGAACAGAGGCTGCCGCGCTTTGTAAACGAGAAGATGAGCGGCAACCGGCGCCAGCCCGTAGAGCACAGCCATTTCGATCGCGAGCCGCGCCCGGCGAAAATCCATGCGATTTCCCTTCTGGCAAAGGTCCCGCGTGGACGCACCGCGCCCTCCCCGGAAATCGATTCATATGGCCGGTGGAACAAGCCTGACCGTTGCCGCGTTACATCAGCGGACTGGAAAATTGTACACAGATCACGAATAATTGTATATCACTTCCCTAAAAGAAACTTATGCTTAGATGTATCAAATTTTTTTGTGTGGCATATTGGCCTAAACTTAGGCTATGCAGTTCAAATGAATATATCATTACGACTTCTCAGATATGTCACGGCCGCCGCAGATTGCGGGAACGTCACCGAAGCCGCGCGCCGTTTGCAAGTTTCGCAGCCCTCGGTTTCGGCCGCTATCGCCGAGCTTGAGCAGATGCTGGGGATCACGATATTCGTGCGGCACCACGCGAAGGGCGTCACGCTCACACAGGCGGGCCAGCGGCTGATTCACGGCGCTAGGCTGCTTCTGAAGCACGCCGAGGAGTTTTCGAAGACCGCCGAAGCGCTGAGCGACATCGAGCGCGGCGAAATCACCGTGGGTTGCTTCCCGACGCTCGCCGCCCGGTTCATGCCGTCGCTGATGCTTGAGTTCTCCGAGCGGCATCCGATGATCGCCTTGCACCTAGAGGAGGGCGATCAGGAACAGCTGATGCGCGATCTCGCTCAGGGCCGGATCGAAATGGCCATTACTTACAGCGAAAACGTGCCATCGGGTTTCGACACGAAGCCGCTTTTACAGCTTTCCCCTGTTGTTGCGCTTCCTGCGAGCCACCGGCTTGCCCGCGCCAACGACGTCAGCCTCACAGAGCTGGAGAAAGAACCCCTCATCGTGTACGATAAGGGAAACTACGTTCTATCCTTATTCGACGCGGTCGGTATTCAGCCCAATGTCGCGCTCCGGCTCAAATCCTTCGAGTTGATCCGTGGGCTCGTCGCGCGCGGGCATGGCTATGCGATCGATACGATCGTGCCGCTGGCTACGACGACTTATGACGGCGGCTACGTGGTCATTAAGCCGCTGCGCGACAAACTCCCGCAGGCGCAAGTCGTAAGCGTTACACCCGGATCGCAGCTTGTGCGCCCGGCCGTGAAAATATTCGCCGATTTTGTCGAGTCCGCGCTCCGCCGCAGCTACCTGAACGACGATAAGCCAGCCCTCGCTGCGTCCTCCGCGGCGTAAGGCGCAAGCCCCGCGCGCTTCCGCGTGGTGCCGGCTCCCGCGAGCCGGCACAAGCCGTGCTCTAGAGTGCTTCCGGAAAAGTGCGAAGCGGTTTTCCGATAAGAAGCACGGAAAAACAAAGACCTACAGCCCGCTTTTGATTCCAACAAAAGCGGGTAGGCTCTAGTAATCCACCTGCATGAAATAGAGCCCGCACGCCGGAGCCACGGGGCCGCAAGCTGCGCGGTCGCAGGCTTCGAGCGCGCGCCGCAGATCGTCAGGCTGCCATTTGCCCTCGCCCACGAGTTTCAGACTACCGGCCATGGAGCGCACCTGATGATGCAGGAACGAGCGGGCGCTGGCGGCGATGAAAATGTCCTCGCCATCGCGAGCGACTTCGAGCTTGTCGAGCGTGCGCAGCGGCGATTTTCCCTGACACTGCGCCGAGCGGAAGGTTGTGAAATCGTGGCGGCCGATGAGATGCTGGGCCGCCTCGTGCATGGCCGCCGCATCGAGCGGCACGGAAACCAGCCAAGCCCGGTCGCAGTCGAGCGCTAGCCGCGCACGGCGGTTGACGATGCGGTAGAGATAATGCCGCGCCTTCGCGGAGAAGCGGGCGTCGAAGGCCTCCGTGACGATTTCGCAGGCGATGATGGCGATGGGCGCCGGCCGCAGATGAAAGTTCACCGCGTTGCGCACCGTTTCCGGCGGATACTCCCGCTCCAGATCGAAATGCGCCACTTGGCCGCGCGCATGCACGCCGGCATCGGTGCGGCCAGCGCCGCGCGGCACAACGCGGGTCCCGCTCAGCGCTTCGATGGCGCGCGCAAGCTCGCCCTGAATGGAGGTGCCGTTCGCCTGGATTTGCCAGCCAACGAACGGCGTCCCGTCATATTCGATTGTGATCTTGTAGCGAGTCATTAAGACCCCCTCACCCCTGCCCTCTCCCCAAAGGGAGAGGGGGAAGAAGCTGCGGCCCCCTCTTCAGGTGGCGAGCGGGCTTCTGGCGTCCTCTCTCCCCGCGGGGAGAGAGACAGAGTGAGGGGGGACTTCGACATCAATACTTATACAGGTCCGACTTGTAC
>JBKQIH010000014.1:0-21679 GCA_052148445.1 Rhodomicrobium sp.
TGCAGGCGCGGCTCATGAGCCAGGCGCTTCGCAAGCTGACAAGCTCGATCTCGAAATCGCGCTGCATGGTGATCTTCATCAACCAGATCCGCATGAAGATCGGCGTCATGTTCGGAAATCCGGAGACGACGACGGGCGGCAACGCGCTCAAATTTTACTCCTCCGTGCGGCTCGATATCCGCCGCATCGGCCAAATCAAGGAGCGCGACGAGGTCGTCGGCAATCAGACGCGCGTGAAAGTCGTCAAGAACAAGGTCGCGCCGCCATTCAAGCAGGTCGAGTTCGACATTATGTATGGCGCGGGCATTTCGAAGACGGGCGAGTTGATCGACCTCGGTGTGAAGGCCAACTTCGTCGAAAAGTCCGGGTCTTGGTACACTTACGATAGTCAGCGCATCGGACAGGGCCGTGAGAACGCCAAGCTCTACTTGCGCGACAATCCGCAAGCGGCGGAAGCCTTGGAGCGTGAAATCCGGGCGAATGCCGGGTTGATCGCGGCGCGCATCCTCGAGGGCGGCCCAGGCGGCGATGACGAGGATGCGGGCGATACCGAGATGGAAGCGGCTCCGCCCCCTGAAGTGGCGCCCGCACGGAAGGGCAGGCGTTAGGTGCGGGGCTGCGGCAAAACGGCGTTTGGACTTTGCATCTGAATTCGAGGTTGGGGGCCGCTGGTTGCTTGCTAAATAACGACAATTTGCGGTATCGGTAGTGTGACCCCGTTGGCTTATTTAGCCTCGGAATGATTTTGCTTCCTTGAACTTCCGGAAGCCGCGCGAGACCACTGGAAAAGAAGTTAGTTATGAGCAGCCTCAACGATATCCGCCGAACGTTTATCGATTTCTTCCGCAAAAATGGCCATGAGCATCTGCCGTCGAGCCCGCTTGTCCCGCGGAACGATCCGACGCTCATGTTCACGAACGCGGGCATGGTGCAATTCAAGAACGTCTTCACCGGCATGGAGACGCTGCCATTCAAGCGCGCGGTCACGTCGCAAAAATGCGTGCGCGCGGGCGGTAAGCATAACGATCTCGACAACGTCGGCTATACCGCGCGGCACCATACGTTCTTCGAGATGCTGGGCAATTTCTCGTTCGGCGACTACTTCAAAGACACGGCCATCGAGCTAGCCTGGACGCTCGTCACCAAGGAGTTCGGGCTCGACAAGAAACGGCTGGTCGTCACGGTTTATTCCGAGGACGACGACGCGTTCGCGCTGTGGCGCAAAATCGCGGGCCTTCCCGAGGACCGTATCCTCCGTATTCCGACCTCCGACAATTTCTGGTCGATGGGCGAAACGGGGCCGTGCGGGCCTTGCTCTGAAATTTTCTTCGATCATGGTCCCGGGATACCGGGCGGCCCTCCCGGCAGCGCGGACGAAGACGGCGACCGCTTTATCGAGATTTGGAACCTCGTGTTCATGCAATACGAGCAGGTTTCGAAGACCGAGCGCTCGAGCCTGCCTAGGCCGTCGATCGACACAGGCATGGGGCTCGAACGCGTCGCCGCCGTCTTGCAGGGCGTTCACAACAATTACGAAACCGACCTCTTTCAGGCGCTGATCAGATCGTCGGTTGAGATCACCGGCGTCCTCGCCGAAGGCGCCGCGCTGCCGAGCCACCGTGTCATAGCCGACCATCTTAGGGCATCGAGTTTCCTCATCGCGGACGGCGTGTTGCCGTCCAACGAGGGTCGCGGCTATGTGCTTCGCCGGATCATGCGGCGTGCGATGCGGCATGCGCACATCCTCGGTACCGAGGAGCCGTTGCTCTACCGCCTGTTCCCCGTCCTCGTGCGCGAGATGGGGCAAGCCTATCCCGAGCTTATCCGCGGCCAGGCGCTGATCGCGGAAACGCTCAAAATCGAGGAAATCCGCTTCCGCAAAACGCTCGCGCGCGGCTTGACCTTGCTCGACGAAGCCTCCGGCACGCTGAAGCCCGGCGACACCTTGGCGGGCGATGTGGCTTTCAAGCTTTACGATACTTACGGCTTTCCGCTCGACCTTACTCAAGACGCGTTGAAGGCACGCAATATCCGTGTCGACATCGACCAATTCAACACTGCCATGGCGCGGCAGAGGGCTGAGGCGCGCAAGGCTTGGGCCGGATCGGGAGAAGCGGCGACCGATAAGCTTTGGTTCGATCTCCTCGACGAGCTTGGGGCAACCGAATTCCTGGGCTATGAGACCGAGACCGCCGAAGGCGAGGTCATCGCGCTTGTAAAGGGCGGCAAGCCGGTCAAGCAGCTCAAGAAGGGCGAAGAAGGCATCGTTATTGTCAACCAGACGCCGTTTTATGGGGAGTCTGGCGGGCAGACAGGCGATACTGGCGTCATCATGGGGCCGAAAGGCGTCCATTTCGACGTGACCGAAACGCAGAAAAAACTTGGAAAGATTTTCGCGCATGTGGGCACGGTTCAAAAAGGACCGTTGAAAGTTGGCGACGCAGTGGAACTGCATGCCGACCCGGGGCGCCGCAACGCAACCCGCGCCAACCATTCGGCTACCCATCTCCTGCACGAAGCTCTGCGCGAAACTTTGGGCACCCACGTCACACAGAAGGGCTCTCTCGTCGATCCCGTGAAGCTACGCTTCGATTTCTCTCATCCGAAGCCGCTGTCGAAGGAAGAACTCAGCACTGTCGAAGACCTCGCCAACGCCGTCATCCTGCAAGACAGCCCGGTGGTAACGCGGCTTATGGCCGTGGACGACGCGATTGCCGCCGGAGCCATGGCGCTTTTCGGCGAGAAATATGGCGACGAGGTGCGCGTGGTTTCCATGGGCGAGGCGAGCCACAACGATAAAGGCGCGCGCGCGTTCTCGGTCGAGCTTTGCGGCGGAACGCATGTGCGTGCGACGGGTGAGATCGGCCTCGTGAAGGTGGTTCAAGAAGGCGCGGTCGCCGCCGGTGTCCGGCGCATTGAGGCGCTGACCGGGCATGCGGCGCGAAACTATCTCGCAGCTCAAGACGCGGCGCTCCGGCAAGCCGCCGAGACGCTGCGGGTCCAGCCATCCGAGGTCCCTACTCGGGTTGCTCAGCTCCTTGAGGAGCGCAGGAAGCTGGAGCGCGAGCTTGCCGAGGCGAAGAAAAAGATTGCGCTCGGTGCAGGCGGCGATGGAGCGGCGAATGGCAGCGATCCGGTGCGCAGAGTAGGCGATGTGACGATGTTCGCCCGCACAGTGCACGGGATCCAGCCGAAAGACCTGCGCGGGCTCGTGGACGACGGCAAACGCCAAATCAAGTCCGGTGTCGTCGCCATTGTCGGCGTCACAGAGGAAGGCAAGGCGGGCATCGTAGTCGGCGTCACGGACGATCTCACCGCACAATACAGCGCCGTGGACCTCGTCAAGGCGGGTGCGGTGGCGCTAGGCGGCCAGGGCGGTGGCGGCCGGCCCGACATGGCGCAGGCCGGCGGCCCGGATGGTGCGAGCGCCGAAGCGGCACTGAATGCGATCGCCGAGAGGCTTGCCGCTCCGGCGGCGGCGGCATGAGACTCGAACGATAGACAGCCGGCAGAAGGCGTTCCTGCAGGATGGCGACAGGCGCAATCGAGGTATAGCGGCGGCCAGCCCGGGTCATGCGTAGATTTCATCACAGCCGCGAGGGGGTCTTCCTCAACCGGCATTTCAAGGACCGCGCATGAGGCGCTTCCAGCGAGAAACCTTTTCCATTATGTATGCGCCATGACCACAGCAACACCGGCAACGCCAGACACCGCCCCGCGCGAGACTGCCCCCAAGGGCGTGACGCCGCTTGCCCGCATCCGCAATTTCTCCATCGTCGCCCATATCGACCACGGCAAGTCCACGCTGGCCGACCGGCTCATCCAGCTTTGCGGCGGCATGTCCGACCGCGAAATGGCGGGTCAGGCCCAGGTGCTCGACAATATGGAGATCGAGAAGGAGCGCGGGATCACGATCAAGGCCCAGACCGTCCGCCTCGATTACCGGGGAAAGGACGGCGAGCTTTATCAGCTCAACCTGATGGACACGCCGGGCCACGTGGACTTCGCCTATGAGGTGAGCCGCAGCCTCGCCGCGTGCGAGGGCTCGCTGCTCGTGGTGGATGCGAGCCAGGGCGTCGAGGCGCAAACGCTCGCCAATGTCTATCAGGCGCTCGACAACGATCACGAGATCCTCACCATCCTCAACAAGATCGATCTGCCGGCCGCCGAGCCAGAGCGGGTCAAGCAGCAGATCGAGGACGTGATCGGCCTCGATGCCAGCAACGCCGTGGAGATATCGGCAAAAACCGGGCTCAATGTCGCCGAGGTGCTGGAAGCGATCGTGCACCGGCTGCCGCCGCCGAAGGGCGATGCCAAGGCGCCGCTCAAAGCCATGCTGATCGATAGCTGGTACGACCCCTATCTCGGCGTCGTCGTGCTGGTGCGCGTCGTGGACGGCCTCCTCAAAAAGGGCATGCGTATCAAGCTCATGTCGACGGGCGCCGTGCATCCGGTGGACCGCGTCGGCATTTTCCGCCCCAAGCAGGAGATGCTCGATGTGCTGGGGCCGGGCGAAGTCGGCTTCTTCACCGCCGCGATCAAGGAGGTCGCCGATACCCGCGTAGGCGACACGGTGACGGAGGACAAACGCCAAGCCGTGCAGGCGCTCCCCGGCTTCAAGCCGGTGCAGCCGGTGGTTTTCTGCGGCCTGTTTCCGGTGGATGCCTCCCAATTCGAGGATTTGCGCGACGCCATGGGGAAGCTGCGCCTCAACGATGCGAGCTTCCAATATGAGATGGAGACGAGCGCCGCGCTCGGCTTCGGCTTCCGCTGCGGTTTTCTTGGGCTCCTCCACCTAGAAATCGTGCGGGAACGGCTTGAACGCGAGTTCAATATCGACCTCATCACCACCGCGCCGAGCGTGATCTATCACCTCTATATGACGGACGGGCAGAAGATCGAGCTGCATAACCCGGCCGACATGCCCGATGTGGTGAAGATCGACCGCATGGAAGAGCCTTGGATCAAGGCCACTATCCTCGTGCCCGACGAATATCTGGGCTCTGTGCTCAAGCTTTGCGAGGACCGGCGCGGGCGGCAGAAGGAGCTGACCTACGCCGGCAATCGCGCCATGCTGGTCTACGAGCTGCCGCTGAACGAGGTCGTGTTCGACTTTTACGACCGGTTGAAATCGATCAGCCGGGGCTATGCCAGCTTCGACTATGCCATCATCGGCTACGAGCCGGGCGACCTCGTGAAGATGTCGGTGCTCGTGAACGACGAGCCGGTGGACGCGCTGTCGATGATCGTGCATCGCGGACGGGCCGAGATGCGCGGACGAATGATGTGCGAGAAACTGAAGGAGCTGATCCCCCGGCATTTGTTCAAGATACCGATCCAGGCGGCCATCGGCGGCAAGGTGATCGCGCGCGAAACGCTGTCCGCGCTGCGTAAAGACGTGACCGCGAAGTGCTATGGCGGCGACATCACGCGAAAGCGCAAGCTGCTCGACAAGCAAAAGGAAGGCAAAAAGAAGATGCGGCAGTTCGGCCGCGTCGAGATCCCGCAGGAGGCCTTCATCGCCGCGCTGAAGATGGACGCAAATTGAGTTCGCGCCGCCTTTTGAGAAGATTGCCTGTTATCCTCGCCATCGCAGCGATCACGCTCGGCGTTACCTACTGGAAGTTTGCGGGCAGCGTCGCCGTTGGCTTTGGAAGTTTGCTCTGGATTCCCATAAGCGCGGATACTTTCTGGCTACCGCGGCCGATCTCTCTCGCACTCCGCGACCCGTCGCCTCAGGCGGTGCCAGGCTCCGTGACCTGGACAGAAGCCAGCGGCGGGTTCGAAACCGGGCGGCTCGGAGCCTTGCTGAATGGCGAGAAAGTGGATGAAATTGTTCTCGCCCGGATCGACCCCGCAAAGTACCGCTTCGAAATCTTGAACGATCCAAGCGGGAGGAAACGTCTCGGCGATTGGCTCCGTGAAACCGGTGCCGCGTTGATTGTCAATGGTAGCTATTACGGGCCGGAGGGACGCCCCGCAACCCCGGTCGTAAGCAAAGGCATTTTGGCTGGGCCCGCAGCCTACACCTCGCAGCATGGGGCTTTTGTAACAAAGGCCTCCCAAGCTCGCGTCGCAGATCTGACGAAAGAAGATTGGCGGGCGGCATTCAAGGACGCAGATGCCGGGCTCGTTTCCTATCCGCTTCTTATTGCGCCGGACGGTTCCACAGACAGAACTCCCCGGAGCAAGTGGCTTGCAAACCGTTCTTTTATCGGCGAGGACGATCAGGGCCGCGTGATCGTTGGCACAACCGCATCGGCGTTCTTCTCCCTCGAACGGCTGGCTTCATTCCTGAAGGCATCGCCCCTGGGTCTTAATGCTGCGCTAAATCTCGATGGGGGCCCGGTTGCCTGTCTCGGCGTCTCGCTCGGTGCGGTCCGGATAAGACAATACGGACTGTGGGAAATCCAAGCCGATGACCGTGGCGCCAAAATGCTCCCCCCAGCAATCCTGGCAGCTGCGCCGATGCCTGTGGTTGTGGCAGTCTTTCCAGCGTCTTCATCGCCGCGTTGAAGATGGAAGGGAATTAGAGGTAGCAGGAGAAGGCCTTAAAGATGCGATGGCGCGCAGCTCTGTTTTTGACTCTGGCCGGGACCTTGGGCCATCCTGCAGAACTCCGGGCTGACTCCAGCGCCCTTTTATACAAGAATGACCGGTGCTGTAGTTTCGTACTATTTCAAGCGAAATGGTGTCTGGGAGTTTAAGGATCAGGATAGACTCTGGATCGGCGAGTAAGTTCTCCAAAGTGGTTTGCCGCTACGCCTAAGAGCGATTGCGTTTAGAATGGCCGCGTAATCGCCCGGCGGCTGAAACGCCGAGGGTTTTCGTGGCATGGCACCTGAAAGTAATTTTAGCCGCGCTGTTGCATTAGGGCGGCTTTCGTAGGAGCGCCACATGAGAAATAAGGCCCGCCCGCTCTTTGGTGCGGTAGCAGCTGCGATGTTAGTATGGACCGCCGCCCTGGCGGCCGAACGCTGGCAGACCGTGCCCGTTCCGCCGCCGATGCCGCCTGCAGCCGAATCCGGCTACGCCCCGGTCAACGGGATCAAGATGTATTATGCCGTCTACGGCCAGGGCGATCCCATCCTTTTGATCCATGGCGGGCTCGCCAATGCGGATGATTGGGCGAACCAAGTCATCGCGCTTTCGAAATCGCATGAGGTGATCGTCGCCGACAGCCGCGGCCACGGCCGCTCAACGCGGACGGCGGACCCCATCGGCTACGATCTCATGGCCTCGGACTATTTGGCGCTCCTCGATTATCTCAAAATCCGGAAAACGGCGCTGGTAGGCTGGAGCGACGGCGGGATTATCGGTATCGATATCGCCCTGCACCACCCGGAGCGCCTCACGAAGCTGTTCGCGCAGGCCGCCAATGTGACCACGGACGGTGTGAAGCCGGACACGATGCAAACGCCAACGTTCTCGGGCTTCGTCGCGAAGGCCGGTGAGGATTATAAGCGGATGTCGCCAACGCCCGGCGATTGCGCGGCCTTCGTCGCCGAAATCAACAAGATGTGGGATACCGAGCCCAATTGGACGAAAGAGCAGCTCTCGAAGATCCGCGTGCCAACGGCGATTGTACTCGGCGATCATGACGAGGCGATCAAGCGCGATCACACCGAATATATGGCTTCGGCTATTCCGGGCGCGAAGCTCATCATTCTGAAGGACGTCAGCCACTTCGCAATGCTGCAAGACCCGGAGGGATATAACAAGGCCATCGTCGGCTTCTTGGCCGATCCGTAAGCAGGTTACGCGAGTTGCGCCGGCCCAGACACTGCGGCGTGAATATCGCCGCAGTGGCGCACGAGATTGGCTTGGGATGCCACGAACGTCTTCAGCGGCGTTTCGATGCTGTAGAAATAAATGTTCGCGACGAACCCATAAATGCTTGCATCGATGCTGCCCGGCGCCGGACCGGATATATATCCGCTGGCGGGCACGAGATTGGCCAAAACCTGCAAATCCGCCAGGCCCCTCTCATAGACGCTGGCGGGATCGTACCGGCTTATGCCTTGGTAGAAATATCTTTGCACATTGTATTTCCGGGCCGCTTCGAGCGAGTCCGGCGTCACATGGGGAGCATGGGTCTTCAGAAACGCGTCACGAAACCGCGGATAGTAGCGTTTATCTTGCCAGCGCGAATAAGACATGACCCAATAAAGATCGTCCAGCATGCGCCGGATCAGCAAACCGGTATCCCGCTGGGGCTGGGTCAGCGCAGCGTCTATTGAGAGCTCGTATTTCCTGATGAGGTAAGCGACGATGGCATCGCTGTCGCCGATTTCGGCGGCGCCATCCGAAATATAGGGGAGCTGAGCGCGCGGCGCGTGCTTCGGGTCCAGAATATGCTCCTGGCGGAAGGGTAGATTGCAAAGCTTGAGAAAGGCAAAGACCTTGAGACCGTAAGGATTATTGTCGGCGACACCGAACAAGCCTGGGTAGGAATACAACGCGATCATCCGGCCATCTCCGATGAGTTGCAAACCCCGATTTCCTGCTGTGCGATTGTAACACACCTAAAAAACACCGGTGACGATGGCCGCGCACGCGCGCGGAGCATGCCTCGCCTGGGCCCAATTTACAGCTAGCGTTCGCCTGCGGTCTGTGCAACTTTAAGTGACGCGACGGTTCCCCCGTGAGGGGATGAAAAGGGAATGCGGTGACGGAGATCCGGAAGCCGCGGCTGCCCCCGCAACTGTGAGCGGCGAGTGGAAGGCCAAATGCCACTGGGAGATGCCCGGGAAGGCGGCCTGAAGCGGCGACCCGCGAGCCAGGAGACCTGCCTAAGCGCAAAGAATTCCGCGCGCTGCCGGAGGGGCAGCAAGGAGGCCCGCGATGACGTTCCACGATCCATAGCACACCGCGCTATCCGCGCGCCGCGAGCCCGCTCCGGCTTGTCCAATCCCCTTATTGCCTCACGGAGGTCCCATGCATATCGAACCCGGCGTCCTGAACGCCAGCAAAGTGCTTTATGCCAATATTACGGCCGCGTCCACGCTGACGGCCTACCTGCCATCGCTGCTGCGCAAGCCCGGCGATATCGTCAAGATCGCGGCTGCCGCCGTCTTCTTCTCCCTGTTGATGCAAATGTTCCACATGCCGGTTGGCCCCTCCGAGCTGCATTTCGTCGGCGCTTCGGTGGTTTACTTCGTGTTCGGATTCCGGCCGGCGCTTTTCGGCTTTACCCTTGGGCTGCTCTTGCAGGGGATCGTCTTCGAGCCGCAGGATCTCGTCCATCTTGGCGTGAATTCGCTTTCGCTCATGGTGCCGCTCATCGCCGTTCATACGCTGTGCGGACGCCGCTACTTCGCAGACGGCGCCGGAAAGCCGAAGCTCTCCTGGGCGGAGATCGTGAAATTCGATGCCGCCTATTATGCCGGCGTCGTGGGCATGGTTGGCTTTTGGCTGGCGCTCGGCAACGAGGCTACACCGTTCTCCAGCTGGGCGCTGTTCGCTGCATCTTATGTGCCGCTCGTTCTGTGTGAGCCGGTCTTCACTTTCGCGGTGCTGAAGCTGCTCGGCAAGCTCGATGCCACCCATCGGCTCCGCAAGGTCACGGCTGTTGGCGCTCTGGCACTCGCCTAACTTCGCATGAAAGAGGACCCGAGTCCGCGCGTTACCCTCCACGTTTGCGTCACCTGCAGGCGTGGAGAGGAGACGCTTGAGCCCAAGGAAGGGCGTTCCGGCTATAAGATGCAACTGGCGCTCGCCGAAGCGATGAAAAACGGCGGGGCCGGTGGCGTCGAGCTTATGCCGGCCGAATGCCTCTCCGGCTGCAAGCGGAGTTGCACCGTGGCGCTCGCAGCGCCCGGCAAATGGACCTATGTCATCGCCGATCTCGATCCGGAGCGGCACGCGGCGGACATTTTGAGCTTCGCTGAGCAATATGCCGCCCACCCGGACGGCGTGCCGGCTTGGCGCGAGCGCCCCGAAATCGTCAAGCGCAACGTGCTGGCGCGCGTACCGCCTCTGCCGGTTGCCGCGATAGAAAAAGAGGAGGCGGCATGATTGCGCCCAAAGTGCCTGTCACCATTATCACCGGCTTTCTGGGTGCCGGGAAAACGACGCTGATCCGGCACACGCTCGAAAACGCGAACGGCCGACGGCTCGCGCTCATTATCAACGAGTTCGGCGATCTCGGCGTGGATGGCGCGATTTTGAAGTCTTGCGGGATCGAAAGCTGCCCCGAGGAGAACATCGTCGAGCTAACGAACGGCTGCCTTTGCTGCACGGTGGCGGACGATTTTGTGCCAACGCTGGACGCCCTATTGTCGCGCACCCCGCGCCCCGATCATATCGTCATCGAGACGTCGGGCTTGGCCCTGCCGAAGCCGCTGGTGAAAGCGTTCGACTGGCCGGACATTCGCGCCCGCGCCACGGTCGACGGCGTTGTCGCGGTCGTGGACGGCCCCGCCGTCGCCGCCGGCCGCTTCGCAGATGACCTCGACGCGCTGGCGAAACAGCGCGGCGCCGATCCCTCGCTCGATCACGATAACCCGCTGGAGGAAGTGTTCGAGGATCAGCTTCTCGCCGCCGATCTCGTCATTCTGAACAAGTCGGACCTCCTCTGCGCGGAAGCCATGCAAGCGGTCGAAGCGCAGATCGCCGCTGTGTTGCCGCGCGCGGTGAAGTTCGTGCACGCCGAGCATGGCGCGATTCCCGTGGAGGTGCTGCTGGGCCTCTCCGCCGCGGCCGAGGACGATCTTCACGCCCGGCCTTCGCACCACGATAATGCGGCCGGTCACAATCACGACGATTTCGAAAGTTTCACGGTGGCGATCCCTGTTTTAACCGCGCCTTCGCTGCTTGCGGAGCGCGCGGCCAGAGCGGCGGCGGAGCACGATGTGCTGCGGGTCAAGGGTTACGCGCATATCGAGGGCAAACCTATGCGCCTGCTCGTGCAAGGCGTCGGCGCCCGCGTCGAGACGCGCTACGAACGGCCGTGGGAGCTGGGCAAACCGCCGCGCGGCGAGCTGGTGGTGATCGGCCTGAAGGGAATAGACCGCGGAAGCGTTGCGCTCATTTTGCGGGGCGAGGCCTAATGCATCTCGTCGTCCGGGACGGTGCCAGCTTGGATGAAATCGGCGAGCCTCAAGATTTGGGGCTCGATCCGGCGGATTTCATTCTGCTGTCGTTCTCGGATTCCGACCTCGCGACGTTTCGCGCGGCGATCAAAGCCCCCGTTAGTACGGACTTCTCCGCAGAGAAGCCCCCTCACCCTATCCCTCTCCCGCAAGGGGAGAGGGGACGCCTTCTCAACCGCCGCAACCTGCCCCCTCTCCGAGTAAACTCGCCTTGGCGAGCTTGCAATCCGGATTGCCCGAATCCGCGAGCGGATTCGGGACGGGAGAGTGCTGAGGTGAGGGGGTCTATTTCCGCACACTTCATCAATCTTTCCGCGCTTCGCCACCCGATCTCCGCCGACCTCTTCATCGAAAGGACGGTTCCCGGCACCAAGGCTATCCTCTTGCGGCTTCTGGGGGGCCTCGATTACTGGCGCTATGGGGCGGAGGAGCTCGCGCATGCTTGCCGCAAGCACCGCGTCACGCTCGCGGTTTTGTCCGGCGATGGGCGCGCCGATCCAAGACTGCCGCCGCTCTCCACGATTGGCGCGAGCGAACTCGATGCGCTGGACCGGCTTTTATGCGCAGGCGGAACGCAAAACGCCGGCCTTGCCATCTCCGCGCTGATGGCGCGGGCGAATGGAGGAGCACTCGCGCCTGCATCGGCGCCGATTCGGTCGCTGCCCGAATTCGGCATCTACCGCCAGTCCGGGCGGGTTGGCGGCGGCTCGGTCGCAATCGTTTTTTACCGCTCGTTCCTGCTGGCCGGCGATGTACGCCCCATCGATGCTCTGCTCGACGCTCTGAGGGAACGCCCCTCATCTTGTCCTTCTCCCCTTGGGAGAAGGGACGCCGTTGCACGCTCGGCGTGCTCCCTTTCCCATGGGGAGAGGGTTGGGGTGAGGGGAGATACCGATGATCTTAACATCACCGCCCATTACGTCCCGAGCCTAAAGGCGCTGGGGGCGGCCGAATGGCTGCGGGCAGAATTCAAGCGCAACCCGCCGGACGTCATCGTGATCACCACGGCTTTTTCGGCGCGCGCCGAGGATGCGCGCTCTCCGCTCGATGATGCCGATTGTCCGGTCATTCAAGCGGCCATGGCTTCCAGCTCCGAAGAGGCTTGGCGCAAATCCTCGCGCGCGCTCTCCTCTATGGACCTCGCCATGCACGTGGTGTTGCCGGAGATCGATGGGCGCGTGTTCGCCGGCGCAATCTCGTTCAAAGACCGCGACGCATCGGGCGCTGTGTTTCATCGGCCTCACGAGGCGGGGATCGGTCACGTCGCGGCGCTCGCCGCAGCGTGGGTGCGCCTGCGCAGGAAGGCGCGCGCGAAGCGGAAACTCGCACTTATTCTATCCACCTATCCCGGCCGCCCAGACCAGATCGCGCACGCCGTTGGCCTCGATGGACCGGCAAGTGCGCTGCGCATCGCGCGGTATTTGCAAGACTCCGGTTATTCCATCGATGCGCTGCTTTCGAGTGCTGCAGAGTTGATGGAGCGCTTGAGTTCCCTTTTGAGCGCAATACCCCTCACCCCAGCTCTATCCCACAGGGAGAGGGGGCAGGCTGCAGCCTCCATCACATCTTCCCCTCTCCCACCGCATCCGCTTGCGGATGCGGTCACGCTACGTGGCAAGCTCGCCGAGGCGAGCTTGCTAGGAGAGGGACAGGGTGAGGGGCGATTCCCCCGGTTTGTTACGCTATGCGCCGTTCAGTTGGCGCCCATGGGCATTCACGGGGGAGAAGGATGACCGCGACCGGCGTTCCATTCCAAGCCGGACGGTCCGCAGAGCGAGAAGCTGCGCGATTTGTCCCGGCGTCCTTCAAGGACAGCACCGCGGTAGACCTGGTCGCGCGGCCCGTTTTCGAAGGGCCGGGGAGGGGCTGGCTGCTTGCGTTTCTCGCGGCCTCGCTCGGCACGCTTGCCTTTGGCGCCACCATCGTGTGGCTGTTCACTTCCGGGGTTGGCATCTGGGGGATCAACTCAAGCGTCGTCTGGGGCTCACCCGTAGCGAACTACGTCTGGTGGATCGGTATCGGCAATGCGGGCACGCTCATTTCCGCTTTGCTGCTCATCACGCGGCAGCCCTGGCGCGCCTCCATCAACCGGTTTGCGGAGGCCATGACCATCTTCGCGGTCGCCATCGCCGGCATCTTTCCGATCATTCATCTGGGCCGGCCGATGTATTTCTACTGGCTCGCCCCGTACCCCAACACGATGACGCTCTGGCCGCAATGGCGAAGCGCGCTCGTCTGGGACTTCTGGGCGATCCTAAGCTACCTGCTGTTCTCGATCATGTTCTGGTACAGCGGCATGATCCCCGACCTTGCAGCGCTGCGCGACCGGGCGCGAACGCGGCCCACGCAGCTTTTCTACGGGGCGCTGGCGCTTGGCTGGCGCGGGTCGGCGCGGCACTGGAAGGTCTACCGAACCTTCTCGGTCACGATGGCGGCGCTTGCCGTGCCCCTCGTTTGCTCCGTTCATTCAATCGTCGGCCTCGACTTCGCGGCGAGCCTGATGCCCGGCTGGCAGGAGCCGATCTTCCCGCCTTATTTCGTCGTGGGCGCAATGTTCTCCGGCTTCGCCATGGTCGTAGTGCTGGCCGCGCTCATCCGCTGGGGCTACGGACTGCAATCGGTGGTCACGCTGAAGCATTTCGACATCATCGCGCAAATCCTGGCGGCGTCGGCGCTCATCATGGGGGCGTCCTACGCCACCGAATGGTTCTCGGCCTGGTATGGCGGCAGGACCGCCGACCGCAGCCTCGTTGTCTATCTCTTCACCGGCCCTTACGCCCCGCTATATTGGGCAATGCTGCTGTTCAACGTTGTTTTACCGCAGATCTTTTGGCTTCCCACGGCGCGGCAAAGCATTCTTCTGATCTGCCTCGTCTCGATCCTCATCAACGTTGGCATGTGGCTGGAGCGCATCCTTATCCTCTGGATGACGCTGAGCCACGACTTTCTGCCCAGCATGTTCCGGCTGTACTTCACCAAGCCGGCGGACTGGCTCCTGATTTTGGCGCCGCTGGGGTTCTTCGCCCTGCTGTTCTTGCTGTTCGCCAAGTTCTTGCCAACCGTCTCCATCCATGAGGTTCAGGAGCTGCGGCGCGAGGAGGCGAAAGCATGAAACGCCTCGTTGCCGTGTTCGAGTCTCCCGAAGCGCTGGTCAAGGGCGCGGACAAGCTGAAAGCGGAAGGCTTCCCCGCCGAGGATGCGCTGACGCCGTTCCATGTGCATGGGATCGAGGAGGCGCTCAATGTGAAGAGGCCGCCCGTGCGCCGTGCGATGGCCATCGCGGGCTTTTCGATGGCGGCTTTGGCCTGGTGCCTGCAATGGTTCAGTCTATCCGTGGCCTACCCATTCATCTCAGGGGACCGGCCTCACAATAGCTGGCAAGTCTTCCCGCTGGTTACATTCGAAGTTGGAGTGCTTGCCGCCGGCATCGCGGGCTTCGTCACATTTCTTTACACCTGCGGGCTGCCGAGCCTCTACCACCCCGTTTTCGATGTCCCGGGCATCGAGCGCGCAACCTCGGACCGCTTTTTCTTGATCGTCAGCGCCACAACGGACGAACGCACCGAGGATCGCGTGCGCAGCCTCCTCGTAGGCGAGGGCGCGGTCTTCATCGAGGAGATGGCGGGATGAAATGGATAACGCCTAGGACCCCCTCATCCTGTCCTTCTCCCCAAGGGGAGAAGGGACGCCTGAATTGTCCTCTACGCTCGGAAAAGCACCGCAGCCTGACTCCCTCTCCCCGTCCGCACCCGCTTGCGGGTGCGGCAGCAAAAGTGGCAAGCACGCCAGGGCGTGCTTGCTCGGAGAGGGTTGGGGTGAGGGGGGACTTTTCGAGGACGGCAACCTGTTCAGTGAAGTTTGGAGTAGTGCTAGCGGGCGTATTCCTTGTTGCCGGCTGCGACCTGTCGATGACGCAGCAGCCCAAATATGCGCCGGAGTCGCCCTCGAATTTCTGGGCGAATGGCACCTCGGCGCGGCCCATCCCCGCTTTCACCGTCGCGCAAGGCGACCTCGCGCGCGACAACGCCGCCAAAAAGCCGCCAGAGGTGACGCTGGCCCTGCTTACGCGGGGGCAGCAGCGCTTCGACATGTTCTGCTCGCCTTGCCATGGCCTGTCCGGATATGGCGACGGGATGGTGGTGCAGCGCGGCTTCCCGCATCCGCCTTCGTTTTACAGTCAGCGGCTCCTCGCGGCGGATGTGCGCCACTTCTACAACGTCCAAACCAGAGGCTTTGGCGTGATGTACTCCTATGCGGATCGCGTGTCCGAGGAGGACCGCTGGGCCATCGCCGCCTATATCCGGGCCTTACAGGTTTCCCAGCATGCGACGCTCGCAATGGCGCCGGAAGCAGCGGAGAAGGTCAAATGAATGGCGTTGCAGAGCGCCCCCGGCGCAATATGGTGCAGACTGTTTTCATTGCCGCCGCAATCGCGATCGCCGTGCTGTTTTTTGTATTCCCGAAAGAGGCGGCGCGGGGCTGGCTCATCGCCTTCTCCGTTTTCAGCCAGATCGGGCTGGGCAGCTTGGTGCTGCTCTTGATCCATAACCTCACAAGAACCTGCTGGGGCGAGGCATTCGGCCCGGTGTTCAGGCGCCTTTTGTGGGGTGTGCCGCTGCTGGCAATTTTCTTCATCGCCGTGGCGGTTAACCTCCGCGCGATCTATCCCTGGGCCGCTACGCCGGCATCGATCCCTCACGATGTGGCGCGCATCTATCTCAATCCCGCCGGTTTCTGGCTTCGCTCCGCCGTTGCGCTCGCAGGCTGGATCCTTTTCACGACCCTTCTTCTAAGAGTCAACATCGGCCGGCTGAGAGCTGCGCTGGGCCTCACCTTCTTCGGCCTGTCGAGCTATGTGCTGGGCTACGACTGGATTCTATCCATCGGTGCGCCTTTCATTTCAAGCTCGTTCAACGCCGAGATGGCGATCCAGGCCATGCTGGCCGCGCTGGCAACGGCTGCGCTGTTTGCCCCGGCAATCGCGGATGACAGGGCAAGATCGGACCTTGGCGCGTTCCTAATCGCGGGCTGCCTCGCGGTCTTCTATTTCGAGCTGATGGCCCTCATCATAAACTGGTACGGCGATCTGCCGGAACAGGCCAAATGGTATCTCGGCCGGGCAGGCCCATGGGCCGCCGTAGCCGTGGCAGCGGCGCTCTTCGGAGCGGCAATCCCGATCGGCTCGCTGCTTTGGGGCTCCGTCCGGGCAAGCGGAACCGGTTTGCGGCTTATCGGTGTTTCGGTGCTCTGCGGCATCGCGCTGCACATGATCTGGCTGTTTGCGCCCATCGCCACGCCCTTGGCATTGGTCTCCGCGGCGGTTGCAATCGTTGCCATGGTGGCGGCCCTCGTCGCGGCCGTGCCAATGGGTGAGCGGTTCCTCTCCGAAGGGAGACTGAGCCATGCCTGACAATCACGCCACGCATACCGAGCCGGACAAGATCCGCGCCCTGCCCATACTGGCCACCACAATCGGCTTCACGGTCTTCGCCGCCATCTGCCTCGTGGCACTCCTGGCCTATTACCGTGTGCTTGTAGGGCCGGGCCTCTATGTGGCGCCCCGCCCGTTCCCCGCGCCGGAGCTGCAAACCTCGCCTCTATCCGATCTGGAGAAGCTTCAGAGCGCCCAACTGGCGCGGATCGAGCGCTACGGCTGGGTGGATCAGAGTAAAGGGCTGCTTCGAATCCCCATCGGGCGCGCGATGGAAATCGTCGCTTCAAAGGGCGGCGCGGCACTGGAGCCGTTGGAGCAGGCTCCGAGCCCGCAGCAAAGCGCGGCGGATCTGGCTGGGCAGGCGATGCAGAAGGCCGGCGGAGCATCGAAAGGAGGCGAGCAGTGACACGCAATGCGATCCATTGCTTTGCCTTCGCCGCTTTGGCTTCGATCCTTATCGGTAGCACGCCGTGCGGAGCGGAACTTTCCCCGAACCAGCTCAAGGAAATAGCGCTGAACCCAAGCCCTGGCGCGGCCCTCCCGCTGGACGCCGGGTTCATAACGTCCGGCAATGCGCGGCTGAGCCTTAAGGAAGCGCTCGGCGGCAAACCCGCGGTGTTGATCCTCGTGGATTTCAAGTGCCACTTTACTTGTGGCACAGCGCTCGCCATCGCGGCGGACGGTTTGTCGCAAACCGGGCTGGAAGCCGGGCGGGACTATAACTTCTTGGTGATCGGTATCGATCCTAAGGCTAGCGCCGCGGACGCCGAGGCTATGCAGGCAACTTATCTCGCGCCTTATCCGCGTCTTTCTGCTGCGGCGAAATTTCTCAGCGGCGACGCCGCCTCCATCGCCAGCGTTACAAACGCGCTCAATTACAAAGCGGTTTACGATGCCGGAAGGGGCGAGTTCGCGCATCCGTTGGGCGTGGTGATCCTGACCGGCGCGGGCCGCGTCTCCCACGTCATCGAAGGCTTGAACCTGAGCGCTGCCCCACTCCGGGCGGCTATCCTGGATGCCCGGCAAAGCAGGCTCGCCGCGTTCGTGGAGGGCATAAGGCTGCTCTGCTACGGGCACAATCCGCTCGAGGGCGCCTACACAGCCACCGTTCAAGCCGCGCTTAAGGGCGGAGCCTTGCTGACGGTTCTGGGCATTGGCGGCGCGCTTCTGTTCCTCGCCAGGCGGAAAGGCGCGAAATCATGAACTGGCTACGGCTTCTCCCCGAACAGGCATCGACACAGGCCCCCGGCGTGGATGGCGTCTACATGCTGCTGATCGGCGTATCGGTGGCAATCGTCGTTCTCGTGGTTGCGCTGGTGCTTACCTTCTCGCTTCGCTACCGGCGCGGAACAACAGCGAAACGCGGCCCGCTCCGGGAGTTCGCCGCGCGCGAATTCGAAATCGGCTGGACCGCCGCGACCTTCTTCCTGTTCTTCTTCATCTTCTGGTTCACCGCCAGCGCGCAGTTCACCACCCTCGTGCCGCCCCGCAATGCGATGGAGGTGCACGTCACCGGCAAGCAGTGGATGTGGAAGACCCAGCACTCGAACGGCGCGCGGGAAATCAACACGCTGCATGTACCGGTGAACGTGCCGGTGCGGGTCGTGCTGACCTCGGAGGACGTCATCCATTCCTTCTTCGTGCCGGCCTTCCGCATCAAACGGGACGTGCTTCCGGGCCGCTATTTGGAGACTTGGTTCAAAGCGACGAAAACCGGAACGTTTCACCTTTTCTGCACGCAGTTTTGCGGAACTCAGCACTCGCGCATGATCGGCAGCGTCGTAGTGCTGCCCCAGGAGGAGTTCGCCAAGTGGCTGCGCGCCCAGCCCCAGGCGGACGACATCGCCAAAGAGGGTGCCGCGCTGTTCGTCTCGCTCGGCTGCGCCGGTTGCCACGAGGGCGCGTCCGCCGTGCACGCGCCGCATCTCAATGGCGTCTATGGCGGCCCGGTCCAGCTGAGCGACGGGCGCACCGTCGTCGCGGATGACGCCTATATCCGCGACTCCATCTTGCAGCCCGGCAAAGACATCGTCGCGGGCTTCAAAAACGAAATGCCAAATTTTGCGGGGCTCATCGACGACAGCGAGATATTGCGGCTGACCGCCTACATCCGCTCGCTCAAAGACAAGGGAAGGTGATGACGCCGATGTGTTCGCCAGGTGGTGAAATGAACGGAGGGAATCTCCCCTCACCCCAGCCCTCTCCCCATGGGAGAGGGAGTCCCGTCGCGACCGTTGAGAGGCCGTCCCCTCTCCCATGGGGAGAGGGACAGGGTGAGGGGCGATTGCCTCGATCTTTGTGGCACCGGCCCCGCGGCAATGACGTAAAGGAAAATCCCAATGGCTGACATCACGATTGGTCGAACGGAACCCGCGCCGCGGCCCATCCCCGCGCCAGTGCATAGCTATCTTGAAACAACGAGCCTCTGGTCCTGGCTTTCCACGACCGACCACAAGCGCATAGCGGTCCTTTACGCCATTACCGTTACGCTGTTCTTTTTCATTGGCAGCATCGCCATGGCCGTGATCCGCCTGCAACTGATGACGCCGGACGGCGGCCTCGTCAGCGACGAGACCTATAATAGGCTGTTCACGCTGCATGGCATCGTGATGGTCTGGTTCTTCCTGATCCCATCCATCCCGGCGATATTCGGAAACTTTTTGCTGCCGCTTATGATCGGCGCGAAGGACGTGGCCTTTCCACGGCTGAACCTGGCGAGCTGGTATCTCAATCTTATCGGCGGCCTGTTCGTGCTCTACGCACTCGCCTCCGGCGGGCTGGACACGGGATGGACCTTCTATCCGCCCTACTCCACGAAGTTCGCCACCGGGGCAATCTTCGCCGCGGCTGGCGGGATCTTCCTTGCGGGCTTTTCATCCATCGCCACGGGCATCAATTTCATCGCAACGGTGCATCTCTTGCGCACCAAGGGCATGACTTGGTTCCGGCTGCCTTTGTTCGTCTGGTCGATGTACACGGTTAGCCTTGTCTTTATCCTGGCGACGCCCGTGCTCGCCATCACGCTCGTTCTCATCACGGCGGAGCGCTATTTCGGCTTGCCAATTTTCGACCCGGCGAATGGCGGCGATCCGCTGCTCTTCCAGCATCTCTTCTGGTTTTACAGCCATCCCGCCGTCTACATCATGATTATTCCCGCCATGGGCGTGATTTCCGAGGTGGTTTCCTGCTTCGCGCGCCGCAAGGTTTTCGGCTACACATTCATGATCTATGCGCTGCTTTCCATCGCGCTGGTGGGCTTCTTCGTCTGGGGCCACCATATGTTTGTATCGGGCATGTCCTGGTATGCCGCGCTTGTCTTCTCGTTCCTGAGTTTTGTTGTCGCCGTGCCCTCCGCCATCAAGGTGTTCAATTGGACCGCGACGCTCTACAGGGGCCAGATCAGTTTTGAATCGCCGATGCTCTATGCGCTGGGCTTCCTTTGGCTGTTCACCATCGGCGGCCTGACGGGGCTTTTCGCCGCCTCCATACCGCTCGATGTGCACATCCACGACACCTACTTCATAATCGCGCACTTCCACTACATCATGGTTGGCGGTTCGGTCTCGGCGCTTTACGCGGCGCTGCATTTCTGGTGGCCGAAGATCTCGGGCAAGCTTTACCCCGAGTCTTGGGCGCGGTTTGCCGCCATCATGATGTTCTTTGGCTTCAACTTTACCTTCTTCCCCCAGTTCGTCGTGGGCTACATGGGCATGCCGCGGCGCTATCACGTTTATCCGCCGGAGTTCCAGGCGCTCAATGTGATGTCTTCGACGGGCGCGACCGTCTTGGCGGCGGCCTATCTGCTTCCAATCATCTACCTCACCTGGTCGCTGTTCACGAACCGTCGGGCGCCCGACAACCCTTGGGATGCGACCGGGCTTGAGTGGCAAACCACGTCGCCGCCGCCGCCGCACAATTTCCTGAAGCCGCCTGTGGTGGATAAGCCCCCTTACGATTACGGCGATATCGAAGGCGACGACGCGCGGCATGCGGCGCCGCAAACGGCGGGGCATTCATCATGAGCGCGCGTGCCGGCGAAGCCGCCATCGCCACCGGCCCCGCGCCATCCGAGCCTTGGGAAACGCTAGAGGAGGAGCAGAACGCCGCCAGCTTCGGCATGTGGCTCTTCCTCGTGACCGAAATCTTGTTCTTTGGCGGCATGTTCCTCGCCTACGCCGTCAACCGCGTCAACAATCCGGAAGGCTTCCTCGCGGGCGCCCGGGCCACGGAGATCACGCTTGGCACGATAAACATCGTGATCCTGCTTGTGAGTAGCGTGACCATGATCGTGGCCGTTCAAGGCGCACAGGCCGGGCTTCGCGGCCTTGTCTGGAAATGCCTCGCCGCCACCGCCGCCTTGGGTGTGCTGTTCCTGGCCGTCAAGGGATACGAATATCGCGGCGACATCGAGCAGGGCCTCGTGCCAGGCCCACATTTCTCAATCGCGGCAAGAGGCGCGGCTTCGTTCTGGGGCCTTTACTGGGTCATGACCAGCGTTCACGCCATCCACTTGACCGTTGGCGTGGTGCTTGTCGCGCGGCTGGCCTGGTTCATGAGCCGCCTGGAGCCGCTCCTGCTGCCAGACCTCGTGACCATCGCGCTTTACTGGCACTTCGTCGACACCGTTTGGATTTTTCTCTATCCGATCTTATACTTACCGGGACGCGCATGATGAACGCTCAGAACTCGAACGTGGTGAGGCACCTCTGGGTCAGGAACGGCTCCATTCTCCTCGTGGAGTTTGTGCTGCTCGCGATCTCGATCACCGCGGCTTTCATACCGATGGGCGGCTACAATACTGCGGTGAACATGACCATCGCGGGTATCATGGCCCTGATCGGGCTCCTGTTTTTCATGGATCTGATTCATGACACCGTGCTTTTGCGGCTCGCCGCGGCGGCAGGGTTCTTCTGGTTGATCATTATGTTTCCCCTGACGTTCGCCGACTACTTCACGCGCGCCGGGTGATTCAGTAAGCGCCTCACCCGGCGAACCCGCGGCAAGAGGCAGGCATCCTTGTCATCGCTTCGTTCGCCCCGGCGATGGCCTCCGCGAAAAGGCTGCTGTCGAGGCGCTCCATTTCGCTAACCAAAAGAATGAATTACCGGGGCGCTTAACGATGCGTGCACGGTTTTTTGCATAAAACTTGAAC